>JBKCCF010000001.1:0-2260 GCA_046305255.1 Methylococcaceae bacterium
TAAACAAGATGAGTTAAGTGACAGCCTCTTTGAATCTAAGTGGCGGCTCTTATTCACTCTTATTTACACAATAATTAATGAAAAGGACGTCCTTCGGACAAAACCCAATAGGGCAAGGGGCTACGCCCCCTGCACCCCCAAGTTAACTAGGCGCGAGGTCGGGCAGGATAAAGGGTCGAAAGGAGAACGCGGGAAACATCGGGGAGCAGGTAGCTAAGTGGTTTCCGGCGATGCGCTATCGCGCCCTGCCTTTTTTTTATGATGAAAATTTTAAAAAATAAGCCCGGTCTCAAATAAGGCATATCGCCTTCTCATGAAAACGGGCCTAACGAGGATGAAAATGAAAAGATTCTGGGGTTTACTCTACGGGTGATCATCCAGAGGGGTCCAATCACGATTTAGTAATGTAGTCATAAGGCAGGCTGATAGCCTTCAAGGTCTTGGCCCTGGCTGCTTTCCTCCTGATGGCCACCCGGGCCTCGGCTCTGGCCGTAGCGGAGAACAGCACCGCCATTCTTCACGTCGAGAACGCCCGCCTCGATGAGCGGGCCAAGGCTGCCGAAACCCGGTCGGCGGAATTGAAGGAGGAGTTGGCGCGGCTGTATCGCCAGTTCGAGATACTTCGCCAGCCGCCAGACTATCGGTAAATCTCGCCCCGGTTGCCCACCTGCACCACGAGTACGCGCAAAGCGCCGTCCTGAATATCACAAATAACCCGACAATCGCCCACTCGGTAGCGCCATAAACCACCCAGCGGGCCGGTCAATGCCTTGCCCGTGCTGCGTGGGTTCTCAAGTCCGGCGATGCGCTCGTCCATGAAGTCAACAATACGTCGCGCCATCTGCTTGTCGAGTTTGCGAAGCTGTCCTTTGGCCGTATCCGCGTAATCAATCGTCCAGACCAAGGTCTCTCCTCACGTCAGCAGCGGAATGCACCTCTTCTTGCCCTTTGCGGACACGTTCCAACACATCGGCACCAAGGTAGTAGTCCTCCATTTCCTCAATGCCCTGTTCGATGATTTCTCGCAGGTAGTAAGCCTTTGTTCGCCCAGTATGGGATGCGAGGTAGTTAAGCCTTTTCTCAGTTTCAGGAGCGAGACGAATCGAAGTAGCCATTTCAGAACCCCTATTTAGATACACGCATTCACTGTATCACAAGGCACTATCTGGGGCTGCTTCAGAAAACAGAAAAATCCTACTGCAAGGGAAGGGGGCCGCTCACGAAACGGAAAATATCGTACGCTAAGGAATCGACGTCCCTGTTGGGCTGAGGTTTCAGGAACCCCGTCACGCCTCCATCTGTCCGTTTGACATTCCCGGCAAAGATCGTCTCGACCACCGTCTTCAAGTTGTCGTAGACCATCCGCACCGGCACGCCGCCGAAGAAGGCGAAGGCCCGCTCATGGGCGTCGAACACCATCTCCTGGGCTGTCAATCAGCACCGAAATCTTTCCAGGTGTCAGCGCCGAAAAGTTTCCAGTTGAGAGGGTTAAGTCAGAGTGCCTGAGTGCCCTTTTTGCGCTGTTTAAACCGGTAGGAGTCGTTGCCGGTTTCGAGGATGTCGCAGTGATGGGTGATGCGGTCGAGTAGCGCAGTGGTCATCTTGGCGTCGCCAAAGACCTGTACCCATTCGGCGAAGCTAAGGTTGGTGGTGATGATCAGCGAGGTCTTTTCATAGAGCTGGCTGATCAGGTGGAACAGCAAGGCCCCGCCGGAGTCCGGAAACGGCAGGTAGCCCAGTTCATCAAGGATGACGGCGTCGATGTGGACCAGTTGTTTGGCCAGGTTACCGGCTTTGCCCTGTTGTTTCTCCTTCTCCAGTTGGTTGACCAGGTCCACGGCGTTGTAGAAGCGGACGCGCTTGCCGAGGTGAATGGCGGCTATCCCCAGGGCCGTCGCGACATGGGACTTGCCGGTACCGGTGCCACCGACCAGGATCAGGTTACGGGCTTGATCCATGAAACCGGCGGTAGCCAGTTGTTCGACCTGGGCTTGCTGCAGGGGCGTTTCCGCCCAGACGAAACCCAGTAAGTCGCGATGGATGGGAAAGCGTGCGGTCTTGAGCTGATAGCGCAGACTGCGGGCCTGGCGGTCGGCTTGTTCGGCTTCGATGAGCCGGTACAGCCAGACGTCCGGGAGCGCGGGTTGCCTGGGCGCTTCGGCCTGCCATTCGCTCCAGGCGGCGGCCATGCCGTAGAGGTTAAGAGCCTTGAGTTGGGTGCTGCGGTCAATGGACATGGCGCGCCTCCCGCAGACTGTCA
>JBKCCF010000002.1:0-2181 GCA_046305255.1 Methylococcaceae bacterium
CACCTTCTCGTGTCGGCAACAGGACCGATTGCGGGGTGAAATTGAAGCGCCGCTCATAGGCAGAAATCGATAGCCCCAGGCTGTTTTCGAGGAAGCCGATCAGGTCGGCCTTCTGGAGCTGGCGCGGATGCCGGTGCTCACCCTTGACGACCTGTGCCGAGGCCTCTTCGACCCACAGCCAGAAATCGCCGCCCTGGATGAATGCATCGGTGGTCTCGGGTATCCATGAGCAATGCAGGACTTTCATGTCGCGAGTATCAAGCGTCAGCAAATCCCGCTATTGTAGCCGCATTACAGCAGGTGCGGCTTTGCCGGCCCGCTGATTCGGCACCGCGGTGCCTGCATGGTGGAGGTTCTCATGTGTTTAGCTGTTCCCGCCCGGATCGTCAGCCTGTCAGCATCAGACACTCCCGACCGGATGGGCCGGATCAGCTGCGGCGGTGTTTTCAAGGACATCAGTCTGGCTTTCACTCCCGAGGCGGAGGTGGGGGACTGGGTCATCGTTCATGCCGGTTTTGCCATCACCCAGCTGGACGAGACTGAAGCAAGGGCGAGTCTCGCGGCCTGTGCCGCCTTTGCTGCCGAACAGGACAACTCGCCGCCATGAAATATGTCGATGAGTACCGCGACCCGGCGCGGGTCCGGCAACTGAGCGACCAGCTGGCCCAACTCTGCCGTCGGCCCTGGACGCTGATGGAAGTCTGTGGCGGTCAGACTCACGCCATACTCAAATACGGCATCGACCGGTTGCTACCGGCAGGGCTGGAGTTGATTCACGGCCCAGGCTGCCCGGTGTGCGTAACGCCCGCCTCCAGTCTGGATCAGGCCATCACCCTCGCCGCCCGCGCCGACACCGTGGTGTGTTCCTACGGGGACATGCTGCGGGTGCCGGGCTCACACGGCGACCTGCTCACGGCCAGAGCGGCGGGTGGCGGTGTCCGGGTGGTTTATTCGCCGCTGGAGGCCCTTGAGATCGCGCGCCAGCATCCGAACCGGGAGGTCGTATTCTTCGCCGTCGGCTTCGAAACCACGGCGCCCGCTACGGCCATGGCCGTATTTCAGGCACGGCAGGAAGGGCTCACGAATTTCTCGCTGCTGGTCAGCCATGTGCGGGTACCACCCGCGATGACAGCCCTGCTCGCCTCACCCGAGTGCCGGATACAGGGTTTTCTGGCGGCCGGCCATGTTTGTGCGGTCATGGGCAGCATTGAATATCAGGTCATCGTTGACCGTTACCGGGTACCTGTTGTCGTCACGGGCTTCGAGCCGGTCGATATGCTGAACGGCATCATGGCCTGTGTGCGCCAGCTGGAAGCGGGGCGGCATGAGGTCGAAAACCAGTACCGGCGGGTGGTCCGCCCCGACGGTAATCAGGTGGCGCAGCGTTTGATGGCCGAGGTATTTCGCAGCGTCGATCGGGAATGGCGGGGACTCGGCACCCTGCCGGCCAGCGGATGGGGCCTGAGCGAGGCCTACGCGGCATTCGATGCCGAGCGGCGTTTCGACCTGCCGGCAGCGGCGACTCCAGAACCTGCCGAGTGTCTAGGTGGCAAGGTTCTGCAGGGCCTGATCAGGCCCGATCAGTGTCCCGCTTTTGGCAGCCGCTGCACCCCCATTAACCCGCTGGGGGCTACCATGGTTTCCTCGGAAGGCGCCTGCGCGGCCTATTTCCGCTATCGGCCCCCGGCAGCGCCCATGTCGCAGGGGGGCATGAATCCATGAGCGTTTCGCAGTACGATGGCGAATCCATCCAGGCGGCCGCGACGGCGATGCCTGTTTTTTCTTACCTTCGGGAGTTTCAGAGCATGATCCTTGCCTTCACCCTGCCCACCCGCGAAACGGCCGGGCGGCCAGCGGCCCGGTCATCGGGGGGCCGGTGGTACGCGACGCTGGCCGCGACCCTCATGGTGCTGCAATCGGCCTGCGCGGCGAATACACCGTCCGAGGCCGTCGCCAACAAGACCCGCCAGTATTATCAGGATGCCCAGCTTTGCCGGGCCAAAAACCCCTCCAAAACCGCAGACCGCTCTGCCGATCCTGCCGCTAGCATTGATGCGACGGGCTACCTCACCTGTCTTGATGCACTGGGCTACCATCAGGAGGCCAAAACCGATCCCTTCCTGAAAGCGCTGGAGGTCTGCCAACAGGGCACAACCAGCGTTTCGGCCCGTGGTACCAGCA
>JBKCCF010000003.1:0-16675 GCA_046305255.1 Methylococcaceae bacterium
AGCATGAGGAGGCCGCGCTCAGACTGCCCAAGGAAAGCGAAACATCCATTCCGGCTGAAGCGGCACCTGTTGCCGTTCCGGAAACGGCACCGTCTCTGCCGGGCGAGTCGAAGGTCGTGGCGCCGACTGCGGTTCCGGAGCCTGCGCCTGCCAAAGAAGGGGGCGGAAAAGCAAAAGAGACATCAAAAAAGCCGCTGGCGGGGGTTAGAAAGGGCAAAACCCCGCCCGTGAGTGAGCCGACCGGAATGCCCGATGCGGCCAAGCCAGAAGCGGTCAAGGACGCACCGGAAACCAGCAAGGCGCCAGCTGAATCGCCGGTTGGCCCCGAGGTCGTGCCGGCTGAAACAGCGCCAGCGACCGTTCCGGTAGACGCGGGAGCACAGCCGTGAAAAGAAAAATCGTCTTTTCCCTGGCGGGATTTTTTCTGGTTTTGGGGTTGACTGTCTGGGGCTATAACCATCTGGTGGCGGCTGGCAATGCGGGTTATGTCATCATCGGTCTGGGTGACTGGGTACTGGAGACGTCGCTGTACTTTGTGCTGGTCGTGCTGGTCACCTGTTTCGTGCTGTTTTATGTCTCCATTCGCCTCATGTATGGTGCTGCCAGACTGCCCAAGGTCATCAAGCGGCGGGAAAGTGAGATACGCGGCAAGCGCTCACAGGAGGCGCTGATTGCAGGCCTCATCGAAACGGCGGAGGGTCATTGGGAAAAGGCCGAACGTAATCTGATCCGTCACGCGGCTGATAGTGGTGTGCCACTGATTAACTATCTCACGGCGGCCCGTGCCGCCCATTCCCGGGGTGCCCATGAGCAGCGCGAGGAATACCTCCGGTTGGCCCAGAAAAGCGTGCCCGAGGCCGAATTGGCCATAGGTTTGACCCGGGCCGAACTGCAACTCTCCAGTCGTCAGTTCGATGAGGCGCTGGAATCCCTGACCGACCTCAACCGGATCGCGCCCACCCATGCGGCCGTACTCAGGCTCATGCATCAGGCTTATGCACAGACCGCCAACTGGGAGGCATTGCATCGGCTGATGCCGCATTTGCGCAATACCCGGGTGATGCTCGAAGCCGAGGTCAAACTCCTGGAGACCGAGACTTATAGCGCACTGCTGAAGGAAAAGGCCAAGACCCGCGATGCCGCAGTCATTCGTGAAATATGGCGACATGTCCCTATGCATATTCGGGGCCTCGCCGGTCTGGATGCCCTTTACGGTGCTGCCATGATTGACGCCGGTGCGGGGCAGGAAGTCGAGGAGGATATCCGGCTGGCACTGGGTAAGGACTGGAACGAAACGCTACTGGTGTTGTACGGCTGCATCAATGCCGCTGACCCCCAACAGCATCTGCTGAGCGCCGAGGCCTGGTTGGCGCCTCACCCGGACGATGCGGTTCTGCTCAGGGTGCTTGCCAAACTGGCGATACGCGCAGGCCAGCCCGAAAAAGCACGCGAGTATGTGCAGAAAAGCCTCGCGGTTGAACCCAGCGTCGAGGCCTGCAGGTTAATCGGCGATTTCTATCAGGCGCAGCGGGACTTTGCGACAGCCAGTGACTATTACCGCAAGGGGTTGGTGCTGGCCTCGAATGAAGTGATATCCCAGATTGAGCAACATCCTGATAACCAGGGCGAAACCGCTGATGTTTCCGCTGATGCCATGTCCTCCACCGCCTGACTTGAGGGGAGTCATCTGGCGCCTGCCCGCCCTTTGCCTGACCGGACAAGGCCATGAGCACCCCCCGCATCCGCTGTAGCGGGATAGCCAAGAAATTCTGCCGCACTACCTCTGCATCCTTCTGGCAGGCGCTGGTCGAGCCGTTGCGGCGGCTGACAGCGCGTTCTAAACCAACGGCTCTGCGCAAGGACGAGTTTTGGGCGTTGAACGGCGTGTCGTTCGAGGCACACGCCGGTGAGTGCATCGGTATCATCGGGCCTAATGGTGCAGGCAAGAGCACATTGCTCAAGCTGATTAACGGAGACTTCCGGCCCGAGCGCGGCCGTATCGATGTCAACGGCGCGATCACCTCGCTGATTCGGCTGGGCAATGGCCTTCAGCCTCTGTTGACGGGGCGTGAGAATATCTACATCCGCCTTTCCGGGGCAGGCTTCAGCAAAACCGAAATCGACGGCATGCTTGATCGGATCGTTGACTTTGCGGGTCTGGCAAAAGCGCTGGATGCGCCGGTAAGGCATTATTCGGACGGTATGTACGCCCGGCTTGAGTTCTCCATCGCGACCTGTTTTGCCCAGGATATTCTCCTGGTCGATGAAGTTCTTTCAGTAGGCGATATTGCGTTCCAAATGCGGTGTCTGCAGCGTCTCGAAGAGCTTAAAAAGGCGGGCGCGACAATACTGCTGGTTTCACACTCGGAGATGACCGTCAGGCAGATCGCCGAGCGGTGCCTGTTGCTGTTCGATGGCGAAGCCTTGGCCTTTGGTGAAACCGATGCGCTTTTTCGCAAGTATTACGAGGCGACCGGGTTTCTCAATCGCGAGTTGCAGCCTCTGGGGCTGGCGCCTGAAATGCCGGCAGATTTTATCGGTAGTCTGAATCTGTCGGACCTCTCGATGGTCGGTCAGGCTGCGCGGGAGACGGCGCACATCGTAACAGGCCAGTCGGTTCAGTTCATCATCTGCCATGCCGGCGGGTGCAGGGGTGCGGTGGATCTGGTGTTGCAGTTCTGGAGTTCCGCAGGCTTGCTGATGGCCAGTTTCGACTCTGCTCAGAATGGCGGCGAGATCAAGCTGAACGCACTGGGATACCTCCGGCTGGACGTGCCCTTTCTTGGGCTGACGCCGGGTGTATATCGGGTGGCGGGCGGATTCCGTTCAGGGGGCCGCTGGCAGGGTTACCGTTCCGATCTCATGCGACTGGTGGTGGTTCAGGATGGGTTGGCGGACTGTCAGGGGCTGGTCGCGTTGCCGGGTTGCATTCAAAGCTAAGGGACAACCTGGCGCCCCACTGTCCTGCTCAGGGACTCAGATTCAGCGTCTCCGGCAGGGCAATGTCCATTGCAACGGGGAGATGGTCTGAGCACGGAAAGGGGATGACGCTGACATCCTCGACCCGCAGGCTGGGGGTCACCAGAATATGGTCGATCATGCGGTTTGGCTTCCAGCTGGGGAAGGTGCTAACGGCAACGCCCGGGTCGCAGAGGTGGCTGTTGCGGGTCAGTAATTCCAGTTCCGGTGAGCCCGGCTCGCAGTTGAAATCACCCATTACGACCGCATGCTGTGCATCGCTCAGCAGTTCCGACACGAAGCTGAGTTGCCGCAGTCTTGCCTTGCGGGTGAGGGCAAGATGCAGGACACAGACATGAAGCGAGGTCCCGCCGTTCCTGCCGTAACGGGCCATGACTGCTCCCCGCCCCGGGAGGCCTGGTAAACGGTAATTATGCACATCGTGCGGCTTTATCCGGCTCAGCAGACCGTTACTGTGCAGAGCGATGGTGCCGAAGCGACGGTTGATCTGGTTGTGCCAGTAGGGGAAGCCGGCGTGTTCGGCCAGGTACTGGGTCTGTACGATACGGTGGCTGCGCAGGCCGCCGCCGTCCACTTCCTGCAGGCCGACAATATCAAAGGGTTTAATAACGTGGGCAATGCGGTTGAGATTTGGCAGGCGTTTTCGGCTGGGCCATACATGACGCCAACTACCCGTAAGGTAATCCCGATACGATTCTGTGCTGATTCCGGTCTGGATGTTGAAACTGGCCAGCCTGAGATGCCGCCGGGGAACGACACCGCCCGCAGTCTCAGTGGGCTGCATCGCGCACCCGATGGCGGAAGGGCACCGGGCTGAGCGTGGTGTGGGTCCGGTTCACGGCGTCAGCCCGCCAAGGCCTACGGAGCCTTTTTCTTTGCTGTGGGTGTTGTCGTTGGGGGTGCGGCTGCAGTCGGTGGTGCGCTCGCAACGGGCCCCGTCTCCTTTTTTATCAATGCGTTGGTGATTTCGATCATGCGCGGGAAAGACTTGGCTTTGCCCGGGCTGACCAAATATTTGCCGTTGACGATGATGGCGGGTGTGCCGGTGATGCCATACTTGGCTGCAAGACCGGTGGCCTGACGCATCTGGGAGTCAACAGCAAAGGAGGCATAAGCCTTGTGGAAGTCAGCCTCGGCCACGCCGTGTGCCCTGAAGAATGGGGCGAGTTCCTGCTCGGATTCCAGGGTCTCCTTTTTATTCTGGATAGCGTCGTAGAAATCCGCATGAACCTTGTCCAGCACACCCAATGCGCTGGCGGTGAAGAAGGCTTTGGCGTGGGCAGCCCAATGCTCATTGAAGACTGCGGGCTGACGAATGAAGTTGACCGATTCCGGCTTGTTCCTGATCCAGGCATTCAGGTCCGGTTCAAAATGGTAGCAGTGGGGGCAGCCGTACCAGAAGAATTCCAGCACTTCGATTTTGCTGGGGTCGGAGGTGGGCTGGGGCGGGTTGACCAGGTCGTAATCGGTGCCAACCTTAAAGTCCTCGGCCGCAAATGCGGAACCGCTCAGTAAAATCAGGCCGGTGAGAAGTCCTGTCAGCGTTTTAATCATGGGTGCCTCTGGCGGGTGGTGGATGAATTCATGCGCCGGCCAGGGCTCAGACTGGCCGACAGGTGGGGCATCAATGTTTGAGGGTGGACACGTAGTCGGCGACCGCGCTCATGTCCTGGTCGCTCAATTTGGCCGCGATGGCACGCATCATGCCGTTCATGTCATTACCGCGTTCACCGGTTTTGAAGTTAGCCAGTGTTTTCTCAATGTAGGCCGGATACTGACCGCCGAGGCGGGGAAAATTGGCTGCCGGATTGCCGTTGCCATTCGGACTGTGGCAACCGGTGCAGGCCGGTAGGCCAGTGGCCGGATTGCCTGTTTTGTAGATTTTTTCTCCTGCGGGGTTGGGTGCGCCCTCTTCGGTCGAGATTTTGAGCTCCGAATAATAGGCGCCGATGTCAGCCATGTCGTCTTCGCTGAGTCCTTCCGCCATCGCATTCATGGTTGGCTCAACGCGTTTCAGACTCTTGAACTCAGCCAGTTGTTTGACGATATAGCTGGCATGCTGTCCAGCCAGTTTTGGAAAAATGGGGGCGCTGCCATTTCCGTCCATCCCGTGACAGCCGCTGCAAGCGGCCACTTTTTCTTCGCCCTCGCGGGGGTTGCCTTGCGCAAAAGCCAGTGACACGCAGCCCAGAAGACATATGCCGGCCCAAAGTCTGTTGATTGCCATTTTAGCTACCTCGTCTGCAAGCATTGTTATTATCGCGTTACGCTTAAAATTCGCCGAACCATCATGCATCTGGCCCGCTGGGCGGTGATAATAGGCGGGTTCGCTCATGCCCCGCAATACTGCGGGCGCTCTCCCCACCAATGATACAGGCTAAGGCATCTCTTTGAATTCTCTTTATCACAAGGCCAGTTTTCTGGCGAGCGCATCCAAACTCAGCAATGCCCCTTCGGATCAGGGCTACGAGGTCGCTTTCGCCGGGCGTTCCAATGCCGGAAAGTCCAGCGCCATCAATACCATTACCCAGCAGAAATCACTGGCGAGGGTCAGCAAGACGCCGGGTCGGACTCAGTTGCTCAATTTTTTCCAGCTTGATGAAGATCGTCGACTGGTGGATCTGCCGGGCTATGGATACGCCAAGGTGCCGGAAGGCATGCATAAAACATGGGGGGGGATGATTGAGGAGTACCTTAGCAAGCGAGGGGCTCTCAAGGGGGTGTTTCTGCTGATGGACATCCGCCATCCATTGACTGAATTCGATCGACGCATGATCGAGTGGTGTCTGCACTATGATCTGTCGTTACACATCGCGCTGACCAAGGCCGATAAACTCAGTCGGGGCGCCGCCATGGATACGCTTCACAAGGTGCAAGGCATCCTGCGGGCACGTTACAGCGCATCAATCACCCTGCAGCTGTTCTCCTCCCTCAAACGGACAGGCATTGACGAAGCCCATGCAGCGCTGGATGCCCTGCTGATGGGGCTCCCCTCGCCCGTACTGCCTGACTGAGGGGCATCCAGAATGAATATGGATCGGTCCGTCAGGGTGCGGGCGGCTGAAGGACCCACCGGGATTCAGGTCAGCCGCCGCGCAATGGGTTAACTGGCTACTCGACCTTGATGGTCCTGGGCCGGAAGCCGGGTGATTTCGGCAGGGTCAGATCCAGTATGCCATCCTGAAATTTAGCTTTAGCCTTTTCGCTTTCTACCGGGCATGGCAGCCTGAGGGTCCGGGTAAACTCGCCGTGACTCATCTCGCGGCGGTGATAGAGGCCTTTTTCCTCTGTCTCCTCGGTATGCCGAGTGGCGTGAATGCTGAGGGCATCTTCATTCAACGTCACCTCAAGATGCGACTTGTCGACGCCGGGCAGTTCCGCACGGACGCATATTTCGTCAGCCCGGTCGATGACATCGACTCGCGGCATGCGGGGTATGACGCTGGTGGTGATGTCCGGCCAGCCACGCCCCAGCAGCAATGGACTCATCCAGTTGCGACGAACATCGTCAAACCACTGGTCGAATTCGCTGAACGGGGTCGTGACGGGAATCGGGCTGGATTTCATGACGTCCTTTGCCACGTCCTGAGTCTGTCTTTCCATGGTTTTTTCCATCTGCAAGCTCCATTGGGTGGGTATCGCTGGTCGCAAATTGTGGGGCCAGCACCCGGTCGAGATTAATGCGCTGCCGGGTCGAGTGCCATGGGGTTGATTACCTATGTCGGGGGCGAGGCCATGGCTTGTTAAACGGTGGGTTTTGATCCCCTTTTGCATCCTTATCGGGTATTCGCTACTCTAGAACCTTGGTTAACTATTACTCTCCCTGAATGGACGTTCTCATACTGGCGGGCCTGTTTTTACTCAATGGCCTTTTTGCGATGTCCGAGATCGCGATTGTTTCTTCTCGAAAAATAAGGCTGCAGCAGGCTGTCGAAGATGGTGTGTCCAATGCCAGAATTGCCCTGCAACTGGCGAATGAGCCAAGCCATTTTCTGTCGACTGTTCAGGTAGGTATCACGCTTATCGGCATTCTCAGCGGTGCCTTCGGCGAAGCTGCATTATCCGGCAAACTGGCGATATCGCTGCAGCAATATCCAGAACTGGCCCCCTATAGCCGCATTCTGTCCCTGAGTATTGTCGTCATCGGCATTACCTATTTTTCGTTGATCATCGGCGAACTGGTCCCCAAACGGCTGGCCTTGCTTAAGCCGGAAAAAGTGGCCATGCTCATGGCCGGGCCCATGAACGTGCTGTCTATTGCGACCTATCCCCTGGTGAAAGTACTGAGTTGGTCCACGGATGTGGTGCTTTTGCTGCTGCGGGTCAGCAAGACTGATGAACCCCTGGTAACCGAAAAGGAAATCCGGTTGATGATTGATCAGGGTACCGAGGCGGGAGTTTTCCACAAGGGCGAAAAGGAAATGGTATCCAACGTTATGCGGCTTGATGCACTCAAGGTCGGTGCCATCATGACCCCCCGCATGGATATGTACTACCTGGATATGGCTAACCCGGTCGAGGAAAATCGCAAGAAACTGATTGAGAGCCCTCACTCGATCATACCGGTATGCAAGGGTGGGCTGGATAATGTGCTGGGCGTGATTGAATCCAAGGATCTGCTGCGCCGCGCGCTGACGGGCGAGTCGCTCAATCTTGCTGCGGCGGTGCGGCCTGTGAATTACATTCCGAAATCCCTGAGCCCGGTGCAACTCCTTGAGGAATTCAAGCGGTCCAAGGTGGCCTTGGGTCTGGTGGTCGATGAATACGGTGAAATTGCCGGATTGGTCACGCTCAAGGATGTGCTGGAGGCGATCGTCGGTGATATTCCATCCGACGAGGAGGAGGACGAGCAACCCGAATTCGTCCAGCGTGCAGATGGGTCCTGGTTGCTGGATGGCACCTTGACGGTCGAGAAATTCAAGCAGATATTCGACGTTGAGGCGTTACCCGATGAGGAAGCTGGAAATTTCCACACCATCGGCGGTTTTGTGATGTTGCAGTTGGGTCACGTTCCTCGGGCCGCCGACCATTTTGTCTGGGATGGGCTTCACTTCGAGGTGGTCGATATGGACCGGAACCGGGTTGACAAGATTCTGGTATCGACGACTTCGGTCCCGGTAGATCGTGAGTAACACGCTGACAGGTGGGAGGTCTTGGGATCACCCGATTGTCGCCAAGGAGAATTAGGATGGAATTGTCGACAGAGCTCAAGGATGGGAAAACCATCATCAGACTGAGCGAGGAGAGGCTGGATGCCCACAACTCAGGCGAATTCAGGGACAAGATTCTCGCCCTCCTTGATGGCGGCGGCAAACATGTGATTGTCGATCTCTCGGCGGTCAGCTTTATCGACAGCTCTGGATTGGGCGCGCTGTTGTCGGGCTATAAAAATGCCACCCTGGGATCAGGCTCATTCGTGCTGGCGTGTTTGCAGCCCCGGGTGATGTCGATGTTCGAATTGACCCGACTGCATCGGGTATTTGAGATTTTTCCGACGGTCGACGACGCCTTGGGCACGGCCTGAGGAGGAGAGGGTACATGTTTGGCGCTGACGACATTCACGTCGATATCGTGGTCCCTAACAAGAAACGCTACCTCAGCCTGATTGGAAACATAGCCGAGGAGGTGGCCCGTGCGCTGGAGCACTACAGTGGGGATCGCGATGCGCTCGCCTATCATCTTAATCTGGTGCTGACCGAGGCCATGGTGAACGCGATTGAGCACTCATCGTCCACCGACGAGGAGCAGACTGTGCGGGTCTGCATTTTTATTGAGGAGAATGACCTCTGCGTTCGCGTCTATGACCACGGCCAGGGATTTGATCTTGAAGCGGTACCCTCGCCTGATCCCGACGAACTCAGCGAACGGGGGCGGGGTGTTTTCCTGATCCGCACGCTCATGGATGGGGTTGTCTATCGCCGGACCGATACAGGTAATGTGCTGGAAATGCACAAAAGGCTTACCTGATCTGCATGCTGTTCAGTGGCGCATGAAAATCACGGACAGATTATTGGCTGGCATCTCCACCGTTTTGCTAAGGGAGAATCCTTCCGTCTCCGCGACTGACACGACATCCTCAAGATTACGAACGCCCCATTCGCCGTTGCGGCGACGAAGGCTATCATCGAAGGCCGCATTACTGGCTGCAGTGTGCTGGCCCAATTGCCTGAAAGGGCCGTAAAGGACTACCACCCCACCGGCTGCCAGCAGCCGTCCCGCACCGGCCATGAGGCCGAGACAGGCCTCCCATGCGGCGATGTGGATCATGTTGACGGCGACGATGGCGGTGATGGCTTGCGGTGGTTTGCTTTGCTCAGGCGTCCAGATGGACTCACGAACATCCAGCCGTATTGGCTGAAGCAGGTTAGCTGCGGGTGTCAGGGCCCGCCAGGCGGTAATGCTGGCCAGCGCCCGTTCATCAATGTCAGAGGGCAGCCAGTAGCGGGGTGCAAGTTGTGGCGCAAGGAAAGCGGCGTGCTCACCGCTGCCGCTGGCGACCTCCAGTATGGTCCCGGTGGGAGGCAAAACTTCGCGCATGACCGCCAGTAGCGGCTCACGGTTTCGGGTAGTTGCAGGGGCATGCTGGCAGTCTGGCGGGAGCTTGTTCATTGCGAGGGGGTTGTTATCCGGGGAAACACTTCCCGTCATTGTGCCCATGCCCTGTCGCCAGCGGAAGCCTGAACATTTCCCGGCATACCTAGTCTTAACCCAACTTTGAATCCTGACCCAATACTGATTATGAATAATCCCCTGTTAGACGCACGCGAACTTCCCGCTTTCACTGCCATTCGTCCCGAGCATGTGCAGCCAGCGGTTGAGCAACTCATAGCCGAAAGTCGTGCTGCGATTGAGCAGTTGCTCGCCGGGGGCGGCCCCTACACTTACGGTAATCTGGTTGAGCCGCTCGAAGACATTGACGATCGCATGAACCGGGCCTGGTCGCCGGTCAGTCACATGAATTCGGTAGTCAATAGCGATGCCTTGCGTGAAGCCTACAATGCCTGTCTGCCCTTGCTGAGCGAGTACGCGACCGAGGTAGGCCAAAATGAGAGGCTTTATCTGGCCTACAGGAGCATAGCTGACAGCGCTGAATTCGCCGGTCTGGATACTGCACAGAAAAAAATAATCGAGAACGCACTGCGTGACTTTCGGCTGTCGGGTGTTGATCTTTCGCCCGGCGAAAAAGATCAGTTCAAGGCCAATGCTCAGGAGCGTTCACAGCTAAGCAGTCAGTTTCAGGATAACGTGCTTGATGCTACCCAGGCCTGGAGTCGCCATATCGAGGATCCCAGTCTGTTGACAGGGCTTTCCGAGTCGGCACTGGCCATGGCGGCCCAGGCGGCGGCAGCCAAGGGGCTAAACGGGTGGTTGTTCACCCTGGAGTTTCCTTCCTATATCGCCATCATGACCTATGCCGACAACCGCGAGTTGCGGGAGTCCTGTTATCAGGCATTCGTCACCCGGGCATCCGATCAGGGGCCGCACGCAGGCCAATGGGATAACGGCGAAGTGATGGAGCGTCTGCTCAAGTTAAGGCATGAGGAGGCCGGATTGCTGGGGTTTAACAATTTTGCGGAGCTGTCATTAGCCACCAAAATGGCGCCGACGACGGATGATGTCGTGCGGTTTCTGGAAGACCTGGCCGAGCGCTCCTTGCCGCATGCTCGGCGTGATCTCGCCGAGCTGCAGGCGTTCGCCATCCACTCGCTCGGAATTGCTGATCCGCAGTCCTGGGATCTCACCTACGCCTCAGAGAAACTTCGCCAGAGCAAATATGCCCTGTCGGAGGAGGAGGTGCGCCAGTATTTCCCCGCCCCGCGTACGGTTCAGGGCATGTTCACCGTTGTGGAAAAGCTTTATGGCATCAAAATCACCCCGAAAGCTGGCGTCGATGTCTGGCATCCGGATGTGGATTTTTATGAAATCCGCGATGCGGCCGGCGAGTTGCGGGGCTCGTTTTTCCTTGACCTTTACGCCCGTTCCAAAAAGCGCGGGGGGGCCTGGATGGATGAATGCGTGACCCGTCGACGATTGGCTGATCGTGTGCAGGCGCCGGTCGCTTATCTGACCTGTAATTTTACCCCCCCCCATGGCGATGATCCCGCCCTGCTCAGGCATGATGAGGTTCAGACGTTATTCCATGAGTTTGGCCATGGCCTGCAACATATGCTCACCCTGGTGGATCATCTCGGTGTTTCCGGTATCCATGGGGTTGAATGGGACGCGGTCGAATTACCCAGCCAGTTCATGGAAAACTTCTGCTGGGAGCCTGAGGCGCTGGCACTGATTGCCGGCCACTACCAGACCGGGGCACCGTTACCCCAAGCGCTGCTGGACAAGATGATTGCCGCCCGCAATTTTCAGTCGGGGATGCAAATGGTGCGGCAACTGGAGTTTTCGTTGTTTGACTTCCTGATCCACCGGGACTACGACCCTGCGCAGGGCGGTCGGGTGTACGCCATCCTGGTTGAAGTGCGCAACAAGGTCGCCGTCGTCACTCCGCCGGCCTATAACCGGTTCCCGCATAGTTTCTCCCACATTTTCGGGGGTGGCTATGCCGCGGGCTACTACAGTTACAAATGGGCCGAAGTGCTGTCCAGTGATGCGTTTTCCCTATTTGAGGAAGTCGGCATATTCGATCCTGCAGTAGGGCGCTCCTTCCTTACAAATGTCCTCGAAAAGGGTGGCAGCCAGAAGGCGATGGATCTGTTTGTCTCTTTCCGTGGGCGAGAGCCCACCATTGATGCACTTCTCCGCCACAATGGCATAGCAGACGCAGCCTGACCGAGTGTCACGGTGCTGTGCCAAAAAAGCTGCCATGGTCAAGGCGCGTCTGTGCTACATTACCCCGCTTAATTTTGTAGGGGTTGCCGATGCAGGCGCGTATCAAATGGGTGGAAAACACCCTCTTTCTGGCTGAATCTGGCAGTGGGCACAGTCTCGTCATGGACGGGCCACCGGAATTAGGTGGTCGCAACCTCGGCGTAAGACCCATGGAAATGCTGCTAATGGGCATGGGAGGCTGTGCGTCCTTCGACGTGGTGCATATTCTGCGCAAGGGGCGACATGCCATTCATGACTGCGAGGCAGTACTGGAGGCGGAACGGGCCGAAACCGAGCCCAAGGTATTTACTCGCATTCACATTCATTTCGTGGTGACCGGCAAGGGCTTGAGCGAAGCTATTGTGGAGCGTGCGGTGAAGCTTTCTGCCGAGAAATACTGCTCGGCCTCCATCATGCTGGGCAAAACAGCAGACATTACCCATGACTTTGAGGTGATTGAGGCCGGCTGAGCCCGACGGGCGATAGTCATGCCGGAAATCGGCTGGCTGTACTGATGGCGTAATATTCACGCCATATCATTCTTCTACTGTATCGGTAGTGTTAACCAACGACGGGGTATCGTGAATTCGATGGAAATCGAAAAATTGCAATTGCATGGCTTTAACAACTTGACTAAATCGTTGAGCTTTAACATCTACGATATTTGTTATGCCAAGACCGAGCAGCAACAGCGGCGTTATATCGAGTATATCGATGAAATGTACAACGCCAAACGTTTGACCCAGATATTGACGGACGTCAATGCCATCATTGGTGCGCAGATTCTGAATATTGCCCGTCAGGACTACGAGCCTCAGGGCGCGAGCGTCACCATGCTGATTTCGGAGGGGCATGACGCCCCGGACGTAGTTGGTAATATTGAGGCACCGGGCCCCGCCCCGGATTCAGTGGTGGCGCATCTCAACAAGAGCCACATAACGGTACATACCTACCCGGAAAGCCACCCCTACGGTGGCATTAGTACCTTTCGTGCTGATATCGACGTATCGACCTGTGGTCGTATTTCCCCACTTAAAGCACTGAATTACCTGATTCACAGTTTCGAGTCCGATATTGTCATCATGGATTACCGCGTACGCGGTTTCACCCGTGATATCAGTGGCCAGAAACACTACATCGACCACGAAATCACCTCCATCCAGAACTACTTCTCGGATGTGACGGCGGAGCGCTATCAGATGATTGATGTGAATGTTTATCAGGAAAAGATTTTCCACACCAAGATGATCCTGAAGGATTTCAATCTTGATAATTACCTCTTTGATACCGACAAGGACGCCCTCAGTGCTGAAGAACGGACGGCCATTCAGCGCCAGTTGAAGAATGAGATGGCCGAGATCTTCTACGGCCGAAACTACAAGTTGCGCCGATAGCCCCGCACGAGATGCGAGATATTGCCCAGTGGATCGTGGCCTTGGTGCTTCTCAGTCTGGTGGTGACCGCTTACTTCAAGTCTCGCGCCACCACCAGCCTCTCGGCTGATGGTGCCTGCCAGTCGCTAACGGTAGAAGACGAGTGCTATTGAGATTAATCCACTGAAATCGTGCTGAACAGCCGGAACCGGATAACATCGGGTTCCGGCTTTTTATTGCCCCGGTAATTGTCGCGCAAGCAAGGTGACGGGATGGATGACGTCGATATGGCCCAGCCCGCGTTGGGCCAGTCCGGCCCGCAGATGCATGGCGCAACCGGGGTTGGAGGTTAGCAGGATTGATGCCTCGGTGGCTGCGATCAGGTCGAGCACGTCGTCTCGCAGCTCTGCCGCCATGTCGGGATGCTCCACCATGTAGCTACCCGCAGCCCCGCAGCAGCGGGTCTGCGGGGGCAGGGTTACCACATTCAGATTCGGTATCTGCTTCAACAGCGTTGCAGCATGACGGTCGGCCCGCAGAACATTTTTGAGGCTACAGGGAGAATGGACGCAGACAGTCGCTGAAAGTGGCTGCAATGCGAGACTCCCGGGTTCGGCTATCTCGTTGAGGAATTGACTGATATCGCGTACCCGACGGGAAAAATCAGCCGACTCATCACCCGGACGGGTCTGCTCATAGTCCTTCAGCATAGCGCCGCAACCGCTGGCAAAACTGACGATGGCAGGCGCCGCAGTTGCAGTCTCATGCCGGAAGGCCGATAGATTGTCCGCAATATAACGGGTGGCGGTCGCACTATCGCCGGCATGCTGATGCAGGGCACCACAGCAGCCTTGCTGGTCGGGAATCTCGACCGTAATGCCCAGTGCATTCATCACCCGCACGGCTGCCGCGACGGTGTCTGCATCCAGCAGTGCCGAGGTGCATCCCAGAAACAGGGACGCCTGGCCCTGCGTGTCTGCAGTGGTGGCCGGGTAAAGCCCCGCAGCCAGAGGGGGTGTTGCCGTAGCTGCAGGCAAACCCGCGACCAGGTCGCTCTGACCCAGCAGGCGTGCCGCTCGGGATATGGCGGCAGTGCCGCTGCCACCCAGCAGGCGCCGGGTCAGCGGTGCCAGTCGCGGGCCGGTCAAAATGGCGCGCAGCGTCCATGCGGTGGTGCGGGCCGTCAGTGACTGGTCTGCCCGCGGGGTAGCGCCCCGGAACCGATCAACGATCTGGCCATAGGGTACATAGGCCGGACAGACTGTTTCACAGGCCCGGCACAGCAGGCAGGTGTCGATATGCGAGGTGAGTTTCGGGCTGGCCTTCAGTTCGCTTCGGGCCCAGCCCTGAATCAGCGACAGGCGGCCCCGCGGCGATTCATTCTCATCGCCGCTCTTGATATAGGTGGGACAGTGCGGCAGGCAGAGACCGCATTTGACGCAGAGGTCGGTCTTGGCTGCCAGTTCTGGGTCGGTAAAGGTCGGACTGGTCATGGGAAATGTTTCCTGCTGATCGGCCCGGTCGGCAGTCCGACGAGGCGCATCAATGTCTGAAATGCCGCATACCGGTGAAGACCATGGCCATGCCATGTTCATCGGCGGCGGCGATCACTTCCGGATCGCGCATTGAGCCGCCGGGCTGTATCAGGGCGGTCACGCCCGCCGCCGCTGCCGAGTCCACGCCGTCGCGGAAGGGGAAAAAGGCATCGGACGCGACCACTGAGCCGGCTACGGCCAGCCCCGCATCGGCCGCCTTGATGGCGGCTATCCGGGCCGAGTAGACACGGCTCATCTGGCCAGCGCCAACCCCGACCGTCTGCTGTCCCCTGGCATAGACAATCGCATTGGATTTGACGAACTTGGCCACATTCCAGGCAAACAGCAAATCGGTAATTTCGCTCTCGGTCGGCAGCCTTTGGGTGACGACTTTCAGATCGGCGCGAGTGATGCAGCCGGCGTCGCGATCCTGAACCAGCAGCCCTCCATTAACCCGCTTGCAGTCCCAGCCCTGTGCGGGAACTGACGGCCATTCCCCGGTTTCCATGACCCGGATGTTGGGTTTGCCGGCCAGTATGGCCAGCGCCGCCGGCGCGATACGGGGAGCCAGAATAACCTCAACAAACTGCCGGTCGACGATAGCCTTTGCCGTCTCCGCGCTCAGTTCCGCATTAAAGGCGATGATGCCACCGAAGGCCGAGGTCGGGTCGGTCGCATAGGCGCGGTCGTAGGCGCTGGTTTGCGTCAGACCCAGCGCCACGCCACAGGGATTGGCATGTTTCACGATCACGCAGGCTGGCTCTGCGCCAAAGGCCTTTACGCATTCCAGTGCGGCATCGGCATCGGCGATATTGTTATAGGACAATTCTTTGCCCTGTAACTGACGGGCGGCGGCAATGGTGCCGGGCGGTGGCGCTGCTTCGACATAAAAAGCGCCGTCCTGATGGGGATTTTCGCCATAACGCATGGCTTGGGCATGATTGAGGCGTAAAACCAGGGGATCGGGAAAAGCTTCGCTGCCCTCGATTTTGCCGAGGTAGCTGGCGATGGTGGCATCGTAGGCTGCGGTGTGGCGGAAGCTTTTGATCGCCAGCCGGAAACAGGTCGCGGCTGATAGCGAGCAGTCAGCAGTTGTCAGTTCTGCCAGCAACGCGCCATAGTCAGCGGGATCAACCACCACGCCAACCGAGGCGTGGTTCTTGGCGGCTGCGCGAATCATCGCCGGACCACCGATGTCGATGTTTTCAATGGCATCGTCCAGGCTGCAATCGGCCCTGGCGATGGTGGCTTCGAACGGGTAAAGATTGACCACGACCAGATCTATCGGGCCGATGCCATGGTCTGCCATCACCGCTTCGTCGATACCGCGTCGGCCGAGAATGCCGCCATGAATGCGCGGGTGCAGGGTCTTGATGCGGCCACCCATCATCTCCGGGAAGCCGGTGTACTGGGAGACTTCGATCGCCGGGATGCCGGCCTCGGACAGCGCCTTGAAGGTGCCGCCGGACGAAAGAATCTCAACCCCCAGAGTGTTCAGCCCACGGCCGAGGTCCAAAAGGCCGGTCTTGTCGGAAACGCTAATGAGTGCGCGGGTTATTCGGGTGGTCATGGCTGTCCTGGATCCGTGGCAACTAGGCGATGCCGTATTGAGTCATTTTTTTGCGGAGGGTGCTGCGGCTGAGCCCAAGCACTTCGGCCGCCTTGCTTTGGTTGCGCCCGCAGTGCTCCAGCACGGTTTCGATCAGGGGGTGTTCGACTTCCCGCAGCACCAGTGCGTAGAGATTGGCCGAGTCCTGGCCATCCAGGCGGGCGAAATAATCGCCAAGGGCGGTTCGCACATGCTGGCTCAGTATGAAGGTGCTGGCGCTTGGCGCTGCATTATTGCCGTTGATGGTCGTGTCAGAGACTTCGCTTTCGCTCATGCTGCAGCATCCTCGCAAATCTTATCCATGGCTGAACCCATGAGTGCCAGCTGGCGAGCCGGGGTTTCCGCTGCATTAAACG
>JBKCCF010000004.1:0-3574 GCA_046305255.1 Methylococcaceae bacterium
ATACTGCACTGCGCGGTCTGGCGGTTGATCCGAATCCGGCAATCCCGGCTGACACGATAGCGGACAGTCCTGCCGCTCGCTTCAAGGCAGCGCGGGATGATGACTTCAATACGGCCGAAGCTGTCGCGGTGCTGTTCCATATGGCTCGTGAAATCAATCGGCTACGCCATGATCAGCCCGGCCAGGCGACGGCTCTGGGGACGGAATTAAGGCGACTGGGTGGTGTGTTAGGGTTGTTGCAGGCAAATCCTGCCGATTTCATGCAGGCTTCTGTAACGACCGTTGGGGGGATGCCGTCTGCCGAGATTGAGGCCTTGATTGAGCAGCGAATTGACGCCCGTAACACCCGGAATTGGGCTGAGGCAGACCGGATCAGGGATCTGCTCAAGTCCGAAGGTGTGGTGCTGGAGGACGCTTCCAGCGGGACGATCTGGCGGCGTGAATAATGTCTCAGAGCGGGAACACCCGGCATTCGCTCTGTCTAAAAAACCGAGTTTTTTCTTGCGGAGATCCAACATGATTCAATTTTTAATGGTTTTAGTCGCACTATCCCCCGTCGTGTTTTTGATTGGCCTGCTCAAACCCGGTTGGGTATTGTTTTGGGTGAAAAAGCCCGACCGTCTGTGGGCCTCCAGCGTGGGGCTGGTTCTTTTCATGGTGGCCTTTACCGGCTACTCCGAAGCGCGTCTCAAGCACAAGGTAGCGGGTCAGGATGATCATCCCCGTGAGCAACTTTCTCCCGACCGTCAGAACGAGTTGCAACTTAACCGTACCAACTACTAATGTCCCGTGGCGCCCGCAGTTTGCGGGCGCAGACCGCGGCAGTGTCTGTCCTCACCCGAGACCATCTTGCCAATTGGCTCAACCATCGGCGGCCGGAAACAGTGGAGGCTGCCCCGTCAGACCCTAACCAATCCATACCTCTTGGAGAGATTGAATGCCCCTAAGTCCCGGTGATGTCGAAAACTGCCTTAAAACATGGATAGATCCCAGTCTTGGACAGAATCTGGTGTGTACCAAAATGATCAGGAAGATTGAGGTCGATGGCGAGACCGTACGGGTTGAGGTAGTGCTGGGCTATCCTGCCAAGACTGCGCATGATGAACTCCGTCAGGCGCTGACCGGCAAGATCAAGACCGACACAGGTGCAACCACGGTCACCATCGACATCAACACCCACGTTGTATCCCATGCGGTTCAGAAAAATCTGAAGCCCCTGGCGGGGGTGAAGAATATCGTTGCCATTGCATCCGGCAAGGGTGGGGTCGGCAAGTCCACGACGGCTGTTAACCTCGCGCTGGCGCTGTTGGCTGAAGGTGCGCGGGTAGGCATTCTTGATGCCGACATATATGGGCCTAGCCAGCCATTGATGCTGGGATTGCAGGGTCGGCCCGAGGTCAAGGAAGGCAGCCGGATCATCCCCATGCAGGCCTACGGACTGCAAGCCATGTCGATCGGTTTTCTGGTGGACGAGGATCAGCCCATGATCTGGCGCGGACCCATGGTGACTGGCGCGCTGCAGCAGCTGCTCAATAACACCGAATGGGACAATCTCGACTATCTCATCATTGATTTACCACCCGGCACCGGTGATATCCAGTTGACTCTCTCCCAACAGATTCCGGTATCTGGCGCGCTGATTGTAACGACACCACAGGATATTGCGCTGCTGGATGCGCAGCGTGGATTCAAGATGTTCCAGCAGGTCAGTGTTCCGGTATTGGGCCTGGTCGAAAACATGAGCATTCATATCTGCTCCAATTGTGGCCATGCCGAGCACATCTTCGGCGAGGGTGGCGGCCAGAAAATGGCGCAAAAATATGGCATGGAATTACTGGGTGCTCTACCGCTGGAGCTCAGCATTCGCAAACATGCTGATGCCGGTTTCCCCACAGTAGTGGCTGAACCCGATAGCCCCTCAGCCCGGATCTATCGGGAAATTGCCCGTAAAATGGCTGCCCGACTGGCCATAAAAGCGCGGGACTACAGTGCCAAATTCCCGACTATTAGCGTAGTAAGTGATTGATATGTCGATAAAATCAGATCTATGGATACGGCGTATGGCAGAGTGTCAGGCCATGATCGAACCCTTCGAACAGGGTCAGATCAGGGCGGGTGCGGCTGCCGAGCGGCTCATTTCATACGGCACATCAAGCTATGGCTACGATGTGCGCTGCTCTAACGAATTCAAAATTTTCACCAACATCAATTCGGCCACCGTCGACCCCAAAAATTTTGATGCCAGCAGTTTTGTCGATGTCCGGCAGGATGTCTGCATCATCCCGCCTAACTCATTCGCCCTGGCGAGAACCGTAGAATACTTTCGAATTCCGCGTGATGTGCTAGTCATCTGCCTGGGCAAGAGCACCTACGCTCGCTGTGGCATCATCGTCAATGTCACGCCGCTCGAGCCTGAATGGGAAGGGCATGTGACGCTGGAATTCTCCAATACAACGCCTTTGCCGGCTAAAATTTATGCCAATGAGGGGGTGGCTCAGATGCTTTTCATCGGGGCTGACGAGGTATGCGAAACCTCCTACAAAGACCGGGGCGGCAAATACCAGGGCCAGCAGGGCGTCACCCTACCCAAGGCCTAAATTACGATAACCGACACCCAACCTCTCTACCCGGTCCTCACAGCCGGTCGAATAATCCGATTCAGTCATGCCAACACTATCGAACGACACCCTTTTCGAACAGGCCAATACTGTCATTCCAGGTGGAGTCAATTCACCCGTGAGAGCGTTCAAAGGTGTTGGCGGCACGCCGATATTCATTGAGCGAGGCGAGGGACCTTACCTCTATGCCGCCGATGGTAAACGGTACATCGACTACATCGGTTCGTGGGGCCCCATGGTAGTCGGTCATGCTCATCCTGAAGTACGCAAAGTCGTCCACGCGGCGGTGGACCGTGGCCTCAGTTACGGGGCGCCAACGGCGATTGAAACCAGTATGGCGGCCAAACTGTGCGAACTGATGCCTTCCCTCGCCATGGTAAGGATGGTCAGTTCCGGTACCGAGGCCACCATGAGCGCAATCCGGTTGGCAAGGGGATACACCGGGCGCGATCGCATTGTGAAATTTGAGGGCTGCTACCACGGCCATTCCGATGCCTTGCTGGTAAAAGCCGGTTCCGGCGCCCTGACGCTTGGCGTCCCGAGTTCGCCCGGGGTGCCGGCCAGCCTTGCCGAACATACGCTGACCTTGCCATACAATGATTCTGCTGCGGTCAGGGCCCTGTTTTCACAGCAGGGCGATCAGCTAGCCTGCGTTATCGTTGAGCCGGTGGCGGGCAACATGAACTGTGTGCCGCCGCAACCAGGATTTCTCCAGGCCTTGCGGGAGGTGTGCGACCAACATGGCAGTGTATTGATTTTTGATGAGGTCATGACGGGCTTCCGGGTGGCTCTGGGCGGGGCTCAAAGTCTTTATGGCGTGAAGCCGGATCTCACCACTCTGGGCAAGGTGATCGGCGGCGGCATGCCGGTGGGCGCGTTTGGTGGCCGGCTCGACATCATGTCGCAGCTCGCTCCGCTGGGTCCGGTCTACCAGGCCGGTACCCTATCGGGCAACC
>JBKCCF010000005.1:0-11452 GCA_046305255.1 Methylococcaceae bacterium
CCTCCAGCCCCTGTTGCATCATCAGCGGCAGATTTCCGAGCAGCACGCGCTTGTCATCAATCACGCCTGAAACGCCGTGCCCGGCAATGGCGGCAAATCCTGTCACCGGCAGCAGACGGGTCTGGCGATCGTTGGCAGCGCCTAAAAGCGCGGTGGCCAAGGGGTGTTCCGAGCCTGTTTCAAGGCTGGCGGCCCATTGCAGAACGGCCTCCTCGGTCCAGCCCGGAGCCGCTACCAAGGCTGACAGACGGGGCTTGCCCTCGGTCACAGTACCGGTTTTGTCCAGAACAACGGTGGTAAGCGTGCCCGCACTCTGCAACGCGTCGCCCTTGCGAATCAGGATGCCGCTCTGGGCGGCTTTGCCAACAGCAACCATGATGGAGATCGGTGTGGCCAGTCCCAACGCGCAGGGGCAGGCGATGACCAGCACCGTCATGGCGGTGACGAAGGCGTAACCCAGGGCGGGCGAGGGCCCGATAGACCACCAGACGATAAAGGTAAGGGCAGAAATCGCGACGACCACAGGTACAAAGCGGGCGGCGATCATGTCCACCGTGCGGGCAATTTCGGGCTTGCTGGATTGTGCCGTGCGGACGCTGGCGATGATCTGCGCCAGTACCGTATCGCGACCGATTCGGGTGGCTTTGAACAGGAAGGAGCCGGTCTGATTGAGTGTGCCGCAAATGACTTCATCTCCCTCGGTTTTCTCTACGGGCATGGGCTCCCCGGTCAGCATGGATTCGTCGATGCTGGAATGACCTTCAACCAGGACGCCGTCGACCGGGATTTTCTCCCCTGGCCGTACTCGAACCCTGTCATCCAGTCCGACTTCGGCTATCGGAATATCGATCTCCTGACCTTCACGCAGGACTCTTGCGGTTCGCGGTTGCAGGCCGATCAGGGCACGGATGGCAGAGGATGTTTGGCCTCTTGCCCGCATCTCAAGGGCCCCGCCCAGATTGATGAACGCCAGAATGATCACGGCTGCTTCGAAATAAGCGTGACGGGCCATGGGCGGCAGGCTGGCCGAAAAGATAATAGCTGCAGTGGAGTAAAACCATGCAGCGCCGGTACCCATCGCTATCAACGTGTCCATGTTGGCCTGGCCATGCCGGAGGCTCTTGATGGCGCCCACAAAGAAATGACCGCCCGAGTAAACCAGCACGGCCAACGTTACAGCCGAAATCAACAGCCAGACAGCACAGGCCATCGGACCGCCCAGCATCGGTAGCAAATCGAAATGTTCGCCGAGCATCAGTGGTATGCCGACGGCTGCCGCGACCCGGGTTTTTTTCAGTAGAGCGTCATAGCGGGCGAGTTCCAGTGCTTCCTGTTCGGCGGGTGTATCCAGTCCTTCCATCACTGCCGCGTCGTAACCCACGGCCTGCAGCGCCTGTCGGAGCTGCGCCGGGTCGGCCTGCCCACGCACGATAGCAGAGTGATCGGCAAAACTGACTTCTGCCGAACTCACACCCGGTGCAGTTCGAAGGGCGGTTTCAACCGCTTCGACACAGCCCGCACAGCGCATGCCGACGATAGACAGCCGTATTATTGATGAAGCAGGCGAAAGATCATTGTCTGACATGGATGACGGCTCCTGGGTGGGGGGCAGAGGGCAAGGCTCGTCCGGTGCGTGTGGTTGGAAACTTCTGTGTCTCAACTATAACAAAGCAGGGTGGATAAATGGTTTTGCGACACTGCAGCTGCCGTGCGATCCCCCCATTACAGGAATAACACCATGAAAACGCTAGCTCTGATTCCATTGTTACTGATGTCGCTGACAGGCGGTCCGGCGGTTGCGGCAGAATGCCCACCCATCCTCAATGTCGAGATGAAACCCCTGCGCGGGGGCGAGGCCGTGAATTTCTGTAACGCTTATAAAGGTAAAGTCATTCTGGCGGTCAATACCGCAAGCCAATGCGGCTTCACACCGCAGTTCAAGGGGTTGGAGGCGCTGTATAAGGAGTACGGTCCGCGCGGGCTAATGGTGCTCGCATTTCCTTCCAACGACTTCAAGCAGGAGTTCTCGGATGCTGAAAAAACCGCCGGCATTTGCTACCTCAATTACGGTGTAAGTTTTCCGGTATTTGCCAAAACTGCGGTCACCGGAGCCGAGGCTAATCCCTTCTTTAAGTCCCTGGCCCAGCAGTCTGGTGTCGAACCGCAATGGAATTTTCATAAGTACCTGATTAGCCGTGATGGGCGGGTCGCTAAGGCTTTTCCATCCAGGGTGACACCGGAAGACGCCGGTCTGCGTCATGATATTGAGGCGTTGTTAGATGAGTCCTCTGCCGGGTCAAAGTAGCGACACGATTTAGCAAGGGCTGGCCTGTTTAGAGCGAGGTTAGCCCCTACTCAGCGCTTTAGTGTGTGCTTCCGGGATTTTCGATTAGAATGCAGCCCATTCAACAGGTTTACTCTCCCGATAAATACCAGAATGCAGAACCTATACCGATGGGGCTGGCTGTTGGTCCCTGCGGCAATGCTTGTCGCATGTGGTCAGAAAGGGCCCCTTTATATGGAAGGGCATGAGCCTCCGGCAGAACGTAGAGCCAAGGCTTACCAGAAGAATGACCAGGACCATCCTCAGGATGTCCCCAATCAGCGAGATACTCAGATCACCGGGGAGTCGGCCGACTGATGGACCACTTTTCCTATCATGGAGCAGATCTCTGTGCCGAATCGGTTCCGCTGGCTGCCATAGCCAGAGACTTTGGAACCCCCTGCTATGTTTACTCTCGGGCGACACTGGAGCGCCACTGGCACGCTTTTGACCGGGCCTTTGAGGATCGGCCCCATTTAGTCTGCTACGCTGTCAAGGCCAATTCCAATCTGGCGGTGCTCAATGTGCTGGCGCGGTTGGGATCGGGTTTTGATATCGTCTCGGTGGGCGAACTTGAACGGGTGCTGGCCGCAGGCGGCGATCCCCGGAAGGTGGTTTTTTCCGGGGTCGGCAAACGTGAGGACGAATTGCGGCGGGCACTTGAGGTGGACATCCGGTGCTTCAATGTTGAGGTTCCGATGGAACTCGACCGGCTGAATCGTATAGCGGGGGAGTTGGGCAAGAAGGCGACCGTCTCGCTACGGGTCAATCCCGACGTCGATGCTCAGACGCACCCCTATATTTCGACCGGGCTGAAGGAAAACAAATTTGGTATTGCCATGGATGAGGCACTGCTGGAATACCGGCGCGCCGCCACCCTGCCCAACCTTGATGTGGCGGGCATTGACTGCCATATCGGTTCACAGTTGACCTCGCTGCATCCTTTTCTGGATGCGCTTGATCGGGTTCTGCTCCTGGCTGAACGGCTGAAAGAGGAGGGCATCCCCATTCGCCACCTCGATATCGGCGGGGGTCTCGGCATACGGTACAAGGATGAGGTGCCGCCCGAGCCGGCCGACTACGCCAAGGTTCTAAACCGGCGGCTGGGTGAACTGGATTATGAGATTCTCATGGAGCCGGGTCGCGCCATTGTCGGTAATGCCGGGGTTCTGCTGACCAGGGTCGAGTATCTCAAATCGAACGGCGACAAGCATTTTGCCATCGTTGATGCCGCCATGAACGATCTGGTGCGGCCTTCGCTGTACCAGGCCTGGCAGGCCATACTGCCGGTTCGGAAGGACTCGGTCGCCAAACCCTGCCTGTATGATGTGGTCGGTCCTGTCTGTGAGACCGGAGATTTTCTTGGCAAGAACCGCGAACTTGCGATTGCGGAGGGCGACCTGCTGGCCGTGCGGTCCTCCGGTGCCTACGGTTTCTGTATGAGTTCCAATTACAACTCCAGACCTCGTCCGCCAGAGGTGCTGGTCGATTGTGACCGTGCTTGCCTGGTGCGGAAACGGGAAGCGATCAGTGAGCTGTTTCAGGGCGAAAGCCTGCTGAGCTAAACAATGGCATTGAAATTCACCAAAATGCACGGCTTGGGCAACGATTTTGTCGTGATTGACGCTGTCAATCAAAGTGTGTTGCTGACCCCGGACAAAATTCGTTTTCTGGCTGACCGTCACGTTGGTGTGGGTTGCGATCAGGTGCTGCTGGTTGAGTCGGCCCATGAGTCTCATGCCGATTTTCGATACCGTATCTTTAATGCCGATGGTAGCGAGGTCGCCCAATGCGGCAACGGAGCCCGCTGTTTTGCGCGTTTCGTCCGCGACCATCGCCTGTCCGACAAGGTCGAGATTCAGGTCGATACCGATGCCGGGCGGCTGGTTCTGCGGCATGGGGAAGATGATCTGGTAACTGTCAATATGGGTGTGCCTCGCCATTCGCCTGGTGAAATCCCGATGTTGGCGCAGTCTGAAGCCATTAGTTATCGGGTTGACGTAGATGGCCATTGCCTGCAGTTCGGTGCCGTTTCCATGGGCAATCCGCATGCGGTGTTGCGGGTCGACAGAGTTGAGGATGCTCCGGTTGAACAGATTGGGCCGGTACTGGAGAAACATCCGATGTTTCCGGAGCGTGCGAATATTGGCTTCATGCAGGTCATTGATCAGCATACCGTCCGGCTCAGGGTATTCGAACGTGGTTCAGGCGAGACACTGGCGTGTGGGAGCGGTGCCTGTGCGGCAGTGGTGGTGGGGGTCGAGCAGGGGGTTCTGCAGAGCCCGGTCCGTGTACAACTGCCTGGCGGCGAACTCTCTATTGCCTGGGCTGGGCGTGGTTTCCCGGTCATGATGGCGGGGCCAGCCATTGCTGTTTTTGAAGGAACGATTGAGTTATGACCCTTAGCACAGTGCCAAATCAGGTGGCAGACATCTTGTCGGCGGCAGATGTCGAACACTATCTGCGTCAGCATCCAGAGTTTTTTCGGGACCACTTGACGCTGCTTGAGGTCTTGACAGTTCCTCATCTCAGTGGTGATGCCGTATCTTTGGTCTCGCGTCAGTTAGGCGTGATGCGGGAGAAGAATCAGCGGCTTGCAAGGCAGCTTGAAGATCTGGTCAATATCGCGCGTGAGAATGATGGCGTTTATCAGCGCCTCCATCAGATTACGCTGGCCTTGCTTGATGCCAAAACGGTGGAGGATGTGATTACAGGGCTGGACTTGGGGCTGCATCAGTATTTTCAGGCCGATTTCGTTGCCGTTCGTATCACCAGGCCGGAACTGGATTGTTCGATCGCAGAGGTGATGCTGGCTCCCGCCAGTGGTGGGTGGGTCCTTTGCCAGTCTGTTCTTGAGTCAGGTAAGCCGCGCTGTGGCAAGCTTGGGAGCGATGAGGTCGGGGTGGTATTCGGCGCGGATGCCGATGCCGTCGGGTCTTGTGTAATCATTCCGTTGCAGCATGCGGGGCTGGCGGGTCTGTTCGCGATCGGAAGTCGGGATGCGGAGCGATTTTGTGAGGAAATGGGCATGGTGTTTCTACAGCAGATGGGTGAAATTCTTGCGGCCCGCCTGTCAGCCTTGCTCAACCCTTAGATTTTGTCTCTGATGGACGCACAGGCGGAGCAGCAACTGGCGTCCTATCTGGAATCGTTGCGTTCGCAAAGGCGATTGTCACGCCACACACTTGATGCCTACACACGCGATCTGGAAAGCCTGCGAGCCTACTGCGATCTGCGCGCAATACCTGAATGGCGCATGCTGACGCCTGCACACATCAGGGAACATGCGGCGGCCCGCCACCGTGAAGGGCTGGCTGGTCGCAGTTTGCAACGAGCGCTCTCGGCAATCAGGGGATATTATAGTTTTTTGGTAAAACGCCACGCGTTCACGGTCAACCCCGCGCAGGGCATGCGAGCGCCGAAGACCTCGCGCAGCTTGCCTCAATTGCTTGATGTCGATCAGATGACAGGCATTTTGGAGCGTCCGGCGGACGATGCGCTGGAAGTACGCGATCTGGCGATGTGGGAATTGTTTTACTCCTCCGGATTGCGATTGTCGGAGTTGACCGGACTGGATCTCACGGATATTGATCTCGAGAATGGTTCGGTGCTGGTTCGCCATGGTAAGGGTGAAAAATCCCGACATGTCCCGGTAGGACGACATGCAGTGAATGCGCTCTCAAATTGGCTGGCGTGCAGAAACAACCTCGCCGGAGTAGGGGAGGTGGCAATTTTTCTCAGTAGTCGTGGTTCACGTATTGCGGCACGTACCGTACAGGGCAGGCTTGAGCGCTGGCGGGTCAAGCTCGGTCTTCCCATTAATATCCATCCCCACATGCTGCGACACTCCTTTGCCAGTCATCTGCTGGAATCCAGTGGCGATCTCCGGGCAGTACAGGTATTACTCGGCCATGCCAATCTGAGTACTACCCAGATCTATACCCACCTTGATTTTCAGCATTTGGCCAGCGTATACGATCAAACTCACCCTCGAGCAAAGGCCATCAAGAACCCGAAGCCGAAGGGTTGAGTGGGCAACGACTGTATCGGGTGGTTGGCCGGCACAGCGATCGCGCCTGTAACAATACCTACAAAAAAAGTGGCACGTTGTAGCTTTTTTGATTATATTTCCCTACGCAGGGGTGACCCGGGTGGTGACTTCCCCCCCCATCCAGTCTAGCCTGGACTCCCCCCTGCTCCTACCCGTCAGCCTTCAGGCTAAGCCATCTATACTCACTTCACTCTTTCTGTCCGCTGATCTCTTCGGTAAACCTTGTCGGTGGGTGTTGTATACTCCCCCCATTCGGGGCCACCGTAATCAGGATGTAAGCATGTCAGTTTTTGATGACACCAAAAGTGAAATGACGCCCTCAGTGACGACCAAAAGGGGTTTTAGCCTGCAAAGTCTCAAAGGTAACCCAATAGTCAGACGGATTCTTGGGTTCATTGCAGGGGTTTGCGTGGTTCTCTACGCCATAGGCTGGTACTGGAGTCGTGAGCCAGCCTCGTTCGATGTCGTTGAAGAGTCAGCCCTCGAAGCGAGCGTCCAGAATCCAAAAGAGCTGCCACTGGGCTACACCTATTCCACCACGCTCATCGAGATTGCCGAAACCTTGCTGCATAAGCCCGGTGGTTTCCTGATGAACGACGTGTTTCCCCCCAGTGTGATGCTGGATAACATTCCGAACTGGGAATTGGGCGCCTTGATTGCATTGCGTGATGCGACAACCGCGTTGCGTAACAACATTGCCCGTTCCCAGACCCAGTCCCAGGAAGATCCCGACCTTTCCAAGGGCGAACCCTTCCTGTATTTCGATTACCGATCCTGGCAGTTACCCTCTTCCGAGTCGGAATATGAGAAAGGTATTGAGTCTCTGGTTGCCTACCGTGCCAGATTGATGAAGCGGGATGCCAATTTCTATGCCCGTGCCGATAACTTACGACAGTATCTCGAAGTGTTGGAGAAGCGACTGGGTGACTATTCCAACCGTTTGAGCGCCAGTACGGCAGACAAGCCTGCAGATGGTGTTGAAGATCGTCACTCGGAATTGGGCAGGACCCCTTGGCTGAAGCTTGATGACCGCTTTTATGAGGCTCGGGGTTATACCTGGGCTGCCATGCATGTGCTGAAGGCAATCGAGTTCGATTTTCGCGATATTCTTGGCAACAAGACGGCGCTGGTATCGTTGCAGCAAATCGTTCGGGAATTGGAGAACAGTCAGAACTCGACATTGAGTCCCGTCATCCTGAATGGCAGTGGTTTCGGTTTGTTCGCCAACTATTCGCTGACGCTCGCAAACTATATCGCGCGTGCCAACGCAGCGACTATTGATCTGCGCAGCCTGTTGCAACAGGGGTGATGGGGTTCTGTACACTGCCCTGTGCTTCACAGAGCGCTACCAATCATTAAATCAAACAGGCACCTGCGGGCGCCTGTTTGATTTATTTCAATACTTCATCAACTCAACTCAGGTACATTTTATCTAGAAGTTTGATGAAACGTTGATAGCGGCCCATCGCTATCCTGCCCTCAGAAACGGCGGCCCGTACCGCACAGCCCTTGTCCTGCCGGTGGCTGCAATCGTTGAACTGGCAGACCGGCAGATACGGCCGGAACTCCCGGTATCCTGCAGCAAGGTCGCTGGCACTCATTTCTGCCAAACCGAAAACCGCTACGCCCGGGCTGTCAATCAGGTCGCCACCTTCAGGCAGATGATAAAGTGTCGCAGCGGTCGTCGTGTGTCGGCCCAATCCCGCTTTTTCCGACAGTTGCCGTGTTCGCAGTTGTTTTTCCGGCAGGAGTGCATTGGTCAGGGAGGATTTGCCGACCCCGGACTGACCGGAAAGAATACTGCAGCGGCCATTCAAGCCCGACCTCAGTTTAGCCAACCCCTCACCGGATTTGGCGCTGACCATGTGACAGGGGTAACCCATATCCTCATAGACTCTCAATACTGACCTGATCGATTCCCGCTCCGTGATTCTGTCAATCTTGTTGATGACCACCACAGCAGCCAGATCACGATGTTCCGATGCGGCAAGATATTGATCAACCAACAACCAGTCCGGTTGTGGTTCGGGAGCCACGACCACGACGACCTGATCAAGATTGGCTGCGACAGGACGTATTCGTCCGCCGTGGGCGGGGCGGGTTAGCAGGCTGTGACGCGGCAGTATTTCGCTCGCGAGGCCTTGCTGATTCTCCAGTGGTGCCCATAACACGCGATCGCCCACGACGGCTTGGCCCAGTTGGCGTCGGGTGTGGCACAGAATGATCGCGCCATACTGATCTTCCACCGCCAAGCCTTGGCCGAGATGGCTGACGACGAGGCCTTCCTGCAGCGCTTGCGGTAATTGGCGGGCACCGTTGAGAGGGTCGACGGGCATCCGGATCAGGAGGCCCGCGCCGCGAGGTTTGCTATGCGGACGGCCGCAGGTGGGTGGCTATAGTGAAATGCAGCATAAAGCGGATCAGGGGTAAGAGTGCTGGCGTTCTCCCGATACAGTTTGACCAGCGCACTGATAAGGTGCTTCGACTGGGTATGGCTAGCGGCAAAGTCATCGGCTTCAAATTCGTAACGGCGTTGCATGTAGGCCATGATCGGCTTGAGGAAAGCCGTAAATGTTGGTGCCACCATCATGAATAGCAGAAGCGCAGTAGCGTTGGAATGGCCACCTGAGACCCCAAGTCCCGAATAGAACCAATCCTGACTGCTGAGCCAGCCTAGAGTGGCAAAACCAGCCAAGGAAAGGGTGGCGGATGTGATGAGCATCTTGATGACATGCCGACGCTTGAAGTGACCCAGTTCATGAGCCAGTACCGCTTCCAGTTCGTCGTGTTCGAGGGAGTCAACCAAAGTATCGAAGAAGACGATCCGCTTGCTGTCGCCAATCCCCGTAAAATAGGCATTGCCATGGCCGGAACGCTTAGAGCCATCCATCACATAAATGCCTTCGCTCTTAAAGCCACAACGGGTCAGCAGGGCTTCAATGCGCTCTTTGAGTATGGCATCAGGCAGGGGGGTGAATTTATTGAACAGCGGTGCGATAAAGGTCGGGAAGGCCCAACTCATCAGTGTTGAAAAGCCCATGATGATGGCCCAGGCCAGCAACCACCAGTAATTTCCGACGCTATCCATTACCCAAAGAATGAGAGCGAGCAGAGGGATGCCTAAGGCGAGCCCCAGAACCATTTGCATTAAAAGATCTTTGGCAAACTGTAGGGGAGTGTTGCGGTTGAAGCCAAACTGTTCCTCGGTGACGAACGTCTGGTAGAGGGTGAGGGGCAATTCTACCAATTGCATCAGCAGCATGACGCTAAGGATAAGCCCAATTCCCGTGACCATGACTGAAAGACCGAAGCCATCCCACATGGACTGCAAGGCGGAGATGCCACCGCCCAGGGTGAATGCCAGCAAAACGATGATACTGATTACCCGGTCGGTGTTGCCAAGTCTGCTTTTGCTGACAGTGTAGTCTGCAGCCTTCTGGTGGGCCTCGGGCGTGATACTAGTGCTGAAGGCGCTTGGTACTGTCTCTCGGTTGGCTTTGACATGGTTCACCTGCCGGCTCGTCAGCCAGAATTCGATGCCGGAGGACAGCGCGAGGGCGATCAGAAACAGTGTGGTCAGATCATTCATATTCGGGGCTCCAGAACGTAAACGCGGCCACGATGGCCTTTTATAGTATGCAGGGTACAGCCGATTGACTGCGGTTTTCTGTAGACTGCCGCTTTGCTTGACCGTTCATCCCAACTCATTAGTGACGTATATGGCCCAAAACGCGCATAACCTGATCTGGATAGACCTTGAAATGACGGGGCTCGATACGAGCACAGATAGCATCATTGAGGTAGCAACTGTGGTCACGGACAAAGACCTCAACGTGTTGGCCAAGGGGCCGGTGATCGCGGTTTTCCAGCCAGAATCCGTATTGGTGCGCATGGATGACTGGAACCGTAAACATCATGGCCAGTCCGGCCTGATCGACAGGGTCCGGGAGAGCACCATCAGTGAAGTTGATGCCGAGGCAGTAACCATCGAATTTCTCAAAACATGGGTACCGGCTGGAGCCTCTCCGATGTGTGGCAACAGCATTTGTCAGGACCGCCGCTTCCTTGCCCGGAGCATGCCCGGACTGGAAGCCTACTTCCATTATCGCAGTGTGGACGTATCGACTCTCAAGGAACTTGCCGGCCGTTGGGCGCCTGAGATAACGGATGGATTCAAGAAGCAAAACAGCCACCGCGCATTGGACGATATTCTCGAATCCATTGAGGAACTCAGGTTTTATCGGAAGACCATGCTCAAAATATGACCCCCAGCGTGGTCACCCCTCCGGATGTTGTTTATAACCCGGCAATAATCGCAACCAGGAGAAGGAGAACAAATACGCCGATGGTCACGAACATCGTGAACCAACTCCAGCGGCCGGCGGGGCCTGCTGTACCCGACACAAATTCTTCAATGGCATGTCCGCAAGCGCTGCAGACGACAGCCTTGTCCTTGACTTCATTACCGCAATTTCGACAAAACATGTAATGCCTCTATGGAGTCTTTATGGCAGGGTTGGACGGAGCGGCAGGCCTGCTCTGGATTTCACTGGCAAGAGCATAGCTGAAGCCGTTCGTCCTTTCCACCCGCCTGCCGCCAAGTGCCTCTGAAACTAAAGAATGATGCCAATGGTCTTTGGTTTGCCAGCCATGGTCAGATTCGACCAAAGTTTGAACGTGCATCTGCAACTGCTGCTGTGTGAGAATACTTGGTGGTGGATGAACCTGGAGTACTGGGCCCTCCGGGCTAGCTACCGGGTGGCTGGTCCAGTCGTCAGGCTGACAAGGTTTGCCATGCGAGATAGCCAAAGGCGTGGTCAGCTGTCCCAGGGGCATTTTTCGTTCTACAACTAACTATTTGAGGTTCCCAATTCATGAGCAGAAAAACACTATCAACCGTGATGGGTGCGGCAATTGCATCATCGCTGGCCGGCGTAGCAGCTGCCGGTGAAAATCCCTTTGCTATCCATGATCTTGCTTCCGGTTACATGCAGCTTGCCGAAGCCGGTAAGGAAACCAAGGAAATGGTCTGTGGTGAAGGAAAATGCGGTGGCCAAAAAATGGCATCCCCGGAAATG
>JBKCCF010000006.1:0-10102 GCA_046305255.1 Methylococcaceae bacterium
ATCGTATAGCGGATATTGGGGCGGTCGAAACCGTCACAGAAAACCCTGGCATCCTCAAGACCCAGCCGGATGATGATCTCCTGCCGGGTGCGCTCATCGGCGGTGGCAGTGAGGGCGATGCGGGGAATCTCGGGAAAACGCTGGTACAGCAGCGAGAGCTGAAGATAGTCGGCGCGGAAATCATGGCCCCATTGCGACACGCAATGAGCCTCATCAATCGCAAACAGGCTGACGCGGGCACGGCTGAGCGAGGCTAGAAACCGCTCGGTGTTCAGACGCTCCGGCGCGACGTAGAGCAGGTCAAGCTGGCCCTCGACGAACGCCTGCTCGACCTGTCGCTGCGCTTCAACGGCCAGACTGGAATTCAGATACGCCGCATTCACCCCAAGCTGGCGCAACGCCTCGACCTGGTCCTGCATCAGTGCGATGAGTGGTGAAATTACAACACCGGTGCCTTCTCTCACCAGCGCGGGAATCTGGTAGCAGAGTGATTTACCACCACCCGTCGGCATCAGCACCATGGCATCCTTACCGCCCAGAATCTGCTCGATAATGTCGGACTGCAGGCCACGAAAAGAGTCGTAGCCAAAGGTGGTCCGCAGGATGTCGTGAGCATTGGTAAGCATGCGCGCATTCTACCCGTGCCCGGGTGTATTTATCGGGAAGATGAGGGGAGCGAGCGCTCTTGTCACCTTTCACGCTAAGCGAGAGTGCTCCCTGTTGTGGTGCAAAATGCTCGGATTTTGCTCTGTGCTGTGCTAAATGCAACATCTGTTTGTGATTTTGCTACAGAATTTCAGGGTGTTGCTGTTGGCACATATTCTGCTGCCATGTTTCCGAGGACAACATTTTGGAGGAAACATTTATGAGTGGGCATACGTTCAAAAAGTCGCGCATGGCGCTCGGCGTCTCGGCTGTTTTGGTTGGATTGGCCTTTAACGGCGCCAGGGCCGAGGAGATTGGCGAGACAACCGGTCTGGCGGATTACATCGCTGGCAGTACTGACGTGCAGCCCTTGAGGGACTATGGCGTGACCTGGGGCGGCTGGTTGAATGCTGGTGTCACTGCCAACGCCAACAACCCTGCCGATGGATTCAACGGTCCAGTCACTTTTGGTGACCGCGCCGGTGAATTGCAGATGAACCAATTGTATGCCTATGTGCAGAAAGCCATCACGGTTAGCGGTGATGACTGGGACTGGGGTGGCCGCTTCGATATCAACTACGGTAGTGACTCTATCTATACCCAGGCCTACGGTACGACACCCTATGAACTGGGTACCGGCCAGATTCTCAATCGGGGTAACTACGACCTCCATCTCACCAGTTGGAGTGACCGCTTCTACGGGCTGGCCATGCCGCAGTTCTACGCAGAAATGAACCTTCCGGTCGGTAACGGCCTCGCGGTGAAGGCCGGTCATTTCTATACCATCCTCGGCTACGAAGTGGTGACGGCTCCCGATAACTTCTTCTACTCGCATGCCTACACCATGCAGTATGGCGAACCCTTCACCCACACCGGTGTGTTGGCAACCTACGTCTTCGATGATAACTGGACCATGAGCGGCGGTGCCGTAACGGGCAGTTCGACCGGCGGTTGGGATGGCAACTTCAATACGCAGCTCACCAACTGGAGCTGGCTGGGGGGTGTGACCTGGACCAGTGATGCGAAGGAGTATTCTGTAACCCTGAATTCAACTGCGGGCGAGCGTTCAGCTCAGTCCAGTGAACCATGGGCAATGTACAGCCTGGTCGGTAAGGCTAATTTCCTGGATAACACCCTGCATTATGTCTTGCAGCATGACCAGGGTTTCGCGGATGGCGTCATCACCGGTAATGGCATTTCGAGTGGTGCTGCCGGCGGACTGCAGGATGCACGCTGGTACGGTATCAACCAATATTTGATGTACGACATTGAAGATAACTTCGGTGTCGGTGTCCGTATGGAATGGTTCCGTGATGATAACGGCTTCCGTGTGAATGGCCCGCAACGTTGCCCTGGCAGCTACAACTACAATGCTGCTGGAGTCGGCAGCACCTATGCGTGTGGTCCCAGCTATGCGGCCTACGTTCCGAATGGGGGATACTCCGAGGGTGCCGATTATTATGGCCTTACTGCGGGTGTGAACTATAAGCCGCTGAAGTGGGTTATGTTGCGGCCTAACGTTCGGTATGACTGGTCGTCGAACAACAGTGCATTCATGAGTTCGACCGCAGGGAAGATGCTGGATAACCAGTTCACCTTCTCGGCTGATTTCGTCATTACCTTCTGATGATTGGCTGGACCAATCGGACAGGCAATCAAGTTAACTGGAAAGAGAAAAGTCATGAAAATTTCCAAAGTGAGTCGTGAAATTATCGTCATCCTGGCCGGCCTTGTGGCCTTGGGCGGTTGCACCCCGAAGAAGCCGGTCAGTGCTGAAGGTGTGGCTATTGAGAAAACCCTGAAAGCAGCCGAGAAAGATGCTCGCTCCGGTAATGAGGACAAGGCATTGCAGGAAATTGACGCGGCTGAAAAGGCACTTATCGCCGAGGACAAGAAGAAGCCCTATGCCCAGCAGAGCAAAACCTGGTCGGGCGAGGATGCCAAGGCTACGGCTGAACGCGATGCCATCAAGGAGTTGGACAGAGCGCGCAAGGATGCCAAGGGCAAGTTAGCGGGTGATGCCGCTGATGACATCAAGAAGGCACTCAAGGATGTCGAAGTGAAAGAAGCTCAATAGTTTCCAGTCCGTCTGAACCATCAAAGTCACCATCATCCGCAATGGCGGGTGATGGTGTATCCGGTTATCCCTGTCATCACACTCCGCTGCGAGTGCCGGCCGTGCTGTTCTCAGGTTACCTATCTGATTGAATCTGAACAGGGTTCCTATACAACAAGTATTGACCCCGAGCGCCGGTGCCTTCAACCTTCTACAAGGCTCAACCCGCCTCGCCCAGTCCGAGCGTCATTGAAATAGCTTTACGACTTACCCCGGTACAAGGTAGGGATTAAAATCCGTCCGCGCACAGGGGTGATTTTGGCGCGATTTATTTTTGGGCTGGAGGTACACATGACATATTGCCTGTCGATCAAGGTCGAGGAGGGTCTGGTGTTTGCGTCAGACTCAAGGACACATGCAGGCGTCGATTACACCAGCGTCTACAGCAAGATGCATAGCTTCAAACTGAATAGTGACCGAATGGTCGTGCTGCTGGCAGCGGGCAGCCTCGCCACTACCCAGGCAGTTGTCAGTCAGATTCGGCGGGATATTGATAACCCGATAGCGGCATTCAGTCTCAACCATTGCGGTCAGCTATCGGAAGCCGCCCACTACATTGGCGGGATCAGTGTCGGCGTGCAGAACCAGCATTGGGAGAGTATGCAGCGCAGTGGGTTCAATGCCGAAGCTACCTTCATTCTCGGTGGGCAGATTTACGGTCAACCACATGAAAGCTATTTAATCTATCCCCAGGGTAATTACATCACCGCCCCGCCCGCCGCACCCTTTCTGCAGATCGGCGAAACCAAAAACGGGAAGCCCAAACTCAGCCGTATCAACCCCCCGGCCCATGCACGGGAAGATGCCGCGCGTTGTGCTCTGGTATCGCTGGACTCCACCATGAAAAGCAACATCAGCGTGGGGCCGCCGGTCGATTTGCTGCTCTATCGCAGGGACAGCCTGAAAGCGAGTGCATGTCTTAATCTTGACCTCGCCTCCCCCTTCTATGCAGCGGTTCAGCAGAGTTGGGCTGAGGGAATCCGTTCTGCATTCAATCAACTGCCCCGATTTGACTGGGAAACCTGAACGGCGCTGCTCCCGCCTATGGGTCTGTTGTGCTGTTCTTGCACCAGCTTCGGGCATTGGTGACCACTGCACCAGCGTTCAAATGTCAGGCGTACCGGGTGTCTGAACCAGACTAGCGCATCACCCGGCGCAGATTTCTCCTGGACAGCCCTTCAAAACCGATCGGGTCTCCTCAGATCGGGGCTCTTTAATGCTTGGCATGGCTTCTGCTAATAGACGGTTGAGGTTCTCATCAGAGATTTCGATCTGTTCCATGCAGGAGTATTAAAACCATGAAGTTCGTTACTGCCATCCTTAAACCGTTCAAGTTGGATGATGTCCGCGAGGCCCTCTCCGAAGCAGGTATATCCGGCATCACCGTCACCGAGGTCAAAGGTTTCGGTCGGCAAAAAGGCCATACTGAGTTGTATCGTGGTGCCGAATACGTCGTCGATTTTCTGCCCAAGATAAAACTCGAAATCGCGGTGACCGACGAACAACTGGATGTTGCGCTGGATGCTATTTCGGTTACGGCCAACACCGGCAAGATCGGCGACGGCAAGATTTTTGTAACCAACCTTGAGCAGGTCATTCGCATTCGTACCGGTGAAACCGGTGCCGATGCACTTTAAGGGGGTAATGCCATGAAAAAAATTCACTTTTCTCTGATCGGTTCTCTCCTGTTGCTGGGACAGGCAGGCCTCGCTTTGGCTGATGATGCTCCTGTTCCCAACAAGGGGGACACCGCGTGGGTCTTGATCTCGACCATCCTGGTTATTCTGATGGTTCTGCCGGGGCTTGCCCTGTTCTACGGTGGCATGGTGCGGGTCAAGAACATGCTGTCTGTACTGATGCAGGTTTTCGTGATTTTTTCGCTGATCGCCCTGCTCTGGGCAAGTTACGGTTACAGCATCGCCTTTACCGAAGGCAGTGCCTTCTTTGGCGGTTTCAGCAAAGCTTTCCTGAGGGGCATCACACCCGATTCGGTGGCGGCCACATTTAGCAAGGGTGTGGTCATTCCTGAATATGCCTATGTAGCATTCCAATTGACCTTTGCTGGCATCACGCCCGCTCTGATCATCGGTGCGTTTGCGGAACGGGTTAAGTTTTCAGCCGTACTCCTGTTTGTCGTGATCTGGTTCACGTTTGCCTATCTACCGCTCGCTCACATGGTGTGGTACTGGGCAGGTCCTGATGCCTACACCAGTGCGGATGCAGCGGCGGCGGCAGGTGCCACGGCTGGCTTCCTGTTCCAGAAAGGTGCGCTTGATTTCGCCGGCGGTACTGTGGTGCATATCAATGGAGGCATCGCTGGTCTTGTCGGTTGCATGTTGATCGGCAAACGTCTCGGTTATGGCAAGGAATCAATGGCTCCACACAGCGTGACGATGACCATGATAGGGGCTTCATTGCTGTGGGTGGGCTGGTTCGGCTTCAATGTTGGCTCCAACCTCGAAGTTAACGGTCTGGCCGCACTTGTGTTCGTCAATACCCTGCTTGCAACTGCCGCTGCCACACTCGCCTGGATGGGGGCTGAATGGTTGATGCGCGGTAAGCCCAGCATGCTCGGTGCGGCCTCCGGTGCGGTTGCCGGTCTGGTTGCCATTACGCCCGCCTGCGGCTGGGCGGGTCCCATGGGCTCTATCGTGCTGGGTCTTATTGCTGGTGTTGTCTGCTTCTGGTCCGTGACCACACTCAAGAAAATGTTGGGGTATGACGATTCACTGGATGTGTTCGGCGTGCACGGTGTGGGAGGCATCATTGGTGCACTCGGCACTGCTGTTGTGGCTTCTCCCGCATTGGGTGGAACGGGCGTATGGGACTATGTCGCCAATGCCGTTGGCGAATACAGCATGAGCACCCAGTTGATGAGTCAGGCCTGGGGCGTGGCTGTCGCGCTGGTCTGGTCTGGCACGGTGTCTTTCATCGCCTTCAAGATCGTGGATATGCTGATTGGTCTTCGCGTCAAAGAGGAAGATGAACGTCAGGGGCTGGATATTGCCGAGCATGGCGAAACGGCTTATCACCTATGATTTTTCCCTGAGTGGCTCTTGCCTTGGGTGCCTTAGGGCACCCTTTTTTTTGCCGCAGCCTTCCATTTAGGGGTTCGCGCCTGCTCGTGGCGGCTACTCAAATGCTCTGACAAGGGTTTTTTGATGGCCCGCCCGAAGTGCAGATCAACGCCTTATCGGTGATCGAACAGTCAGTGTCCTGGCGGTCAGAAGGAAAGGGCCTCAACGACTCCGCTTCGTTTATACTACGCCGCCACGAATGCTCTGCATCGAAGCAGAGGTTATGGCATCCCTTACCCTCCTAATCAGATAAAGTCATGGTTGAAATCCAGTATGAATTGCGTGAGCGTGATCTTGTTGCGTTCAATGATCATCAGCTAAAAAACTCCGAGCGGGTCCAGAAGGTTCTGCGCCGTCACCAGGCTTCGATCCCGGCCGTCCTCATCCTGATTGCCCTGGTCGTCTGGTTCTATTACCAGGACACCCTCTCCGCTGCCTGGATCGGAATCAGCGCAGGCGTGTGGGGTCTGGCTGCGCCGTTTTACATCAACTGGAGTGCCCGTCGGAAGATATTGCGCATGTATACTCCGGAAGAAAAGGCGCGAATTCTGGGGACTTATACCCTACGGGCTGAACCCGATGCCTTGGTTGAGATCAGCCGGGCAGGTGAGTCTCGCATCAAGTGGGAAGATATCCTTCGGATTGAGGCTGGCAAGAACTACGCTTTTATCTTTGTCACGCTGGATTCCGCACTCATCATTCCGCGCGCCACAGTCACGGCCGGTGATATCGCCGAATTCTTCGATGACTGCCAGGAACGAATCGAAAAAGCCTCCTGAGCAGATCTCGTGATCTTCCATACCTCGCACCATGTAACCACTCAGGCATGATCAACGCTAAATCGGTGAGTCTTCGCCGCGGGCAGCGGGTGCTGTTCGAGAACGCCTCGTTTACTTTGCACAAGGGGGAGAAAGTCGGTATCACCGGCACCAACGGTGCAGGTAAGTCCAGTCTCTTTGAGTTGATATTGGGTACCTTGCACCCAGAAGCCGGCGAATTGAGCCTGCCACCGGGTCTTGAAATCGCCCATGTCGCTCAGGAAACCCCGGCAAGTGACCGGTCCGCTCTGGACTATGTGATGGACGGCGATCGTGAATTACGCGCGATACAGGAAAGGATTCAGGTCGCGGAGACGGCGGATGACGGGGTTGCGCTGGCCGACCTCTATGTGTTGCTGGATCATGCCGGCGGCTATGAGGCCAATGCCAGAGCCGCTCGCCTGATGCATGGTCTGGGATTCACGCCGGGGCATGAACACCGTTCTGTCTCGGAATTTTCGGGGGGATGGCGGGTGCGGCTAAACGTGGCTCAGGCCTTGATGTGCCGTTCCGATGTTTTGCTGCTGGATGAACCGACCAACCATCTTGATCTGGATGCAGTGATCTGGCTGCAGGACTGGTTGGCCAGTTATCCCGGTACCCTTTTGCTTATTTCGCATGACCGGGACTTCCTCGACGATCTGGCAACTCACATTCTGAGTATCGAAAACCAGACAGTAACGTTGTACACCGGCAACTACACTGCTTTTGAGGTTCGTCGCGCCGAAATACTATCCCAGCAACAGGCCTCATTCGAACGGCAACAGCGGGAATTGACCCGCATTCAGGGCTTTGTCGACCGTTTCCGTGCCCAGGCGACCAAAGCGAGGCAGGTGCAAAGCCGTATCAAGGCATTGGACCGGATGGAGCTGATTGCCCGTGCCCAGGTGGATTCGCCCTTTGAATTCAGTTTTCGGCAACCCGAGAAATCGCCATCGCCACTTCTCAAGATCGACGGGGTTGACGCAGGTTATGGCGATACACCGATATTCACCAATGCAAAGCTTACGATCAATCCCGGCGATAGATTGGGCTTGCTCGGACCCAACGGGGCAGGGAAATCCACTTTCATCAAACTGCTGGCCGGTGCCCTGCCAGCGCTGGCAGGTGAGCGTCTGCCGGCACAGGATCTCCGCATCGGCTATTTCGCCCAACATCAGCTTGAGCAGTTGATACCTGATGAAAGCCCATTGCGGCATATGCAACGGCTTGATCCCCGGGCCAGCGAGAAGGAATTACGAAATTACCTGGGTGGGTTCGGGTTTCGTGGTGATCAGGCGCTGGAGCCGATTGGCCCCTTTTCCGGCGGTGAAAAATCACGATTGGCCTTGGCCTTGCTGATTTACATCCGACCCAATCTGCTGCTGCTGGATGAACCGACCAATCATCTTGATCTCACGACCCGCGATGCACTTAGTTTGGCCTTGCAGGAATATGACGGCGCGCTGGTGGTGGTTTCGCATGACCGGTACCTGCTGAGGACGGTCGCCGATCAACTGTGGCTGGTTGCCGATGGCGAGGCCAGTCCGTTTGATGGCGATCTCGACGACTACAGGCGTTGGCTGAGCGAGCGTCGCAATGCTGCGAATCGTGAAAAAAACAGCAAGAAAGCGTCGGTTGCGCCCCCGCCGCAACGCATGGACAGCGATCGTCAGCGGCAGATCAAATCTTTACAGACGGCATTGCAGAAAGCCGAGGCGGCGATGAGCAAGGGGTTGTTGGCCCAGCAGGAACTGGTTGAGAAGTTGGCCAATCCCGACCTGTATCAGCCTGATGGCATCGCCCGGCTACAGGAGTTACTCAAGGAAAAGGCGAGTATTGAAAAATTGGTCGCTGACGCTGAAAACCGCTGGCTTGAGGCCAGCGAGGCGGTCGAATCCGCCTTGGCAAACTAGGCGATACTGATCAAGAACCGGCATCATGGGAGCCTCATCGACCCCTGACCCGATACATCCGAAAGCGTTAATTTTCGATCTTACGGGGTGGTTTGGTCTTTGATGCTTTCATACCTTGACCCGCCCGACATCGGTTCCCCTCCGTACCTCAACCTGTAACTTAAAGGTTACGCTGCCTACTTTATTCAGGCTATTGCAGTGTGGATTTACCCCGTCCCGCCCGCTGGGCTTGCCTGTAGGCAAACGCTCAGTAGCGCGGGGCTTTGGTGGTCCTTGCCACCTGTTTCGATAGAGTGAATTTCATGGATCCCTCGGGTAGTTCTCTCAATAGCCTGTGAGTCAAGTGCCAGAAGGATGCCCCTGGTTTAGTAGGCACTACCATGGAGACAGGATAGCCGCTTAACCCTTTGGACTCCGAGGTCGACGACCTACCTCAGGTTTGCCATGAGCGTAGCTAACTCAACTCGGGGAACTGACTGTCGATTTGCAGCGGTTCAAGGCCGTACAGGTAGCGGTGGAAGACTTTGGCAACCCGGCATAGGGCCGGGTTGCCATCACTGAACGCAGGCCAGTTCCAATATGATTTGTTACAGTGGGTCCGCACCCGCTATAACTGATCCGTCGGAGGGAATGAGCCATGCCTTTATTTTCTGAGATTGTCCGCGACTCTGCCGAGAACCTGGGGCTAGGTAATAAGGCCGCTGCCTTGGTGGCTGCTGCGTCCAGGGCTGTTTTCGATCCTGGCAATGGAGGATTACGCGGGTTTTTGGCCCGCTGTGATAAAGCAGGACTGACGGAATTGACGCGCTCCTGGCACGACAGCTCTGAACCCCCCAAGCCACTGAGTGGTGCGCAGTTAGAGAGTATCCTCGGTCGCGACGTAGTGACACAGGCCGGACGGGAACTCGGGATGGCCAACGCTCGGGTGCGCACCGCGATGGCTTTCGTTGTGCCCCAACTGGTAAGGGTGTTTAGTCGGGATGGAGAGGCACCTACCGATATTCCGCCAGCATTGGAGATGTTCCTCAACAGTGCCAATGCACGCAGAACTGCACCGACCAGCAGGCGGGTTGCCCGCAACCATACGCCTGCCCCCGTTTCCCGCTTATGGGCCCTGGGCGTTGTTGTTCTGATGGTGTCAGCAAGTTGGCTCGGCTACGACCTCTGGCACGAGCAGTCGGCGTCAGGGCGATCCGGGCCGCAGCAGGCTCCTGCCGTCGCAATTCCACCTAATGCCCAGATCACGTCGCCCCTGGTGGGTTTGGTTCCGGAGCGCGTGGTCAGCCGTTCGGCTTGGCTGTCGATACGCAACAATAACGGTCAGTTTGTTTATTCCGGAGTTGTGGCGGATATCCAGACCCAGTCGGCACTGGTTAATCGGATGAAGGCGGTTTGGGGCGATCGACAGAGCGGAAGTCTGATCCTTGATCCGGCGGTTGGCGCTGCGGGGTGGCTGCCGGCCTTTGATCGGTTATTGCCGCAGCTCGACATCCGTGGCCTGGATGTCCGACTGGATGGCAACACGGTGAAGGTCGGTGGTTGGTTACCCGA
>JBKCCF010000007.1:0-2431 GCA_046305255.1 Methylococcaceae bacterium
GGCGAGATGATCGACGCCATCGTCTTTGGGCTGGACGATCCCGCCGCCTGGCTGAACTGCCGCCAGTTGCGGGCCGCCTACCGGCTGGACATCAACGACTTCCGCGACAGCCGCAGCGTACAACTCCGGATTGAATACATGGAAGCGATTGAGCGACCCTAAGGCCCGCACCTGCATCCGACTCAAGGTGGCGGGGCACGGCCCCGTCCGTGCCAGCCCGAAACGGATTCAGGTTGGCCTGTTTACCCCCACGCAAAAGGATTTGCCACCATGGATACCGAAAACCTCCCCTCGCCCCTGCCCGTCCTGCCCGAAACTGCGCTGGCCATCGTCCCGGTGCGAGCCATGGTGCTATTCCCCGGCGTCATTATCCCGATCAACATTGGCCGCGCCATGTCGATCGCCGCAGCCCAGTTTGCCCTGCAGTCGGAAACCCCACTGGGCATCGTGATGCAACGCAATCCGGGGCTGGACCAGCCCGCCATAGCCGACCTGCACGGCATCGGCTCGGTGGCGACGGTAATGCGTTACATCAGCGGCCCCGAAGGAGCCCACCACATCGTCTGTCAGGGCGAACAGCGCTTCCGCATCCTCGAACCGCTCACCGGCCTGCCGTTTCTGGCCGCCCACGTTGAGCGCATCAGCGAACAGGAGCCACACGGCACGCTGGTGGATGCCCGCATGCTGCAGCTCAAGACCATGATGACGGAGATACTGGAACTCCTCCCGCAAACGCCCTCCGAACTGTTGAATACCCTGCAGCAGATTACCAGCGGCGGCGTGCTGTGTGACCTGGTGGCCTCCTTCATGGATCTGACCGCCGAAGAAAAACAGGAAATCCTGGAAACGCTGGATGTCCTCAAACGCATGGAGCGGATCACCACCCTGCTGCAGCACCGCATTGAAGTGCTGCGCATTTCCAATGAACTGAATCAACAGACCCAGCAGAGCATGAGCGAACGCCAGCGTGAGTTTGTCCTGCGCGAACAAATGAAGACCATCCAGCGGGAATTGGGCGAAACGGATAGTCGCCCCGAGGATATCGACGAGCTGCGTCAGGCCATAGCCCGCGCCAAAATGCCGGCCGATGTCGAAGCCCAAACCTACCGCGAGCTAAAACGGCTGGAGCGCATGGGCGATGCCAGCGGCGAGTATCCGATGCTCAGAAACTACATTGAATGTCTGATCGAACTACCCTGGTCGGTTGAAACCGAAGACAGCCTGGATCTGACCGAAGCCCGCCGGGTGCTGGATACCGACCATTTCGGGCTGGACAAGGTCAAGCAGCGCATACTCGAATACCTCGCCGTCCACAAACTCAACCCCGGCGGCAAAAGCCCCATCCTCTGTTTTGCAGGACCGCCCGGTGTCGGCAAGACCTCGCTGGGACAGAGCATCGCCCGCGCCATGGGGCGCACCTTTGTGCGGGCCAGTCTGGGCGGCGTGCATGATGAAGCCGAGATTCGCGGCCATCGCCGCACCTATATCGGCGCCCTGCCCGGCAACATCATTCAAGGCATCCGCAAAGCGGGCGCCCGCAACTGCGTGATGCTGCTGGACGAAATCGACAAGCTCGGCAGCAGCTATCAGGGCGATCCGGCGGCCGCCCTGCTGGAAGTGCTGGATCCGGAACAGAACAGCAGTTTTCGCGACAACTATCTGGCGGTCCCCTTCGATCTGAGTCACGTCATGTTCATCGCCACAGCCAACCTGCTGGACAGTATTCCCAGCGCCCTGCGTGACCGTATGGAAGTGATTTCCCTGCCCGGCTATACCGCTCAGGAAAAAAGCCAGATCGCCCGCCGCTATCTGGTCGACAAGCAGCGGATTGGCTGCGGCCTGAGCGTCAATCAGTGCGTGATTGACGACGATGCCATCACCGCCATCATTCGCGACTACACCCGCGAGGCAGGCGTACGCAACCTTGAACGGGAGATCGGCAGCGTGTTTCGCCATGCCGCCGTGCGCATCGCCAACGCGGACATTGAGCGGCTGGCGGTAGGCCAACCGCAGCTACAGGCCATACTCGGCCCGCCCCGCTATGAGAACGAGGTCGCCATGCGAACCAGTCTGCCAGGGGTCGCCACCGGACTGGCCTGGACCCAGGCGGGTGGTGACATTCTGTTCATCGAAGCCAACCGCACACCCGGCAGCGGCAAGCTGATTCTGACCGGACAGTTGGGCGAAGTCATGAAGGAAAGCGCGCAAGCGGCGCTGACACTGGCCAAATCCCGCAGCGCCACGCTCGGGTTGGCGGCGGATTATTTCGACAAAAGCGATATCCATATCCACGTTCCGGCCGGCGCCACCCCGAAGGATGGCCCGAGTGCCGGGGTCGCCATGTTCATCGCGCTTGTTTCGCTGCTATGCGGGAGGCCTGTGCGCAGCGATACCAGCATGAGCGGCGAGATCAGCCTGCGCGGGCTGGTGC
>JBKCCF010000008.1:0-4529 GCA_046305255.1 Methylococcaceae bacterium
CGACCCGCAGCCGGTTGGCACCGTAGTCGGTGAGGATATCGGGATTGAGTGAGTGGGCCGGCTTGAACCGGGCCAACCGCAGTTTCTCCCGCAGACCCAGCAGCTCAATGCCATGCCGCAATACCGCCAGCGTGCCTTGTGCATCGAGGCTGGCCCGCAGCCGGTCGAGCAACAGGGCCTCGGCCCTGGCCCCGTGGTTTTTCACCAGCGTATCCCACGCCTTCGGCTGGCTGGCCTGCACCCATGCGATCACATCGGCCGGAAACAGTGCCCGCGCCCGGTCATAGCCTGCCGCGTCGCCCTCGGCGTACAGCCAGCCATGGGCACCGAGGTGCTGGCAGATGTCGGTTTCGAAGGCGGATTCGTGGTGGAGCGGCATAGCGGGTTTATCGGTAAACAGCGTCGTGATCGCCGACATTCACCAGAACGATCCGGTCATCCTCTATCAGGAATTCCAGGGTGATGCGATAGGACAGGTTAATGGAGATGGCATGCAGGCCATCCAGCCTGCCGCTCAGGGCATGCAGTCGCAGGGAGGGATGATGCGGGTTGGCTTCCAACAGTTGCAGGGTCTTCAGGTAAATCCCTCGCAAATCCGGATGCCGCTTGAGCCAGCGAGCCGCACGGCGGTTGTAGGACTCGGTGAAAACCAGCGTGAAGGGCATCTTACCCGCCCAGTCGGGCCAGATGCGCCTCGGCGGATTCCTCGACGTAACGGCCTGCCGCCAGATCGGCCCGGCTTTCCGCCAAGGCAGCCGCCAACTCACATTCACGGAGATAGTGGTAGTGGCTGATATCCATCACCACGTAACGATCCTTGCCGCGCACCGACACAATCGCTTCCGGGTGCTCTGCGAGGCTGGCCTCGATGGCGGCCACGCCCCGGGTTTTGAGGTCATTTGCGCTGATATGTGTCATGGCAGGATTCTCATAAGGTCGATGGAAGGCCATTTAATCACACGATGAACCGCATGATAAACAGTCCGGTTGAGCCCGCCCATCAATCAGGCGATAACGGCGAGTAAATTGTCATCAGCCTGAAGACCTCCGCGTGATCTTTGCCTTGATCAGGTTTTCAAGGTCAGAACTCATTCAATGGCCGCTATGTAAAAGAGTGGCGCTTTCGTGTGAATGCAGATGATCGAAGTTTTCAGGGAAAGTGAACTCTGACTGACCTAGCCCTAGTTGGCGCCGGGGTTCTGGCGCTTCCGCCAACGCGACCAGTCTTGCCACCGGTTTACCGCCGCGCTCAATGATGATTTCATGGCCCGCCTCGGCCTCGGCCTCGGCCACGAAATGCGGAAGTTGGTTTTGAACGTCCTGAAGGCTGATGGTAGCCATGGATTACACCTCGTTGCGGGTGAAGGATGGGGTCCGGCCAATCTCACGTTCCCCGAGTAACGCGGCCACGCTGCCGCCCCGCCCCTTGCCGCGAAATCGCCTGATGGGGTCCAGGGCATCCCTCACGGTGGGTGCGGTTTCACTGTCCTGATCGAGCGCGATGAAAATCACCTCGGTCCGGCGATGGCGGAACTCAGGCGGGAGAGGGATGAGGTCCTCGGGATCATCAAAGATACGGCGGCTGGCCAACATGAAGGCGCTCCTTATGTGATGGGTTGCGAGTGGACATGATAGCCCCGGACATCAATCTTGCCGGTGACGGCCGCAGAAATCAGCGCCGAGCGGCGTTCCTTGAGCAGGTCGATGGTGTGCTGGGCTTCGGTGGTGAGGTCGTCGAGTTTGGTGGTTTCGCGGTCGAGGAAAGCAACGATACTTTCCTGCTCAATCTTTGGTGGAATCGGCACGGGCAGGTCTTTGAGTATGGGGACACTAATGTTTGTCTGCGCGGTACCCCATCCCTCTAAGCCGAAATAAGTCTGAGCCGGGTCGCTATTCATCCAGTAGCAAAGATATTCCGAGTTTGCGTCTTGCGTCGGAGTTGTAATGAGCATGGTAAAGCACTGGCACCTATCAAGAGACGGCGGGACAACTGCAGTAACACCCGCATTGCCTGTGCGAACGGTCAGCAAATCTTTCGAATTTATCAGCTTGGATTCCCTCTCGCCTGCGAATAAAGAATCGATGTAAAGAATGTCTCCAATGATCCTGCCTGCACGAATATTGGTCGACCTCAGAATTGGAATACCCACGTCAACATAAGCATGAGTCGCAGCCTCTGCTATCCCGACAACTATGCGTGAAGCTACTCTTCTTAAGGCTCCGTAAGACCAATGCGCCGGCACCTCGCCCAACCACTCAATCCCCGAATCCTTCATCGGCACCGTCGGGTCCAGCCCCTTGGTCACCGCATGCGAGGTGACCGCCTGCCGCTTCTCCTTCAGCAGGGCGATGAGGTTTTCCTGCTCCGCAACCAGCGCGTCGATCTTGGCGGTTTCGCGGTCTAGGAAGGTAGCGATGGCTTGTTGTTCTGTTGCAGGAGGAAATGGAAGCTTGATGTTATCGAGGGCATACTGACCAAGGCCAACTCGTGTGAGGCCATTCGCTAAAACATTAAATCTGGCTTTTGCATACCAAGAGTCAAACAGCCGCTTCATAAATGCGCCATGAATACCACCATCAGGGCGAACCATAGATAAGTGATAGCCACAAATAACCCCCGGCATATCTTCTGGCACATAGGCTGCTATAGCAATGTCATCAGAAGTCTCGGAGTCCTTGGTTATAATGGTGTCACCTGCACGAAGGGTGAACTTGTCTATCTGGTCAGGCTTAGCGGTCGCGGACATAAAATCCATGCCGGCAACTATCTTCTCGTTGTGATAGACGTCCGTGTAGTTACATAGTTGAACTGGTAACTCACCCTCGTAGGACTTCTTGTCCACATTACTCGGAAACACCCGGCAAGCCCGCTTGAGAGGTTTAATCTCCCACCCCTCCGGCACTTCCCCCAACCACTCCACCCCGGAATCCTTGTACTTCGTATAGCGATTGAAACTCATGCCGTTGTCGTCTCATTGAAGGGATTGAACCAACGGACCGGTGTCCGCTGGACATCACGGACATTGCGCGTGACTAGGGTCAGGTCATGTTCCAGCGCCGTGGCCGCCAGCAAACTGTCAATCACGGGCAATGGATCGGGTGCATTAAGCCGGCCCCAGCACTGTGCGATGGCGGTCGTGACCGGCAATATGCGCGCGTCCATGGTGTCCACGATCCTGTTCAGACGACTCTCCAATCGCGCCGCCTGATCCGGGTCGCGTCGCTGCAACCGCTCAATGCCCTGGCGGATTTCGCCGATGACCAGCACCGAGAGATACAGCGTCTCCGATGGCGTTTCGGCATACCACTGCAGGACGCCGGGATGCGCCCGTTCACCTTTCTGCAGTTCCGACAGGATGTTGGTATCAATCAGGTAGCCCACTCGATCGCCTCTCGCCCGCTGTCGGGTGATCGTTTGAGGTCATCCGCGCTCAGACCTTCGGTTACAGTGGCGAGCAGCGTCTTGATGTCGGTCGGAGCCGTGGGCTCCAGTGGAACGGGCGATAGCAGCAGCACCCGCAAGCGCACACCCTCCGGAACATTATCCGGCAGTCGGATGGTATGGTTGTGGGCGGTGGCTTCGAATTCTATGGCATGCATGGTGGCCTCCTTTCGGGCCAGGCAAGAGGATGGCAGTTAACACGGGGGCGTGGGGTATAAACGCAGTCATGAACAGCGTAAATCCCGCGTCCTCTCAGTCGGGGACTGGCCGCGCCGGCATGATCTGCACGGGTGCGGTGGTGGATAACAGTAACCCCCCTGGTGCGCTTCCGTGAGAGGCGTGGGGGGTGTTGTTGGAGTGGACGATACGGGAATGGCGTGCTCATGGCCAGGCAATCGTTCTCCACCAAGGGGTTTTGTGAGGGTTTGCGAGGGGTCATCACGCCGTCAGTCCCTCGATCATGGCCTTAATCCGGTCGGTGCTGCGCTTGAGGTCGGCGTCGATGGCGTCCAGCGGGCGTGGCGGCTCGAACACGTAGAAGTGCCGGTTGAAGGGGATCTCGTAGCCGACCCTGGTCTTGTCGGGGTCGATCCAGGCATCGGGCGCATGCGGCAGGACTTCGCGCCGGAAGTAGGTGTCCACGTCCTCCGAAAGCGGCACGTTCTCGGTGTCGCGCAGGCTGCTGTCGGGCTGGGGTTTGCCCTTCAGCTTGCCCTTGCTGCCGAGGACGCGGTTGCCGTGTTCGTCGCGCAACGGCCGCTCGACGGTGATGGTGCGGTAGCCGAAGTCGGTGTTTTTGAAGATGCGGGAGAGGGGCTTCCTGCCGTCAGTCGCCTCCTCGAAGTTGCCGAACAGTCGGGTGATTGCGGCGATGTGGTCGTCGCTCAGTTCCTTGCGCTTGGAGCCCAGACTTTTCCGCATCTTCTGCCACATGCCGGAGGCATCAATCAGCTGGACCTTGCCCCGACGCGGCGCGGGTTTGCGGTTGCTGAGAATCCAGACATAGGTGGCGATGCCGGTGTTGAAGAACATGTCCGTCGGCAGGGCGATGATGGCCTCCACCAGGTCGCTCTCCAGGAGGTGCCTG
>JBKCCF010000009.1:0-6854 GCA_046305255.1 Methylococcaceae bacterium
AATAAATCGGTCATCAAGGCGAAATTCAGGATGAAACAGACCAGAAATGCCCCGAATTTGGCTCGGAAATCGCCGAAATATGGGTGCTGACCTTGCTATCTAAGCGCGGCTCGACAAAATAGGCCTTTAATCGAGGTGCCCATATAAGAACCTCGAAAAACCCACCTTTTCACTCAAAAAATGTACCTAACGCACTGATTTATAATGCGTCGATTGCACAATTTTGAGGTTAATCGAGGTGTCCATATGAGAACCTTCAATAACCCCAAATCTGTGAAATTGACACATGAGAAATCAGTGCATTAGGTTCGTCACCTTCGGTGGAAAGGTGGGTTTTTCGATGCGCCCGTATGTAGCCTCAGGGGATGTAGGCTGACTTCGGGTATGACATTCTAACTCTGGCGTATAGTGCTGTTGTTTCAGGACAACATGAAACCTAGGTATCCAACGTACGACGGTCCCGGTACCTGCCTGGCTAACGTAACGTGATGAAGCAGCCACCTGAATTATTCAAGAAGTGTGCGACATTCGCGTGGCTAATGGATGACAGTGAGTTGCGCCAATAGTGCTTCGGACGAGTCTGCCAATCCATGATCGGCAGGCTTTATATGATGCCCGGGAGGAAGGGGACAAAACTCACGGGTTCTATTTCCTCTACTTCGTAACTTATTTCGTTTCGGATCACCCGCATGAGCATTTGAGTGCGGCCAGTGCCAACGGGAATGATCATCACACTCCGGCGTGCCATCTGAGTCAGCAGTGTTTCGGGGATTTCATTGGGAGCAGCAGCGGCAAGAATTGCATCATAGGGCGCATACTCGTCCCACCCCCAACCGCCGTCAGTGTGTTTGAGTCTCACGTTACGGAGATTAAGATCCTGCAGGCAGCGACGGGCCCGCTGTTGCAGGGGATAGATACGTTCCACCGAATGCACCCTCTTGACCAGTTGCGCCAGAATAGCCGTCTGGTAACCGGATCCGGTGCCCACCTCCAGAACTTTGTCCAAAGGACCATGTTCGAGCAGCAATTCTGTCATGCGGGCGACGATGTAGGGCTGTGAAATGGTCTGGTTGAAGCCTATTGGCAGAGCGGTGTCCTCATAGGCACGACTGGCGAGTGCTCCCTCCACGAATAAGTGCCTTGGGGTTTCCAGCATGACATTAAGCACGGCGGCATTACGGATACCTTGCTCCTTTAATCGGGTAACCATACGTTCCCGGGTTCGCCGGGACGTCATGCCGATACCTTCGATGCGGCTATTCATTAGTCGAGGGTGCCCTCAAGCCATGAGGTCAGTCGCTCCAGCCGTTCATAGCGCGTGAGGTCGATTTGCAGGGGCGTCACCGATACATACTTGTGGCGGATGGCATGGAAATCCGTCCCGGGCCCCGCGTCTTGTTCGGGGCCGGCCGGACCCACCCAGTAGATGTCGCGCCCTCTGGGGTCCTTCGCCCGAATCACCGGTTCGGCCCTGTGCCGCTGGCCGAGACGGCAGGACTTAAAGCCGCGAATGTCCTCCCAGGGTACATCAGGTACATTGACGTTGAGGATGGTGTCATGGGGCAGTGGGTCACGCCGGATTCGTCTGAGCAGGAAGATCGCGACGTTGGCCGCAGTTTCAAAATGTTGGGGAGTGCTTGAGGCAAGTGAAATGGCTACCGCCGGCAGGCCGAGAAAGCGTCCCTCGGTAGCGGCAGCAACAGTGCCCGAATAGATGACGTCATCACCCAGGTTTGATCCGTGGTTAATCCCTGCGAAAACCATATCGGGCTCATGGTCAAGCAAGCCGGTGATGGCAAGGTGGACGCAGTCCGTGGGGGTGCCACTGACCTTGAAGAATCCATTTTCAGCCTCGCTAACCCGCAAGGGCATTTCCAGTGTCAACGAGTTGCTGGCGCCGCTTCTATTGCCTTCAGGAGCGACCACGGTGACATGGGCCTCAGTTTTTAGAGCTGCAGCAAGGACCTTCAGACCCGCGGCAGAATAACCGTCATCATTACTCAGCAAGATATGCATCAAACCAAACTCCTTCAGTATACTGATTCTACACTAATGAACCCGTTCCGAAGGCTAAGGGCCGCTCGTTTCAAGCAGTGGGTTCTGCAAGGGTAAAGCTCTGCCTCCGTTCAAAAATTTAGCAACTGGTCACACATGAGCGACGCAAGACTCCAAAGCATCCTTTCCATGATTGATGCAGCCAATGCTGCTGATCCCTCTTTCGAGGTGGTTGACGGTAAGCCTGAGCCAAAAGCGCTGGTCTATGGTCGACGTATGATGGCATGGCTCGACCGGTTGGTACCGGATGCTTCGGCATTACTCAAGATTGCTGCACGCGGTCAGCACCTCCGGCGGTGGGAGGTACCGCGTAATAGTTATCCCGCGACCCGTGAGGGCTATCTCAGGTGGCGTAGTTATCTCTATGGTTTTCATGCCAATCAGGTGGCCGCCCTGATGGCTGAATCGGGTTATGACGATTCAGCTATTGGTCGTGTTCGCATTCTTCTGCAGAAGAGGGGGATCAAGACTGATCCCGAAGTTCAGCTTATCGAGGATCTAGCCTGTCTGGTGTTTCTCGAAAATGACCTGGCGAATTTTGCCGTCACTCAGAATACGGATAGGCTAATCGGGATTATCCAGAAAACGTGGAGAAAAATGTCGCCGCAGGGTCACGAGCATGCCCTGTCACTCTCATATCCGGATGACGTAAAGCTCATTATCAGTCGGGCACTGGCCCCCGAGTGAGTTCTCCAATGGGAAAATCGCCGCGTTTGACCCGCTATGCCTGGCTGTCCATTGTGACGGCATTGGTAACCATCATGCTGAAGGCATATGCATATGAAGTGACCGGTTCGGTGGGGCTGATGTCGGATGCTGCCGAATCGCTGGTGAATTTGGTCGCTGCCGTCACCGCCCTATGGATGCTGACGATAGCGGCGAAACCCGCCGATCAGGGTCATCCGTTCGGACATGGCAAGGCGGAGTATTTTGCCAGCGGCTTTGAGGGCGCACTTATTCTTGTGGCCGCCGGAGGAATCGCCTGGGCAGCCTGGCAAAGGTTACAGACTTTGCAGGCACCGGCACAAATTGACATGGGCGTGGCGGTATCGGCGTTAGCTGCCGTCATTAATCTGGTAGTGGCTTTGATTTTGCTGAGGGTCGGGCGCCGGTATGGGTCGATCACGCTTGAGGCTGATGCGAGACATCTACTGTCGGATGTCTGGACCAGCGCCGCCATCATTGCGGCTCTTTTGGGCTATACCTATACGGGGTGGTTGTGGCTTGACCCTGCCATAGCCTTTGTGGCTGCGATACAGATCATTTGGTCCGGCGCGGGCCTGATCGTAAGGTCGATTTCAGGTCTTCTGGATTCAGCCCTGCCTCACAGCGAACAGCAGTTGATCCAGAAAATTTTGCGTCAACATGGCGACCTTGGCGTTCAGTTCCATGATATCAGGACGCGTGTTGCTGGCACCCATCGGTTCATTACGCTCCACTTGCTGGTTCCGGGTGAGTGGACAGTTCAGCGCGGTCATGACCTGTGTGAGGTGATAGAGGCGGAAATTCGCGCAGTGATGCGTAACGCTGTCGTGGTGACGCATCTGGAACCGCTTGAGGATCCAGCATCATTCGATCATGAGACGATTCATATACCTGACGGGTAAGGTTTGGTGAGCCGGTCATGCCCCGCTGAAAGTCTGTCGTGTAAACGTATCGAACCAGGCATGTGCATAGATCGCCTCTTCACGCCAATTACCATTGGCGGGCGTCTCTCCATAAGACAGGGTTCGTAAATTCCTGCGGGCTGGGTTGTAGCCATATACGGCACTAACCGATATGGCGTTATCTGGATCCAGAAAACTATAGCAATGGTTGATGAGCGTTGCGTCATCGGGTGATTTGTTTTGGAGTAGAGAAATGACCGCTGCGGCGCAGGCCTGTGCCTGAGTTCGGGCGGAAAATGCTGATTTAGGCATCGGTATCATGTTACAGGCGTCACCAATCACATGCGCGTTGGGTATTAGCTTCGATTCGAAAGTCAACGGATCAATCGGGCACCAGCCTGATTCATCGGTTAGTCCCGCAAGCTGTGCCAATTGCCCTGCCTTTTGCGGAGGGATGATATTGAGAACGTCGGCTCTATAGCGATTGAACTCGGTGTGAATGACACGTTTGCCAGGGTCGACGTGGTCAATATGGCCTTCATTTTCTGCTGAAATCCATTCGATCATCCCCGGATAAAGCTGGTGCCAGCCTGCCATAAAGGCGGCTTGTTTAGAAAACGCTGTTTTTGCGTCGATGATAAGGATTTTGGAATGTGGCTTATGACGCTTGAGATAATGGGCGATGAGCGATGCACGTTCATAGGGACCAGGGGGGCAGCGGTAGGGGTTGTCGGGAGAGGTGATGACTACCACGCCACCATCGCGCATGGCGTTGAGTTGGCGCTGCAACAACAGTGTTTGTTGTCCGGCTTTCCATGCATGAGGTACGGTGTTGCTCGCATGTTCGTCATAACCGTCTATGGCATCCCACCGGAAATCAATACCCGGCGCAACTATCAGACGATCGAAAGTAACGCTTGATCCATCTCCCAGGGTGACAGAACGCGTGGGGAAATGTACGCCTGCGACAGTAGCATGAATGAGATTGATGGACAGGGTGTGGGCTAACTGTCCGTAGTCATGGGTTAATCTACCAATGGGTGCTAATCCCGCAACCACAAAATTTGAACCGGGGCATGAGACATAGCATGAACTGCGTTCAATCAGTGTCACTGTCAAATCTGGCGCCAGTTGCTTCAATGTGCTGGCAGCGGAAAGCCCTGCGAAGCCCCCACCCAGTATCAATACGTGCGCCTTTTCCAGTCTGGATTTGGGCAGCAAGGTGTGACAGCCTAGCAGCGGCGCGAGGCTCACAGCCATCGCCGAGATTAGGAACTGACGGCGGTTGGGCGAGTTCACGGGTGCGAGTAGTTGACAGAAAGGGTTTGCATATCCTGATCGCTGAGTCCGGCAGCGATCCGATTCATGACGGTACCGCTGCGGATTCCGGATTTAAACTCGCGCAGCGCAGTCAGCAGTTCTTGTGGGTTTTTTCTGGATAGTGAGGGAATGGCTTCGCCACTGCCGTCTATATCGCCATTGTCATGACAGCTATCACAGCCATGAATCCTCAAATCGAGGTTCCCCGTCATGCCCGCGCTGGGTGTGCCTGATAGCACCATGAGTAGCGACGCAGTCGCGATCAATCCCTTATCTTTCATGTGTATAAACTGAATCTGTGTTGATGTGACAGGTGCTGAGACCGTAGCCCTGAGCCATTCTATCGCGACTGACTCTGTGCTATAGATGGGAGCCTCGAAAAACCACCTTTTCACTCAAATAATGAACCTAACACACTGATTTATAATGCGTCGATTCCACAGGCTTGATGTTAATCAAGGTTCCCAGGTGGTAATTAATTATTGATCCGGCCCTTAAAATTAGGCTGATATGCGTATTTGGCGGATGGATGCTGAAAGTAGGATCGCACCCTTTCAGGCGAGGTGGCCAATTCGCCCATGAAGGTATTTGCCTTTTCCAAAAGCTACTCGCGGTTTTCGCTCACCGCGCCCAAGCGCAAATTCGTTTTGAAATCGCTATTCAGATATTCATCCGGATTGGACTCAGGCGCGTATGGAGACAAGAAAGCCAACTCAATCCGATCTGACTTGTCTTTGAGCCACTCCTTCACTATGGCTGCCTTATGGGCCTTCAGGTTGTCGACGATCAGAATGATCTTTCTTGTCGCATCGGCAATGAGTGCCCCCAGAAACTCAATAAACCGTTCCGCATTAATACCACCATCAATGATCTTGAATGCAATCTCACCTTTGGCCGATATCGCAGAAACCATCGAGAGTTTGTCCCACCGGTCGGGTTTCGCAAGGATGGGAGTCTCACCTTTGGGTGCGTAGCCGCGTACCCAGACGGAATCCTCCTTCACGGCAGTTTCACCACCAAGTAAAGATAACAGCACCTTCTGCTTTGGCTTTTGCCTCAATCGCCGGGTAGGTTTCCTTGAGCCAGGTGTTAATCAGTTCAGGTCTTTGCTCCAGTGCACGCCGAATCGGGCGTTGTGGGGTGAATCCCTAACGCTTCAGATACTTTCCGACCAGTCGATCCGAGATTTCGATACCGAACTTATGAATAATCAACGCTTTGATGGCGGGTCGCGTCCAGAGGGCGAACGGAAGCACCATTTTCTTAGGTGAAGCCGATGATGTGCTCCCGAAGCCATTGGTCTTGCGCAACGGTTATTTTTCGGCACGAACCCACCGGACGACCACGTCGCTTTTAAGTCAGAGACCTAACCCCCTCCTGCCCGGCTTTATGCAGTCACTTTTGAACCGTCATCTCATGCACGCCGGCAATCTCGGCCAGTTGCTTATAGGGAACCTCGATTAACCTCAAAATTGTGCAATCGACACACTATAAATCAGTGTGTTAGGTTAATTTTTTGAGTGAAAAGGTGGGTTTTTCGAGGTTCCCTATAGGTCATGCCCGATTGTTGACGGAGATGAATGACCACCTTACGAATCTCGTTGCGCGCCTCAGGGTGAAGTTTTCTAGTGTCGACTTTTTCCATGGTCGAATTACACCAGATACAACCATATTAAAAGGCCGGATCAATAGCAGGGTCTGAGCTTACAAATAATGACGTCATACGCATGCGACAAAATGTCGCATTTTTTTGTTGACAGGTGAAAGCGCGGTGGTAGACTGCGACGCACTCGAAGGAACGGGTGGCTGGGAAACAAGTCATAGGCTTGCTTCTCGGGACAAGTGCCAGGGAAGACTCAAGCGGACCGGTGC
>JBKCCF010000010.1:0-4903 GCA_046305255.1 Methylococcaceae bacterium
TATTATTTTTATTTCTTGTAGTTATTTTTTGCGCTCAATCTCTATGGAAACGGAACCTTCCTTGAGGAAATAAAATATTATTTTTTAAGAATATAACCTACAAATTATCTATCTCTCAAGAATTTGAGCCTCATTAGAGACTGAAGGGGCTAGGGGTAGCCGAATAAAAATCGGCCTAAAGCAAGGCATCGAACAACTATTAAGCTATAGCTTAAGGCGAGATATAATATAAGTCAAGATAGAGAGTATCTCCTCACGAGTAAACCGCTAGGCGGAAGCTAAGGCGCGAACCTACCTTACCGATCTACTTTAAGACTAAACGCGGTAAAAATATATTTTTATATATTATATGGAGAGGTAATAGGATTGTCTCGCCTTGGGAAGTAGCGTAAAGTAATACGCCTAGACCGTAGGACTAGCAAGCCATAGGCCGATTAGGGTAACCGATTAGCGCGCAAAAGAACCCTTCCTAGCGATCGTATAAATACTCCTATACAGCAACTTAAGGAGTATCGATATGTTAGGATTCAAGAAATTTATAGAGGCCTATCCCAACGGCTATAAAGACAACAAGAAGTCGGATAAAGCAAAAGCAAGGCTACCCAAAAACCTCCTCGAGGCCAAGTCCACGTACATGATATCGAAATGGGACTTGATGAAATGGATAGCGGAAGATAGAGGCGAAACCCTTGAGGTTAAGCTTAACAAAGACGGCTCAGTAACTTTTCGGTTTGTTGAGGTTGAGATCGAGTTCGATTAACGTCCATTGTTCAAAATGGAACAAAAAACTCTATTCATCATTTGCAGCAGCGGAAGGAAGCCCAATAAAAACTCGAATCCCTTCTTCTTGAATGGCCTGAAGGGCTTCGGCTAGAGCGGCTTCATCAGTTACAAAAGAGTCTTCATAAACGGTAGAGTTACCGTAGCTATCAACTACCTCTAGAGTCCAATCGGTATCGGGTAGCTTGTAGATTAAAATCTCAACTCTTTGGTCGTCTTTTGTATAGGTTGTTTGCAGGTCGGAATAAATAAGTTCTAGTTCTTGAGTCATTTTTTAGTTCTTCCGCATAAATCGACAACGCTCCCAGTTCGCAATCTTGGCAAAATCGATAGGGTAGACGAGTTTTTCGATCGCTTCCTTCTTTTGTGGTACGAGTTGAGTATGCGAGTAGACGGTTTTACCTATACTACTCCCCTGAGAGATATGCCCAAAGATATCGTCTATCAGGTTTTCCGGAACGGAGGCCTCGGTTAACTTGGTCCGTACGGTATGCCGAAAGGAATGAAAGTCTCGTTTCTCGCCTTCTGCAGCAACCATTCCGAGCTTTCCTCTACGATACCCGAAGCGTTTTGTGAAAGCATCAAATTTTCCTTCCTCGGTCCTTGCTTCCTCGGGAAATAAGCGTTTGCCGGTTTTCCTTCGTCGTTTAACGAAGTCGAGGAAGCCTAATTCGATAAGTGCGGAATGGATAGGAACCAACCGCTTGGACTTCTTGGTCTTAACTTTCTTTTCTTCGTCATCATTGATATCAAAGACCCAAATACCTTCGTGCTGATAAATATCTGAGCAATGAAGCTGGACGAGTTCCGCTAATCGAGCGCCGGTAAAGATCGCAAGCAAGGGAACCCAATATTCTGAGGCCCGTTTGAATCGACCCTGGACGTACTCGTCGGAATTGAATAAGCAAAGCAAGTCTTCGTTAGAGAAGTCGACTCGTTGATCGGGTTCGTGTTTCTTTGCCGCTGTCTTGATGGATGTTAAAACGACCTTGAGGTCTCGCTGGATAGGATAGCCCTCGGTCTCTATCCAAACCAAGAATTGACTGACAGCGGTAGCGGTAAATTTTGCGGTCCGTGGCGTAATTGGCGTTAGGTTCATTTTGAGCAAAGCCTTAATCGATACGCCCTGATGGTTCCGACGATTTGCTGGCATCTTCATCAATGTATCGCGAAAGTTTCGCATCTTGGCTGCATTCAACTCTGAAACGAGAGGCGGCCTACCGCCGTTGTACTCTCGTAGAATTTCGACGAACCAACCGATCTTCACCTTCAGGTCGTTCAGGGTAACCCGCTGGACGTGATGGCTTTTGTACTCAATAAACCGTTCGGCGGCGAGAGATAGCAAAAGATCGTCTTCGACCGCTACTTTTGGCGTTGTCGTTGGACTTGGGCTTGTGTTCTGAATTGAACTTCCCCGTGAGAGGGCGTCGATTTTCTGCTGAAGCAAAGCGATTTGTTCGGCGAAATCCGGAGAAGCCTTTCTGGCGTTGTCTTGGCTTCTGGCGACTAGGGCTACATCTAGTAGATGAGTTTCGTCCTCGTTGAGGCCTGAGAGGTAGTCCTCGACCTTTGCCCAGGAAAGGTGCTCGATTTTTTCGTAGCGAGCTAATAGCTCTACGGCCTTGGCGGAGGCGGCGGGGTCGTGAGAGAGTCTTCTATTTAGTTCGTCCATCCAGACCCACCAGCGACGCGCTCCATTTTCAGCTTCACGTTTCGATCGAGTCTCTAGTGAGCGACGAAAAAGAATTTGGATGGAAGGACAAGCATCCCGAATCCGCTTAGGGAACCGGTACTGAAAGATGTAAATGCCATGGGCATTTCGGGTTGTGTAGGAAGGCGATCTGGTAGGCACGGTAACTGACCAAAGTAACGTACCTGCCGATATGAGATTGGTCCCGTATTCTTAACATACTGTTATAGAACGGTAAAGTTATGTTAATGGTGCCGGAGGTCGGAATCGAACCGACACTTAGTTTCCTAAACCAGATTTTGAGTCTGGCGCGTCTACCAGTTTCGCCACTCCGGCACTTCAGGGCTGCGATTATACCCATAGTGGCTTGGACATTTCCAGAAATGTCGCTCTGCTGCATTTGAGATGGCAAGTTGATACCATTTCCGAATGAAAAAAAGCGACTTCTACTATCCTTTACCCGATGCCCTGATCGCTCAGGCACCGCCGACTGTACGCAGTGCGGGTCGGTTGTTATATCTTGATCGGCAGGGTTTGCCGATAGATCGCATGTTCGGGGATCTTCCTGATCTCCTCAAACCCGGCGATTTACTGGTTCTAAACGATACTCGGGTGATTCCCGCTCGACTTTACGGACGAAAATCCAGTGGTGGCAGGGTCGAGATATTGGTCGAACGAATCCTGGATGCCCATACTGCTCTGGCCCATATCAGGGCCAGCAAATCGCCCAAACCAGACAGTATCCTGAGTCTGGATGGCGAGTTTAGTTGTCGTGTTCTGGCTAGAGAAGCTGATCTTTTTGTGCTGGCGTTTTGCGATGGGGTAACCGTTGACGAGGTCTTGACTGCCGTTGGACATATCCCGTTGCCACCTTACATCACCCGATCCGACAGCGAGGAGGACCAACAGCGCTATCAGACCGTTTTTGCAAAGGTAGCGGGTGCCATAGCGGCCCCCACGGCGGGTCTCCATTTTGACGAAAACCTGATGTCATATCTGACGGAGATGGGCGTAGAACTTGCATACATCACCCTTCATGTCGGTAGCGGAACCTTCCTGCCGGTTCGGGTCGATGATCTTGATCAACACGTTATGCACGCTGAAATCTGTGACGTATCCGAGGCCACTGTCGAGCGGATTCGAGCGACTCAGCAGCGCGGGGGAAGGGTTGTGGCTGTCGGCACGACCGTCGTGCGGGCCCTCGAAACGGCGAGCGTTTCAGGTGAAATCAGGCCTTATTACGGCGAGACGCGCCTTTTTATCCGGCCGGGATTTGAATTCCATACGGTCGATGCATTGATCACCAACTTTCATCTTCCCGAATCAACCTTGTTGACCTTGGTGTGTGCGTTTGCCGGCTATTACCGGGTCATGGATGCCTATCGGCATGCCGTGGCGCAGGCATACCGATTCTTTAGTTACGGTGATGCCATGTTTTTAATTCGGCAGAGTGCAGCCGAAACGACAGGCGGACCGCATGAGTGAATCGGGCGGGCGGCAGGACTTTGAGTTGCATCCCCGCCTCAAAAGTGACTGTATCGAACTGGGATGCTTCACTCTAAGTCGGTTGTTACTGATGAATGAGCGACGTTACCCGTGGTTCATTCTAGTTCCGCAACGCTCAGGTATTAGCGAGCTTCACCAGTTGGCCGAGTGCGACCAGATGCAGTTAATGCGGGAGTCATCAGCGTTGGCTACTTATCTCTCATCAACGATAGGCTGCGATAAACTCAACATTGCGTCTCTGGGTAATTTGGTGCCGCAGTTGCATATTCATCACGTGCTCCGATATCGGAATGACCCGGCCTGGCCGGCCCCTGTCTGGGGGCGTTTCGACCCGGAACCTTATGACACTGAAGCCTTGGGTGATATCGCCCGCAGATTCAACTCGGCCGACATCCTCGGGTTCAAGTCGACCCTGTAACCCACATGAGGGCACCTCGAAAAACCCATCTGTTCACCCAAATAATGAGTCTAATGCACTGATTTATAATGCGTCGATTTCACAATTTTGAGGTTTTTCGAGGTGCCCATGAATTGTCGCCCTGGTTGTGGTGCCTGCTGTATCGCTCCGTCTATCTCGACGCCCTTACCCGGTATGCCTCAAGGCAAACCGGCCGATGTTCCCTGTGTGCAGCTGACTGAAGAGTTGAAATGCGCTCTTTTTGGCTTGCCGGGACGCCCGGGTTGTTGCGGAGGATTGCAGCCCATGCCTGAGATGTGCGGCGATAGCCGCGAGTATGCCTTGGTCTGGTTGGCGCGATTGGAGCGGGAAACGACCCCGGCCCAATAATGGGCACCTCGATTAAATGCCCATTTTGTCGAGCCGCGCTTAGATAGCAAGGTCAGCACCCATATTTCGGCGATTTCCGAGCCAAATTCGGGTCATTTCTGGTCTGTTTCATCCTGAATTTCGCCTTGATGACCGATTTA
>JBKCCF010000011.1:0-4433 GCA_046305255.1 Methylococcaceae bacterium
ACGCGCTGATAGTGCCGGAGGGGGCCGGTAGCGCGCGGTCGCCCGCTACCGGCCACCCCCCCAATGCCGGAACGCCAGTCCCAGCAGTTCGATCAGCACAGCCAGCGCCATGATGAACAGCCCGGCAGACACATTGCCCGGTGTCAGGAGTAGCAGCACCCCTCCTGCGATTATCAGCGCCAATGCCAGCTTACGACGGGGCCGGGAAGCAAGCAGCCGGGTCATCATGGCGCAGGCTTGATCGCCAACAGCCTGGCCTTTTGTTCGGTATTCAACACGGTGGTGATGGCCAGCCTCGATTTGAGTGCCGTCTCAACCAGTTCCTCGAAGGCGGCGGTGTGTGCCCTGCTCGCCTGGCGGATGGCCGCCTCGTCCCTGGCAGGACTCAGGTACATGGCATGGGCCCACTGGGTCGCCTCCCGCAAGCGCCGCGCTATGGCCATGATGTTGTGCTGATTGGCCTGATGCAGTCGAAAAATCCGGCCGATCTGCTCATCGGTCAGCTGCAATACGTCGATCTGCCGCAGCACCATATCGCCATAACTTTCATGACCATACCCAGCATCGGCATCGCCACGATCCGGCGCCCTGCTGCGCATGGATGCGGACGGATCGCCCCATGCAGGCCGATCATGCTCCCCGGCCTGCGCTGCCAAACCCGTTAAAAACCCGCCAATCAGGAGGACCCGCAGGGCCCTTAATCGCTGTCTCTGCATACGCCTGCTCCCTGGTTAACCAACCGAACCTGATACTCGGGCCTCAGGCGGCCCGGCTTCCCTGTTGATGAATCATCGCTTTGACGGCCTCGCCATCCATGACCTCCCGGGCCTGCAACTCGCGCGTGATGGCGTCCAGTGTTGCGCGATACTCGGTCAATATGCCGATAGCGCGTTGCTGGGCTTCCTCAATCAGATCCCGCACTTCGTTATCAATCAGCTGGGCGGTGTCATCGCTGAAATTGCGTTCTTCGGTACCCTCCACCCCGAGATAGGCCAGCTGCTGGCGTTTGCCATAGGTCAAAGGCCCCAGCCGCCGGCTCATGCCCAGTTCGCAGACCATGGCCCGGGCAATGGCAGAGGCCTTCTCCAGATCATTGTGGGCGCCGCTGGAGACATCACCGAAGACCAGATCCTCGGCCGAACGACCGGCGAGCAGTATCGCCAGCTGATCTTTCAGCTCAGGCTCGGTGGACAGAAACTTCTCCTCCACCGGTAGTTGCAGGGTAAATCCCAGCGCGGCCGCACCGCGCGGGATAATCGACACCTTATGCACCGGCTCGCCGGTTGGCACGATCTCGGCCACCAGTGCGTGACCCGCTTCGTGACAGGCCACCCGGTGCTTCTCAGTCTCCGAGAGGGTCAACGATTTTTTCTCCGGTCCCGCCATAATCCGATCTATCGCCGCTTCAAAGTCCTGCAACCGGATCGCGACGGCGTTTTCCCGTACCGCGATAATCGCGGCCTCATTACAGATATTAGCCAGATCGGCCCCAACCAGACCCGGCGTACGCTGGGCGACGATACGCAGGTTGATGTCCTGGGCCAAGGTCAGCGGCGTGCTATGCAGTTGCAGGATGGCCAGCCGGTCTTCCAGTCCCGGCTTGTCCACCACGATCTGGCGATCGAACCGACCCGCCCGCAACAAGGCACGATCGAGAATTTCCGGTCGATTGGTCGCGGCCATGACCACCACACCCCCGGAAGGGTCGAAGCCGTCCATCTCGGTCAGCAGCTGATTGAGGGTCTGCTCGCGCTCATCATGCCCCCCCATAATGAGCGGCCCGCCTCGGGCCCGGCCGATGGCATCCAGTTCGTCGATGAAAATCATGCAGGGTGCCTGCTGACGCGCCTGCTCAAACAGGTCCCGCATCCGCGCCGCGCCAACGCCCACGAACAGCTCAATGAATTCGGCGCCACTGATGTTGAAGAACGGTACCCCTGCCTCACCGGCAACAGCCCGCGCCAGCAAGGTCTTGCCGGTACCCGGCGGCCCGACCAGGAGCACGCCCTTGGGCATATGGCCGCCCAGCCGCTGGATATGCACCGGATCGCGCAGGAACTCGATACTCTCCATCAGTTCCTGCTTGGCCTCGGCGGCACCCGCCACCTCACGAAAGGTGACGCTGCCGGATTTGTAGGCATGAATATGGGCCCGATTGCGGCCGATGTTCAGGAACCCGTGGCCCGCGGCTGAAGCCATGCGGCGGGCCATGAAAGACCATATAGCCACCATCACGCCTATCGGCAACAGCCAGTTGAAGATGAAGTTGCTCAGCCAGTTGGAACTGTAGACGACACTGTAGCGGATACCATGGTCATCCAGCAGTTTGGCCAACTCTGCATTCCAGAGCGGCAGGGTGACGAAATGGCGCCGACCCGTTGCACCGGCCTCCGGTGTGATATCGCCGGTGATGAACTTGTCGCTGACGACGACATCCGCCACCCGTTGCTGACGAACGAATTGCATGAATTCACTGTAGGGAATTTCATTCTGGCGGGTTTCTTCGACCCCCCGCCACAGATAAAGTACGGCCAGTACCATCAGAACGAACAGCAGCAGACTACGGCCGCCCTGGGCCGGGGAGTCGACGGGCTCCGGCGGATTGATCTCGACCTCGGGGGGGCTTGGCCGGTGAAGCTTTTGCAGGCTCCGGGCCAGTTTCCGCCAGAGTGTGCGCAGTGAGGCGACGGGGGTTTCGCGGGTCGATCGGGGAGAGCCTTTATCCATGGCGGCATCCAGAATGTAGGACCGATGAGGGAGTGCCACCGCAACGGGCGAACTGCCCTTGCGTCACCCGGCCGGCCGATTGCGGTGAAATGATCGCGCGGAAGGTGTGACAGGCCTTCCAAAGACGGCATACTAGAGAGCATGGCCATCCGGCGTAATCAGTAGTGTCACCGACAACCGGCCGGGTAACGTCCGCCCGCCGCCATTCGAGACTTGATATTCATGGAAAGCTACGATCTGGTCGGCATCATTGCCGGCACCCTGACCACCCTGTCGTTTGTGCCACAAGTGTTCAAAACCTGGCGATCCCGGTCGGCCCGGGACATATCGACCGGCATGTTCCTGCTCTTCAGCCTCGGCGTCGCCCTTTGGCTGATCTACGGGCTGGCCATCCAGTCGATGCCCATCATTGTCTCGAATGTGCTGACGCTCATCTTGTCCTGCAGCATCATCGCGATGAAGATCGCCTTCAAGTGAACCCGCCACCCGTCGTGCTTTCCTGACCGACACCGGCGCACCGCCAGCCTTAACCCTATCCGTAACCGAGGAGTCATTCGATGAGCCAAACCCTGTTAGATCAACTGCGCAGCATGACCGTGGTGGTCGCCGATACCGGCGATTTCGAAGCCATCCGCAGCTTTACGCCCCGCGACGCCACCACCAACCCGTCCCTGATCGCCGCTGCCGCACAGATGCCGGACTATCAGGACGTCGTCGACAACACCCTTCTGGCCGCGCGGAAAGCCAAGGGCCCCGAGGCATCGACCGAGGCCGTCGTGTCGCTGGCGTTTGATCAACTGGCGATCGCTTTCGGTCTTCGCATCCTGGCCATCGTGCCGGGTCGGGTTTCGACCGAGGTCGACGCCCGCCTGTCTTTCGACACGGAAGCAACCGTCAGCAAGGCGCGCTATCTGATGTCGCAATACGAAGCGGCAGGCATCCCCCGCGACCGCGTTCTGATCAAAATCGCTTCGACCTGGGAAGGCATCCGCGCGGCCGAAATACTCGAGAAAGACGGCATTCACTGCAACCTCACCCTGCTGTTCGGTCTGCATCAGGCCATCGCATGCGCCGAAGCCGGAGTGACGCTGATCTCGCCCTTCGTGGGCCGTATTCTCGACTGGCACAAGAAGGACACCGGCAGGGACTACACTGCAGCGGAAGACCCCGGTGTGGTATCCGTCACCCGCATTTACACCTACTACAAGAAATTCGGCTACACCACGGAAGTGATGGGGGCGAGTTTCCGCAACATCGGCGAGATTACCGAACTCGCGGGTTGCGACCTCCTGACCATTTCACCGGCCCTGCTCAAGGAACTGGCGGCTGCAGATGGCGAACTGCCGCGCAAGCTTGACCCGGCGCAGGCCGCTGCCGCCAACATCGAACGCATCAGCATCGACAGGGACGCCTTCGCGCAGATGCACGCCGCCGATCGCATGGCCAGTGACAAGCTGAGCGAGGGCATACAAGGCTTTACCAAGGCGTTGGAAGCCACCGAAGCCCTGTTGACCCGCCGACTGCATCAACTCGAAAGCGGGGAGGCACTCGCTGACTCCTCAAGCCAAATCTTCAGCCTCTACGATCTGGATGGCGATGGATCTATTACCCGCGAGGAATGGCTGGGTACCGATGCGGTATTTGATGCCATGGATATCGACCACGATGGCCGCATCAGCCTGGCCGAACTCAGCACGGCGCTGGGT
>JBKCCF010000012.1:0-4378 GCA_046305255.1 Methylococcaceae bacterium
GAGCACGCCGGCTGCATCGTCACCCAGCGTGAAGTAGGCATTGACACCGAATCCTACGAGATAGCGCTCAAGAACACCTTGCGGCAGGCGCCGGATGTCATCCTGATTGGTGAAATCCGCAGTCAGGAAACCATGCAGCAGGCCATTACCTTTGCCGAAACCGGTCATCTTTGCCTCAGTACCCTGCACGCGAATAATGCCAATCAGGCACTCGACCGGATACTGCATTTTTTCCCGGAAGAGATGCACCCGCAATTACTCATGGACCTTTCGCTTAACCTCCGCGCCGTTGTCGCCCAGCAGTTGATCCGCAACGCCGCCGGCAATGGACGCCATGCCGTAATTGAGATCCTGGTGAATACCCCGCGAGCGGCGGATTTGATTCGCAAGGGCGAAATCCACAAACTCAAGGATTTGATGAAGCACTCGCGCACGCAGGGCATGCAGACTTTCGATCAATGCCTGTTTGATCTGTATCGCGCTGGCAAAATCGGCTATGACGATGCCCTGAGTGCCGCTGATTCACAAAATGAAGTGCGATTAATGATCAAACTGGCTGAAGAATCGGGCAATACCGGCGGCGGTAGCGACGACCTTACGCTCGAACTTGAGGCTGAATAGTCCCGCCCTTGCCCTGTGCCCCGCTGAGGCGTGTCTATCACGTATAATTGCGCTGACAGTGAGATGGCGCCCCATGCCGTGCTGCTAGCCATTCAAACGATCGTCAACACTGCTTACCACTGCTGCTACCAAGGACCTCACCGTTGAATATTTGGCTTGATTGCTTTACTGCCGACCACTCTGGAAGAGCCCGATGAACTGGTTCATGCTGGCATGGACGCTGGTCGCCCTGCTGACGGTTGGGGTCTTTCTAAAATTGATTCGTACCGGCAGGTCAAGCCGGAACAGTTATCAACGTCAGGACTTCCTTCTCTCACCGGAGGCGCGCCACCTGTTCAAGGCGCTGCAGCAAGCCAGCGGTGAGGATTACATAGTCTTTGGCAACATCAGGGTGGATGATGTCATTACCCCCCGCTTTTCCGGCGGCGGCGATCCCATCTGGGATGCACTTGAAACCACCAATGACAGCCATTTCCCCTTCGTACTTTGCAACAAGTCCGACTTATCTATCGCCTGCGGCATACAACTGAAACGTCACAAACCCGGCGCCAGTCCTTCACATGACAGGACGAGCAATCCTCTGAAAGCCATCTGCGTGGCAGCGGGTCTGCCGTTGGTGCGGCTGGAGGCAGGCCCATTCTATGACCTTGATGATATCCGCATGGCCATCGCCGAAGCGGTGCGCAAGGAACCACTGTTTATGACAGAAGCCGATGTAAGACGGGAACCCAGCATCTCGGAGCTTGGGAAAACCGATCTATGAAACCAGAAGGTGAGCAACCAACCGAGGCTGTACTTTATGGCATCAAGACCTGCGACAGTTGTCGCAAGGCGCTTTTATGGCTGAAGTCTCATCATCGGCCCCATCGCTTCCATGATCTGCGCGCCGATGGCCTTGAGCCGTCGTTGCTGGCCGACTGGATCAATGCGCTAGGGTGGGAATCGCTGCTGAATCGCAAAAGCACGACCTGGCGGGAATTGCCGGTATCTGACCGGGAAAATCTTGATCCGCAGCGAGCCGCTGACCTGATGCTGGCACACCCCAGCCTGATCAAGCGTCCCGTTCTGGCCATGAATGGCCGCTGGATAGTGGGCTTCTCCCCCGAACGCTATAGCCACCTACCATGAGTGAAACCGTTGATCTAACCGCTGAATTTATCCGCCGCCGCTCAGTGACCCCGAAGGATGAAGGCTGCATGGAGCTTATCGCTGAACGTCTCCAACCGTACTGTTTCAGTCGGGAGCAACTGGACTTCGGTGACACCCGCAATCTCTATATGCGGCATGGCACAGAGGGGCCCCTACTAGTCTTTCTCGGGCATACCGATGTAGTGCCACCCGGCCCTGAAAGCGATTGGGATAGTCCGCCCTTCGAACCCAGCATTCGCCATGGCCGGATGTATGGGCGCGGCGCGGCCGACATGAAAAGCGGCATAGCGGCAATGGTCATGGCGCTGGCCCGATTTGTTGAAAAGCATCCCCGACATCGCGGCTCAGCAGCGATCCTCATGACCAGTGACGAGGAAGGCGCCGCAACCGATGGGGTCGCACGGGTGATGGAGACCTTCGAAGCTCGTAACGAAAAAATAGAGTGGTGCGTCATCGGGGAACCCTCAAGTTTTGATCGGCTGGGCGATGTGATCAGGGTTGGCCGACGCGGGTCGCTCTGCGGCGTTCTGACCGTACTGGGAATACAGGGTCATGTCGCCTATCCGGACAAGGCCGACAATCCCATTCATCGCTTTGCCCCGGCGCTGGCCGAACTGGCGGCTGAAGTGTGGGACGAAGGCAACGAGTTTTTCCCGCCGACCAGCTTTCAGGTGTCCAATATCAAGGCCGGCACCGGCGCCGAGAATGTCATACCGGGCCGGCTGGAAGCCTCGTTCAATTTCAGATTTTCAACCGCCCTGACCGAGGCCGATATCAGGCAGAGAGTCGAAAATATTCTCGACCGCCATGGCCTGCGCTATGAACTGGTCTGGCGGTTGTCAGGAGCGCCTTTCCTGACCACCCAGACCGAACTGGTAGAGGCCACTCAAGCGGCACTGGTGCGTATTGTGGGTCAACGTGCCCGTCCCGATACCGGTGGTGGCACCTCGGATGGTCGTTTCGTCGCACCGACCGGCGCGCAGGTAGTGGAACTTGGCCCCCTCAATGGAACGATCCACAAGGTCAACGAGTATGTGGATATCGATAATATCGACGTTCTATCCAGTGTTTACGAACAGATTTTGATCAATCTTCTGACCTGAAAGGACACCATATGGAGCAGGATGTGACGGACATGACCAAGCCCAAATCGCCCATGGTCAGCGTCGAATGGCTGGCGCAGCGTCTTGGTGCGAAAAACCTGATCATTCTTGATGCCACGTTTTTCATGCCTGCCCAGGGCCGTCATGCCGGTCAAGACTATGCTGCCGCCCACATTCCCGGTGCCCAGTTTTTCGATATCGACGCTGTTGCAGACCACACCAGCGACCTCCCGCACATGCTCCCCAAAGCCACGGATTTCGCCATTTTTGCCGCAAAGGCGGGGATTGGGCCAGCAACCACTGTGGTGATTTATGACGCCAACAACTTCATGGCTTCAGCCCGAGCCTGGTGGACATTCCGGGTATTCGGGCATGATCAGGTTTACGTGCTTGATGGTGGCCTTGCGCGCTGGAACGATAGGGAGCTACCCCTCAGTTCTGCGGCCGTCATCCATGATCGTTCGGTATTTAGTACGTGCTTTCGACCACACCTTGTCTATTCGCTTAACCAAATGCGTGAACTGTTGGCCACAGACAGTACCCAGATCGTCGATGCAAGATCCGCCGGCCGTTACGCCGGTAGCGAAACCGAGCCGCGCATGGGACTGCGTTCCGGGCATATACCGGGCAGCCATAACCTCCCCTTCTCAGAACTGATCGACGCTGACAGCCATTGCCTTAAGCCCCAACCACTGTTGCTTAAGGCCTTTCTAGATGCCGGGGTTGACCCCCAACAGCCCATTGTCGCCACTTGCGGAAGCGGTGTAACGGCCTCGATTCTGGCGTTGGCGCTGTATTGTCTCGGCAACCATGATGTAGCGGTTTATGATGGCTCCTGGTCGGAATGGGGGCAACGAAAGGATACTCCGATTGGCCATCTGTAATGTCCAAGCCCCTTTAAACGCACCAGTTTCAGCGCATTTTGAGTCAAACTGATAGATGTTTTTAAAACCTAGTATTTTTATCAACAACGAACTTTTGCGATAATGGCCGCTTGTTTCCACTCTGCACCGGTACCACGCTGATCACTCATGGCTAAGAAATTGCCTAACTTTGAGGCGTCCCTGGCAGAACTGGAGCAGTTGGTCGAACGCATGGAACAGGGCAACTTGCCGCTGGATGAATCACTAAAACTGTTTGAACGCGGCAGACAATTAACTCGGAGTTGCCAGAATTCCCTCAAGGATGCCGAACAAAAAGTGCGCATTCTGCTTGAGGAAAACGGCGAACCCACACTGAAACCTTTTATCGATGACGTCCAATAGCGATCTGCAAGAATTCATGACGGCCTGCCAGAACCGCGCCGAAGCGGCACTGGAGGCCCGTTTGCCCGCTGCTACACGCATGCCGGAACGACTGCACGAAGCCATGCGCTACTCGGCACTTGGCGGCGGCAAGCGGCTACGTCCATTACTGACCTATGCCACAGGCAAAGCGCTGGGCATTGATCTGGAACGGCTTGATGGACCTGCCTCGGCAGTGGAGTTTGTTCATGTGTATTCGTT
>JBKCCF010000013.1:0-18707 GCA_046305255.1 Methylococcaceae bacterium
ATTAGTCCCCGGCAGTTTCAAATGCCGAACTCAGGGCAGCCCGATCCAGCGTATCACGGTCCACCTTAAGATAGGCCACGCCATCCTCAGCCACCACCACTGCTTCGGCAACCCCCGAAATGCTCAGCAGTTCGTCTGTCAACGACCTCGCCCTTGACAGTGCGATCCCCTCAACATTGACCATCAAACTGCTCAGGTGACGCGGTGACTTCATGGTCAGGGCTACGACCAGCCACAGCAGCGCGACTGCAACACAATAAATGAATACAGAGGCTATGCCATGCTGGCCATAAAGCCAGCCGGCACCGGTACCCCCTGCGAAAGCACCGAGAAATTGTGCCGTCGAGTAAACACCCATCGCTGTCCCCTTAAGATCGGGCGGTGCCAATTTCGACACCATGGACGGCAGGGTCGCCTCCAGCAAATTAAAGCCGGTAAAAAACACATACAGCAACAGGAATACCAGCCAGAAACTGTCGCTCAGCCCGACAAAGCCCAGATCGGATAAGGCGACCAGACCAATGAAGCCAACGAAGACCGGCTTCATCTTGCGTTTTTTCTCGGCCAGAATAACGAACGGCACCATGCTGATCATCGCTAGCACGAATACGGGCAAGTACAGGTGCCAGTGCTGCTCGGCGGGCAGACCGAGACTGTCGGTCAGCACCAGCGGTAACACCACAAAGCTGGCGGTGAGAATCAGATGAAGGCAGAAAATACCAAAATCAAGCCGCAGTAATTCCCGATTGGCCAACACGCGCACGAAGGAGCCGGTTCGTACCTGGGCATCGCGATGGAAACGGCTATTGACGGGATTGGGTACCACGGTATGCAGAACCACGATACTAAGCGTTGCAAGGCCCGTAATGACCCAGAACAGCCCCTTGAGACCTAGCCAATTCGAGAGTACCGGGCCGAGCACCATTGATAACGCAAACGAAATGCCGATGCTGATGCCGATCAGAGCCATGGCCTTGGTGCGATGCTCCTCGCGGGTCAAGTCCGCTGCCAGCGCCATGACGACGGCAGCCACAGCGCCGGCCCCCTGCAGCGCACGGCCCGCTATGATGCCGTAAATCGAGTCAGACATCGCCGCCACGGCGCTACCCAGCACGAACACAATCAGGCCAAGAGTGATAATGCGCTTGCGGCCATAATGGTCCGACCATAGACCGAATGGAATCTGAAAGACCGCCTGGGTCAGGCCATAAGCACTAATAGCAAGCCCAACCAGCAGAGGGGTGGCGTCGGGGATATCACGGGCCAACACCGAAAATACCGGCAGGATCAGAAACATACCCAGCATCCGCAACATGTAGATGGCGGCCAGCGAGAGACTCGCACGCAGTTCAGCCCGGGTCATCGGGGTATCGAATTCGAGGGCGGGCTTCACGTCGGACACTCCTTGAGCTACAGGGGAAACGGCTTTGGGTTAAAGTAAGGTAGAAGATAACTACCGCGGGACTACCTAATCGGATGAGCGGATCAAGACCCGCATCCCAGTGGGAGCCCGATCAAACACATCCATCATGTCGGCGCTTTTCATGCGCACACAGCCATGCGAAGCCGGCAAACCGGAGACGCCATGGTCCGGGCTGCCGTGGATATAAACATAGCGCCAGGCGGTATCCACTTCGCCATAACGATTGAAGCCTGGCTCAAGGCCACCGAGCCAGAGAATTCGGGTCAGGATCCAGTCTCGCCCCGGGTAGCGGGCCTCAAGGGCATTATCGTAAACCTCACCGGTTGGACGACGCCCGCGAAATACCGTACCAGACGGCATTCCGGCACCAATCCGGGCGCGAATACGGTGCCAGCCGCGTGGCGTACATTCACTGCCACGCCGTTCGCCCGGGCCATTTTTAGCAGTGGACACCGGCCAGTTCATCGCGCGGGTGCCAGCCACAACCAGATCCATCTGCTGACGGGCGATCGACACGCAGAGATAGGTATCAGGATGGTTGGGATCAGGTGTCAGGCTCATTTTTCAAACAGGGCAATGGATTCTACATGGGCGGTTTGGGGGAACATATCCATCACCCCTGCGCGTATCAGACGATAGCCATGACGGTTGACGAGAATCGCGGCATCCCGGGCCAGAGTCGAGGGGTTACAGGACACGTAGACGATACGCCCCGCACCCCAGCGCGGAATACCCGCCAGGACATCCTCCGCACCCGCACGCGAGGGATCCAGGAGGATCTTGCTATAGTCGCGGTCGGCCCAGGCCTGACCTGCCAATGGCTGGGTTAGATCAGCGACATGAAATTCGACATTGTCCAGGCTGTTCGCCCGGGCATTCTGCCGTGCTCGTTCGACCGCCTCTGTCCCCCCTTCAACCCCCACGACATAGCCGGCCCGGCGAGCCAGGGGCAACGTAAAGTTACCAATGCCACAGAATAGATCCAGTATGGTATCGCCCGCTTCCGGCGCCAGCAGCGCCATGACGCGACTCACCATCTTGCGGTTTATCTCGATATTGACCTGCGTGAAATCAGTAGGTTTGAAACTGAAAGTGACACCCTGCTCCGGTAGCGCATAAGCCAACTGCGAAGGCTGCTCCGGGTATAGTGCGACCACAGAGTCCAGGCCGTGACGCTGCAGATAAATATCGAAGTCGAAGTGTGCACCAAAGGCTTTGAGCGCAACGCGATCAGCCGCTGTCGGGTCTTCCAGTAGCCTAAAGACCAGGGCCACCCGTTCATCGCCCACCGCAACTTCAATTTGCGGCACGCGATCACGCAAACTCAGTCCGCCAATCAGTTCGGACAGCTCCCGCAAACGTTCTCCCACTCGGGGGTGCAACACCGGACACCACTCAAGATCGGTAATGTAAGGGCTGGAGCGCTCACGAAAACCCACCAGTACCCTGCCCTTCTTGGCCACATGTTTGACCCCAAGGCGGGCTTTGTGACGGTAGCCCCAGGATGGGCCGGTCAGGGGGGGGAACAACGGTATTTCCTCAAACTGGCCAATGCGCTGAAACTGCTCGACCATCATCTGTTGTTTGGCTGCAATCTGGGCATCATCCGCCAAATGCTGAAAACTGCACCCGCCGCAAATCCCGAAACTCGGGCAGCGCGGTATTACGCGTTCGGGTACGGTTTCATGCAGGGATTCCACTTTACCTTCGGCATAGTCGCGACGACTGTCGGTATAGGTGAAGCTTATCTCCTCGCCCGGCAGAGCCCCATCAATGAATACCGGCTTGCCATCGAACCGTGCTATGCCCCGACCATCGTGGGTAAAAGAGTCAATGCGGGTCCGCACAGACTCAACCGGCAGGGTTTTCTTTCGTCTTTTGAAACGCATCGGGAAATTGCCTCAGTCAGGAAATACACCGGTCGATAAATAGCGGTCGCCCCGATCACACACAATAGTGACGATAACGGCGTTCTCGACCTCACTGGAAAGTTGCAGAGCGGCTGCCAGCGCACCGCCGGAAGAAATTCCGGCAAAGATGCCTTCCTTTATCGCAAGTTGCCGGGTCATCTCCTCGGCTTCTGCCTGACCGATGTCCATGATCCGGTCTATCCTGCTGAAATCACAGATCTTGGGTAAGTATTCCTGAGGCCAGCGGCGTATGCCAGGAATCCTGGAATTGCCCTCGGGCTGGACACCGATAATCTGAACAGCGGGATTTTGCTCCCGCAGAAAAGCAGAGGTACCCATAATGGTTCCTGTCGTTCCCATGGAACTCACAAAATGAGTGATGCGACCATGGGTATCGCGCCATATTTCCGGCCCGGTGCCTTCGTAGTGGGCGCGGGGGTTGTCGGGATTGGCAAACTGGTCAAGGATGCGGCCCTCGCCACGGGCCTCCATCGCTCGGGCCAGATCAATTGCCGCTTCCATGCTGCCCTCGGCCGGTGTGAGTATGATTTCGGCGCCAAAGGCTTTCATTGATGCGCGACGTTCGGCGCTCATGTTTTCCGGCATGATCAGCGTCATCCGATAACCCTTCATGGCGGCGGCCATGGCGAGGGCAATACCGGTATTGCCGCTGGTGGCCTCTATCAGACGATCACCCGGCGTGATCTCGCCGCGAGCCTCGGCATGCCTGATCATGCTCAGAGCGGGACGATCCTTGACTGACCCCGCCGGATTATTGCCTTCAAGCTTGGCGAGAATGATGTTGGACGTGACACCCGGCAACCTCTGCAGCCGCACCAACGGGGTATTGCCGACAAAATCCTCCAGCGTTGGAAAGATCGGGGCTTCGATCATGAGCACGTTATTCCTGAGCGTAATAGTCAACTTAGGGTAAAATCGGGGCGATTTTAACACTTCATGATTCAGGCCATGAATAAACCCGAACTCTTGTCCCCCGCTGGCACCCTCAAGAATATGCGTTATGCCTATGCCTATGGTGCCGATGCCGTCTACGCAGGCCTGCCACGTTACAGCCTGCGGGTCAGGAACAATAACTTCCTGGAAGATAATCTGGCGCTGGGCATAGAGGAAGCCCACCGGATGGGCAAACGGTTTTATCTTGCCACCAACGTGCTCCCTCACAATCGCAAAGTCAGGACATTTGCCCGCGATCTGGAACCCATTGTGGCCATGGGCCCCGATGCGCTCATCATGGCCGATCCAGGCCTCATCATGCTGGCGCGAGACGCCTGGCCCGACATGCCGATACACCTATCGGTGCAAGCCAATACAGTGAATTTCGCGGCTGTGCGTTTCTGGAAGTCGGTCGGGATCAAACGCATCATTCTGTCACGTGAGCTGTCGCTGGAGGAAATCGCTGAAATTCGACAGGAATGCCCCGACATGGAGTTGGAAGTCTTCGTGCACGGCGCACTCTGCATCGCCTATTCGGGCCGTTGCCTGCTCTCCGGCTATTTCAATCATCGCGACCCCAACCAGGGGACCTGTACCAATTCGTGCCGCTGGAAATACGATGTGCAACCGGCCGTCGAGAACGCTGAGGGTGACTATGTTCCAGGCCAACTCAAGCTCTCCCTGAATGACCTTAACAGCGCCCTGACCGATTGCGGTGATCAAAAACGACACCCACTGGCTGACGAAATCTATTTTCTGGAGGAGGAAAACCGCCCCGGAGAACTGATGCCGGTAATGGAGGACGAACACGGCACTTACATCATGAACTCCAAGGATCTGAGGGCCATTGAGCACATACAGAAACTGGTAGAGATCGGAGTCGACAGCTTAAAAATAGAGGGCCGCACCAAATCCTATTATTACGTAGCTCGCACTGCACAAACTTACCGCAAGGCCATAGACGATGCCGTTTCAGGGCGAGACTTTGATCCAGGCCTGCTCGGTGTGCTGGAAAATCTCGCGCAGCGGGGTTACACGGACGGCTTTTATGCTCGGCATCATACCCAGGACTATCAGAATTACATCCAAGGCCATTCGACCAGCCACCAACAGCAATTTGTCGGTGAGATAACTGCCTTCGACAGCCACACCGGGCAGGCCGACATTCTGGTGAAAAACAAGTTTGCCGTGGGTGACCGCCTTGAACTCATCCTGCCCGAAGGCAATCGCGATATCGTGCTCGATAGCATGCAGGATCGAAACGGGCTTGCCATCCACGAGGCACCCGGCAGTGGCTGGCAAGTCAGAATTCCTTTACCGATCTGCGATGCCGGCAAAGGCATGATCGCCCGCTATTTGTAGCAGAACCATGACAATCCCGGCCTGTCCTATGGGTGTCGTCAATGAGACGCAAACCATATTAAGAGACATCACAGAGGGGAATGAACATGAGCATCAGCACATCCGATCTTTGCGACCAGTTTTCAGACTCGCACCACATACAGATTGCCGAACCGATCTTCAAGGCATTTGGAGGATTGAGACGATTCTCCGGAAGGGTCACAACACTTAAAGTCTTCGAGGATGATGTGCTGATTGCCAGCACCCTGGCAGAAAAAGTCAGCGATGGCGTTTTGGTCGTAGATGGCGGCGGATCCCACCGCTGCGCACTTGTAGACAAGGATCTTGCCCAGCTAGCCTCAAGCAATGGTTGGCAAGCTATCGTGATTTACGGCTGCGTCAGGGACTCGCATGCTATTGCGGAAATACCCATCGCTATCAGGGCCCTGCACAGCCACCCACTCAAAAGCCACAAAAAAGGCCATGGTGATCGCGACAAACTCATTTCCTTTGCGGGCATCAGCTTTCGAACCGGGTGTTGGGTTTATGGCGATGAAGACGGTATCGTTGTATCTGATGAAAAACTGATTTGAAATGGCGCATAGACTCTCAAAAATATATACCCGCACCGGCGATACCGGTACTACCGGTCTTGCCGATGGCACGAGGGTCAATAAAAACCACTTACGGATTCGGGTCTATGGTGAACTTGATGAACTCAACAGCCATCTCGGCATGGTTTTAGCCAATACAATGCCGGCAGAACTTGCGACCTGTCTCGAAGAAATCCAGCATCAACTGTTCGATCTCGGCGGCGACCTCTGCATTCCCGGCCGCCACAGTATTGGTACAACCCATGTCGATTGGCTGGAACAGTGGTTGGATTACTTTAACGACGCGCTACCGCCACTGAGGGAATTTGTGCTGCCCGGTGGCAATTTAGCCGCTGCCTGCTGTCACGTGGCAAGAACAGTCTGCCGCCGTTGCGAACGGACAGCAGTCACCTTGGCAGGGATCGAAGAGATGGATGAAACAACCATAGCCTACCTCAACCGTCTTTCTGATTTTCTCTTCGTTGCCTGTCGTATCCTCGCAAGGCAGTATGAAGGGCGGGAGGTGTTATGGCAGCCTGAACGCCAAAAGTTGCCACCGCCACCGCGTTGATTACTCCATCGCAACGTGCAAGAATTCCCTAGCATTTTACTCAGAGAACCCTAAAGCTCATGGAAATACTGTTATCGAATCCCAGAGGTTTTTGTGCGGGCGTTGATCGCGCCATAGAGATCGTAGAGCGCGCGATAGAAGTGTTTGGCGCACCGATCTATGTTCGCCACGAAGTGGTGCATAACCGTTATGTCGTTGACGGTCTGCGCGAACGAGGCGCGGTATTCGTTGAAGAACTTGCCGAGGTACCGGAAAACTCCACAGTGATCTTCAGTGCCCATGGCGTCTCCAAAGCCATTCAGGAAGAAGCCAAACTGCGCGGGTTGCAGGTCTTTGATGCAACCTGCCCTCTGGTTACCAAGGTACATATCGAAGTCCACCACCACGCCAATCAGGGGCGGGAGATTGTCTTTATAGGTCACGCAGGACATCCTGAAGTCGAAGGCACCATGGGTCAGTACGACAACCTGGAAGGCGGCATCTATCTGGTGGAATCACCGGAGGACGTCTCAGCCTTGGTGGTTAAAAACCCACAAAATCTGGCCTATGTAACACAGACAACCCTCTCCATTGATGACACTCAGGCCGTAGTTAATGCGCTGAGAGAGCGTTTTCCCGAGATCTGCGGCCCCAAGAAGGATGATATCTGTTACGCCACCCAAAACCGTCAGGATGCGGTCAAAAAGCTGGCCGACAAGTGCGATGTCATACTGGTAGTGGGCTCGCATAATAGTTCCAACTCGAATCGCCTGAGGGAAATTGCCGAGAAGTTGGGGTGCGCATCCTACATGATAGACGATGCCCGCCATGTTCAGAAGGATTGGGTTGAGAATGCCAAGTGCGTTGGAATTACCGCAGGGGCATCGGCACCCGAAGTATTGGTGGCTGAGGTGATAGCAACGTTGAAGGAATGGGGCGCCAATACCGAGGTTGAATATAAAGGCATTGAGGAGAAAGTAGTATTCTCTCTGCCCAAGGAACTTCGGAAATCTGCCTGATCCTACATCCAAAGTCACCAAGTACTGATCAATGAAAGGACTGGCTCATGCCAGTCCTTTCATTCAGACGGCAAATAGGCGCTTAGGACATAAGCCCTTCCAGAGTATCCATTAGTATCCATCCTCCCGAGCCGAGAGTTCGGTCTTGATGTAATGCAGAACGTTGGCCTCATCCTCGCCCGAAAGTTCTGAGCCATTGGTTCCGGTTAGAAACTGACGTTTCTCATGATCCTTGACTATTCCCGACCGAGCCAGAGATTGCAAGTCCCATTCCTCGGAGTCTTTCAAACCTGGCGCAGCATCATTACCGGTATCGTGACACCTTCCGCAGTAATGTTTATAGAGACTTTTACCGTGAAGCAGATCGGGCTCATAAGCCTGCCCAAGGACTTTTTTTTCGGTACTTGAGCAGGCCACCAATAATATGATCGAGAAAATAAGGAGACTCAATCCAAAGCGCTTCATAAGGAGGGGAATAGTGGAAAGATGATACATTGACAGGCCGGTATACTCACCCAAGGATGATGGCCTTAATTAGCCAAACAGCCGAACATAACTCATGAAACCCACACACATCAACTTGACGTCACGTTATTCATGCGTAATGCAATCATGCTGATGTCATCCATAAAGGCACCCCGACCACGGTAATCATGCAGAGTATTCAGCAGCGTATTCAAGACAACATCTGGCGCTTCTGTACGCGAATGGCAATAGGCCCTGCACAGGCGCTCAACTCCAAAAAACTCACCCCGTTCGTTTTCAGTATCCACCACGCCATCAGTGTACAGGAGAACACTGTCACCCGGCTTGAGATTCAAGGTTTTCTGTTCGAACTCTACATCTCTTTTAACTCCCAGAATCAGGCCTTCCGCATCCAGCTGTTGACATGCACAAGCATCATTTCTCAACAACAGCGGAAGATTATGACCGGCATTAGCATAGGTCAGTATATGGTTCGTGCGGTTGTACCGCAGATAAAACATGGTGATAAACAAGTCCGCCCCGTTCAGGTCTGCATACAACACCTCGTTAAGGTCAGACAAAATACGGGCAGGACCCGAGAAATTGACGTCGTGACGACGCACTTCAGCTTTTAAAGTGGAGCGCATCTCGGCCATCAACAGCGCAGCACCAACACTGTGGCCTGACACGTCGGCAATCACAACATCGATATTGTCTCCATGGCAGAAGAAGTCATAGTAATCCCCTCCCACCTGCGCTGCAGGGACACACACGCCAGCCATCGAAACGTCATCCACATTAAGGGGGGCTTTAGGCAGTAACGACATCTGAATTTGGCGGGCAATCTCAAGCTCATGACGCTCATCCTCCGCTCGCCGCCTTTCGCTAATATCCGCAATAATCCCTATGTAGTGGGTGATTGTGCCTTTCTCATCGCGCACGGGGGACAACAGAAGTTCATTCCAGAAACCTGTTCCATCCTTTCGATAGTTACGGAGGGTAACCTCGCAATGTAAGCCATGATCAAGAGCAAACCGAATTTTCTCCCTGGCCGTCTCATCCGTAGCTTTACCCTGGAGTATCTTGAGACTACGTCCCAACAACTCTTTATCAGAATAGCCGGTAATTTGGCATAACGCAGAATTGACATAGATATTGGGCAAGTTAGGTAAACTTGCATCGGCAATTGCAATACCCACGCTGGCAGCCTCAATGGCCCTTTCTCGCAAGCGCACCGCATCTTCTGCCCGCTTTCTCTCAGTAATGTCGAGATCCATACCACGCCATTTGATGGTATTACCCTCGGCATCTAGTACAGGTGATCCGGTAGATTCGGTGTATACCTCATGGCCATCCTTATGGCGGTAATGGTTCACCAGTCGGTGGAAAGGAAGTTTAATTCGTTCTACTGATGTCAGGGTGTCAGCCCAGAGCACTCGGTCTTCACCCGTCAACAGGTCACAGTACTGCTTGCCGATGATCTCCTCTGGTTGATAACCCAGAATATCCATGACCGCGGCGCTTGAGTAGGTATACCGTCCTGCGGCATCCTGCTCCCACAACCACTCTCCAACCATTTCAGCAATCTCGCGAAAGCGGTTTTCACTTTCGGCCAATGCCATCTGATCCCGCTTTTGTTGACTGATATCCTGCATACGACCCAGCAGACGCGTCACTTTCCCCTGTGCATCCTTGATTGGCGTGAAGTTTACAATGGCCCAATAATCATGGCCGTTACGGGCAATATCATGAATTTCTCCACACCATTCAGAACAGGTCTGTACGCATGCGCGCAGCTCTTGGTTATGGGCGATCGCCGATATCTGATGACCCAGGGAGAATAAATCTTGCCCGATAACCTCCCCACTTTCACATCCGGTCAGACGTAAAAAACCCTCATTCACGTATTCAACTTTTGCCGTTAAATCGGTGATAATGATTGCCGCTGGGGTTTGCTCAATGGCGCGTGACAGCAAAGAAATGCGTTCTTCAACTTTCCGCCGTGCACTCAGATCATGAATAATAGCGATAAAACGGCAGGGACCTTCGCACAAAAGTTCAGCGATGGATATATGGACTGGTATAGGCCTCCCGTCCCGGTGCCGTCCCATTACTTCGTAGTCGTTCTGTGGGATACGCACACTCCCTGTTCCACTTAAAATACTCAGTCTATTACCGGGTAAATCGAAGCAAAAATCAGGAGCAATCAATCGTACATTAAAACCTATAAGAGCCTGCCTGGGATACCCGAACAAGGCCTCAAGTGATGGATTGACTGTCTTAATACAGCCATCGCCATCCATAACCAGGGCGCCATCGCTGATGGTATCAAGAATGGTATGGAAGTTGATATCAATGGCACAAAAACCATCTCCTTGAAATGCAACCGGCAGAAGTTTTAGTAGAAATACCCTCGATTCTCCAGCGCCGTGGCCACTGAGGCTAACATTGAAAGACTTTACAGGCAATAAATCGGGAACGGTTGCTTGTGAGTGTAGAATGGATTCAAGGCAATCAATATTTTCAGATCCAGAGATGTACTCCATTATCTCGCTAAAATCAAAACCCTCTAAACCGGAAATATGGATCCCTTTAACATGAACCTCAGGTATTCCAAATATCGCTAAAAAAGAGCGGCTGGCATCAAGCACCTCTCCTTTATGGTTAAGCAGGCATAGCGGCACATCGACCACCCGCATGATCTCGCACAGGGTTTCATTATCGACCACGCGAAACCTCACACAATGAATTAACGAGCAGATTGCCAGCAACCAAGCAAGAGATTGCCATAATAACCAATAACCTGATAGTTATATCAAAATTATTCCCTACAAAATCGTGCCACACTCATCTCACTGCCCTACTATCCTCCGGCGCGATTCTTACCGCAGAAAAGAAAGGCCCATAACTAGTATCTGTGGCAAAATCCTGCCAGACAAAAGCCGGTGTTGTAATAGGTTTTGTGGCAGCCGGGAAGGTTAGCACATCGGTTACTCCTGACAACATTCGGCCAACGCTATGAAGCACCCCCTTCAGAGTCCCGCCGGAAACACCCAACAGGACATTCGCCTGATTAGAGGTATTGATGATATTTTTGGGAACTTCGGCAATGCCAAACAGCATATTAGAAAAACCCGAACCCAACTTCAGGCGAATAGCATCACCGTAGGTTCCACCCTGTTCGGTAGAGCATAGTACATAACCCGGTGACAGGAGGCCCAACAACAAGACCATCTTGACGGCTATACCATTCTTCACAAATACCTCTGCATCACGGAAGTTTACTAAATAAATATTCACTCAACCCTCAGGAACGGCAACCCTCTCAACATAATCAGAGGAGGGTCCCACCCAAGACTTGGCGCTGAAGCCTTGTGTTTTGCCAGCGATACCGTAGGCCATTATTTATAGGACCATCTATCGTCGGTGTCTTCAAAAACGCCATCACCACACAGGCGCACTACCATCAACATCGAATTATGGCAATAATATATACCCCTTATCTGTACACTTCGCTCGTTTGAGCCCATCGTTTCAAGAGCGGCGATAGTTCGCCGCTCTTCTTCGCAAACACTATAATGAACGTGCAAACCTTTCAGATACCCATGCCTTTTGGTATACATGGCGGCAATCCGAACTCATTAGCACAGACCTTGCGTACGGTTCCTTCCGCTTCTCATTACTAACCAAACAGAGCCCAAACCTTGAACTAAATCCTTGACTGCATCTCTTGGTTTTAATTTTGTGGATTAGCCGTATCTCAGTGATCCCAACTGCAACCGCTTCAGAGCACCTCGAAAAACCCACCTTTACCACCCAAATCATGAATCTAACGCACTGATTTATAATGTGTCGATTTCACAAGTTTAAGGTTAATTGAGGCTCCCTTCAGCATCACGTCAATTGGCAACAAGCGCGTGGCGTCAGCCACATGTTCCATTGGAAGAGGCTACGAGTTCAAGCCTGGCCGACAAATAAGTGATAATAGCCGTAACACGGCTACCCGGCCTAAGCATCCAGACTGCGCTATCGAGCCTGCCAACGCTGATTACCACACCCCGACTGATGACATCCAAATTGAGTCTGCGATCCATAATTTTCGCCCATGACCTGACGATGGTAGCGCTGGCCTGGCTAAGTGCCTTCTGGCTCCGCTTCAATCTTTCGGCACCGCCACCAGAATATGTGTCTGCCGCCATGTCGGGTCTGCCGCTGGTCGTGTTGGTACAGGCTCTGGTCTTTTGGCGACTTGGTCTTTACCGTGGGGTGTGGCGCTTCGCCTCCGTGCCTGATCTCATCCGCATCAGCAAATCGGCTGTCGTCGGCATTCTACTGGTGTCTGTCGGACTCTATTTTTTGAATCAGTTGCAGGGCGTGCCGAGATCTGTGCCGCCACTTTATGTGATGCTGCTGGTACTGATGCTCTCGGGGCCAAGGTTGATCTACCGGCTATGGAAGGATCGGCGATTGGCGCTCTCCTCTGGTCAGCGCACGCTAGTAATCGGTGCAGGACGCGCAGCTGAGTTGCTGGTAAGAGATTTACTGCGCGAGAGGCGTGGCCGTTTTTTGCCTATTGCTCTGGTAGACGATAACCCACTCAAGAAAGGGAGTGAGATCCACGGCGTCAGGGTGAGGGGTCGTTGCGAGCAGATTCCGGCCCTAGTCGAAAAACTGGAGATTGAGTCCATCCTGATTGCCGTGCCTTCGGCCAGTGACCGTGAGATGCGGCGAATAGTCGAAATCTGTGAAACCGCTGGCGCGCCTTTTCTGACGTTGCCGTCAGTTCAGGATATGTTGTCAGGCCAGAGTTTTGGGGCGTTGCGGGAGGTTTCGATTGAGGATTTGCTAGGGCGCGCGCCGATCCGACTTGACCGTACAACGGTGCAACGTCATATCGAAGGCAAACGCATTCTGGTTACCGGCGGCGGCGGCTCCATAGGGTCGGAACTCTGCAAACAGATCGCGCGATTCTCCCCCGCCGAACTGATCATTTACGAGCAGTGCGAATTCAATCTGTATCGGATTGAACACGAACTGCTGCGTTTATTTCCGGAGTTGAAGCTGCAGTCATTGCTGGGTGATGTCACTGACAGGATGGCTGTTGAGCGAGCGATCAGCCATTCCCGGCCCACGGTGATCTTCCATGCAGCCGCCTACAAACATGTCCCCCTGCTACAGCGGCAGTGTCGTCAGGCCATCCGGAACAATGTCATTGGCACACGAATCGTGGCAGAGGCGGCAATGGCTGCCAACGTTGATGAGTTTGTACTAATATCGACCGACAAGGCAGTACGCCCCACCAACGTCATGGGCGCCACCAAGCGGGCTGCCGAGAAGCTGGTGCAAAGTCTTGATGGGGTATCGGCAACTCGATTTATCACAGTGCGATTCGGTAATGTACTGGATTCAGCCGGCAGCGTCGTGCCGCTGTTTCGGGAGCAAATTCGGGCCGGCGGACCAGTAACGGTAACTCACCCCGAGGTGACGCGGTATTTCATGACCATTCCAGAAGCCTGTCAACTCATCATGCAGGCAGCCTCTGTGGGCAAAGGAAGCGAGATCTTTGTGCTTGACATGGGCGAACCTGTTCCAATTACTTATCTTGCAGAGCAAATGATTCGGCTCTCCGGCAAGCGGCCCAACGAGGACATCCGCATTGAGTATGTCGGTTTACGGCCGGGTGAGAAGCTCACGGAAGAACTATTTCTTGACGATGAGCAACCCATCCCTACGATGCATACCAAGCTATTACTGGCGCAATCTGTCGTGATGGATCATCGGCACATTCTTGATAGCATCAATGGCCTTTCGCTGTCCTGTGAACAGTTTGACGAAATTGGTGCGTTGCAGAAATTGCAGATGCTGGTGCCGGAATTTGCAGAGCCGTCGAAAGATACCCCAAACACCCTCCCGATGGCGGGACATTGATCGTTGAGGTAAGCAGCCCATAGCTAATGCCAGGGCAAGATAACGTTGCCGGCTCACGACAAACGCTATAGAATCCGGCGGTTCAACCGGTGGCTTAGCCGTCACCACTCCTTGCCTCACCGTACACGGGAGGCTTTACTATCCATAAGGAGCATTCATGCGTCATTATGAAATTGTTTTCATGGTCCATCCTGATCAGAGCGCTCAGGTTCCAGCCATGGTAGAACGCTATCGCGGGCTGATTGAATCAGCGTCGGGCAAAATCCACCGCCTGGAAGATTGGGGACGTCGTCAGTTGGCTTACCCCATCAACAAGATTCACAAAGCGCACTATGTGCTGCTGAACATCGAATGTGACCAACCCACGCTTGACGAACTTGAGAGCGGTTTCCGCTTCAATGATGCTGTTCTACGCAGCATGACCATCCGTAAAGATCACGCTGTGACCGAGCAATCCCTTATGGCTCGGGAGGGCCAGTCTGAATCTACTCATATCCGCGATGATAGCGACGATATCGCTGGCTCACCTTCGGATACTGTTTCCGAAGACTGATAGCCTGTATCCGCAGCATACAGATCACACCGCTCGCATAGATCAGAAAAGAGGTTTTCGATGGCTCGTCAATTCAAACGTAAAAAATTCTGCCGATTCTCAACAGAAGGTGCCAACGAGATTGATTACAAAGATCTCGACCTTTTGCAGGAATACGTCTCCGAAACCGGAAAAATCGTTCCGAGTCGGATTACTGGCACCAAAGCCAAGTATCAGCGCCAATTGGCAATTGCGATCAAGCGCGCCCGCTTCCTTGCGTTGATCCCTTTCTGCGATAGCCACGAGTAAAGCGTGGTCGCCTGACAGCACATCTGGTTCTGCTCTGATGAGTGCACTAGCCGCTTTCATTATGAAGGGGAGAAACCAAGCCGTACTGGCGATAACGGTTTTAACGGTTATATCCTGGGGGCTATCCCTCGTCAGCCTGTTCGCATCTGCCGCTGTTGCCTTGCCAGCATTGAGAAAGGGGGGCAAGGATGCGCTACTTACCATTCTGGCTGCACTGCCTATAGTGGCCCTGGCTGGTCAGGCTTTAGTAGGGGACGGGGTGCATGCAGCAGGGTATGCCCTAATCATGTGGCTACCGGTCCTTTGTGTCGCCTTGGTTCTCCGCGAAACGGGAAGCATGGCCAGCGCCATGATGACTACGGCAGCACTGGGCGTGCTCACGGTGTTAGCAGTATACGGGTTTGTATCAGATCCCTCTGCTTTCTGGCTGAGCCAATTACAGCGTGCGGTGCAACCCATGCTGGAACAAGCAGGCCAGGCCCCTGATGCCGCCCTCTTGCAACATACCATGGCCTTATTCTCACGGTACGCCACAGGGGCAATAGGGGCTGGATCGGTCCTTACCGTTTTGTTAAGTCTGTTGCTGTCGCGCTGGTGGCAAGCCGGTCTGTATAACCCGGGTGGATTTCGGATTGAATTTCTCAACCTCCGCTTTCCCCGCTGGTATGCATCGGCATTTTTGGCGTTGACTGCTATAGCCATGGCCGGATCAGGTGGATTGTCGGAAGTGTCGGTGAACGCGTTAGTCCCTTTAGCGATGGTTTACCTGCTGGCGGGATTCTCGGTGATTCATGCCATCTGTAACCGTAGTGCGTCCGGTCATTTCTGGCTTACCGGCATTTACGTGGGCTTCATGTTCTTCGCCCCACTTGCGCTGGTGATCGTTCTTGCCGGCTTCACCGATAGCTGGGTTGACTGGCGTCACAGGCTGGTACAGAACTGAATGAATGACATTCTGAAAGAAACTTATTTAATTTGAGGCAAATACGATGGAAATCATCCTTCTTGAAAAAGTCGCAAACCTTGGCGGCCTTGGCGATAAAGTTAGCGTAAAGCCCGGTTATGGGCGCAATTTTCTTATTCCACAGGGTAAGGCAGTCATTGCCAGCGCTGAAAAAATACAGCACTTCGAACAACGTCGGGCAGAACTGGAAAAGAAAGCTGCTGACGAACTGGCTGCTGCGCAGAAGCGTTCCGAAACCATCGCAGCACTTAACGTAGCAATCGCCCACAAAGCTGGCGATGAGGGCAGACTATACGGTTCGATAGGCACGAGGGACATCGCAGAGGCCGTAACGGCTGCTGGTGTTGCCGTCGAAAAGCAAGAAGTCCGTTTGCCCAATGGCCCGATTCGTCATCTAGGCGATTACGAAATAGGGATCCAGTTGCACAGTGATGTCATGGCGACTCTCACCCTCAAAGTTGTAGCTGAGTGATCCGGCATCCGTCGCGGCAGCACTCCAGCTACTGCGACGGATAGGTCAAATTGCGTGCGGCTGCTCTACTCCGCTTTGTTCTACGCCTTGCTCCCTGCCCTTTTCGCAAGGCTCTTATGGCGGGCTAGGACCATCCCTAGTTACAGACAGGGGCTGCTGCAGCGGTTGGGCTTTTATCAGAAGCCTGCCATCCCCGGTGCACTGTGGCTCCATGCGGTTTCGGTAGGTGAAATCGAGGCCGCAATTCCAATTATCCGGCAACTCCTGAAGGAAAAACCCGGTAGTCCTATACTGGTTACCTGCACCACTCCGACGGGATCACAGCGCATTACTGCCATTTTGGGCAATTCGGTTCAGCATGTATTACTGCCCTATGATGTTCCGAGTGCAGTGAAGCGGTTCCTTGATCATTTCCGGCCTGTTGCAGGCGTAATCATGGAAACTGAAATCTGGCCCAATCTCTTTTACCACTGTGACAGGAAAGGCATTTCGCTGGCTATCGTCAATGGCAGACTGTCGGCGAAATCGGCTACGGGCTATCAACGCATGAGAGGGCTGACGCAATCAACCTTAGCCAAGGTCTCATTAGTCGCGGCGCAAACCCAGGAGGATGCAGATAGGTACATTAGCCTTGGGGCAGATCCTTGCCGCGTCCAGGTAACCGGTAACGTCAAGTTTGATGTGACGTTTGGCGATGAGGACAAAGCCAGATCCTCAGCCCTACGTGCTCAACTCTTCCCCGACCGCCCCGTCCTGGTTGCAGGCAGCACTCATCCCGGCGAGGAAGAAGCCCTACTCGACGTGCTGCTGACCTTACGCCATGAACAACCCGAGCTGCTTCTGGTAATTGCACCGCGTCATCCTCAGCGAGTGCCCGGCCTGATCGCGCTCTGTAGGGCAAAAGGCTATACGCACATACTAAGATCTGAGGGCAAAGCTTGTAATGCGGCAACCGACGTTTTTCTGGTCGATACCCTGGGAGAATTAAGGACTTTTTACGGGGCGGCAAACATTGCCTTTGTCGGAGGCAGTCTGATTCCGCATGGTGGGCAAAACATGCTGGAACCCGCAGTCGCTGGCATCCCGGTCCTCTTCGGTCCGCACACCGCCAATTTCAAAGAGATCGCCAGCGGGCTATGCGCCAGTGGCGGTGGCTTCAGAATCAATAACACCGCCGAGTTATCCACTCGAATTTTAAATTTTTTGAATCAGCCAGAACTGGCGAGGATTTGCGGCGAACGAGGCCACAAATTTGTAACTGCCAATACGGGCGCAGTGGCACGCGTGATTACGCTCATAAACGCCTTATCTGGTCGGTAGACAACGCTCAACCTGGCCGACCAGCACGGCAGGATGAGTTTCAGCCTGCCGCCTGAGACAGGTCTAAACTACTTTCCGGTACGCAGCATACTGATCCGCGCGACGTCTACCATTTGCCACAATGCCTCGGATGGGTTGGAGGTCTCATGCGCGACATGGCCCAGCATACTGGCCAAGGCATTGTCGAAGTGTTCAACCATACCGGCTTTTCTCGCACTGTCGCGCGCCTCTATCATGTTTTTCAGGAAAGCGGCTTGTATGCGCCAAAACTCTTTTTCATCACTCATCGTCGTCTCCCTTAGGTTATGAAATGATTCGGTAACAGAATACCCTGTTACATTAGGCGAATAGAGATTGAAATCATCGCCTGGCGAAAAAATCCCTCCCGGCGCCAGGCCGAATGTGAACTGCCAACCCCTCGCTTTTGACAACTACCATCAACCGACCCATTGATGCATTTCGCTGTTTGAGCTAAGTCAGTACTCCGCCATAGCATCAACGCGCCCCTCACACGGTACCAGCCCCGGGAGATTGACTGCCTGCCGATGCCAAGAAAAACTGCTGCGCCAGCTACAGACTCTGGTTGGCTACTTTAATTTACGCCACGCCAGGATCGAGTAGGGGGCGGGATTACTCCCGCCGCCCTCTCACGCCACCGTACGTGCGGTTCCGCATACGGCGGCTCATGAAGAATACTGAAGCCGTTGTACCGTTTCCAGCACAGACACCAACGCTAGCTGATCAAAGTATTTCTTCGGAAAGGCAAAGTTCATATGCGCTTTTCCACTGTTCCACCATGGCCCGTGACCGTTGGAGGCAGATTTTCTGGCCTGATCCTCTTTCAGTCCAGCCTTCCTCAGATTCGCGTACCGGGTCGCAGGCCTTTTCCATTGCCGCCAGATGATGCATCGAAGCTTCCTTCGAACC
>JBKCCF010000014.1:0-19014 GCA_046305255.1 Methylococcaceae bacterium
CAGTAATATCCAACCGATGCCAGGTGACAGCAGACGATGGCGCCGGATTCGGGGGATTGCGACTGGTGGCATGAACCTCAAACCCGGCGTTGACCAGTTGCGGCAGCAAATAGTCGCCAATCAGACTGCTGGCACCGGTTACCAATACCCTGCGTCCCTTGTGGCTTACCGGTTTTTGGAGACTGCCCACCGTCTCGGCCAGAGCATCCGCCAGCTTTCTCGGCGCGCGTCGGCGGCCCAGGCCAACTCTGCTCAGCAGATGACGGGTCGATCTTGCAAAGAATCGCAGCACTATGGCCGGCATCACGATCAGGGACAGCAGTAGCGAGTACTGCTGACTGAAAAATTTCCGATAGAAGCGAACCATGCCCCGGTGCTTGTGGTATTCCACCGCTATCGGCCTTGTCGCACTGCAAACACCACCGACGTGAAGAATCTCCACATCCGGCACGAACATGACCTTCCAGCCTGCGTGCTGGAATCTTAGGCACCAGTCGAGATCCTCACAGTGCATGAAGTACCCCTCATCCATCGGGCCGACATCATTCAGCGCGGTACGGCTGACCAGCATAAAAGCACCCGATATAGCTTCGATTTCAGCCGGTACATCCGGCATGGGCTGGCCGGTATAGAGATAGCCTTCAAAGCGCGCATGGCCCTTGATGAGGCGGGCCAGTCCACTGCTTCTGACGAAGGTCCGCCAGGGCGTGGGAATATTGCGACGGCAGCCGGATTGTTCGCTGCCGTCGGGGTTGCGAATCAGGCACCCTGCCATTCCAACCTCGCTGTCACGGGCAAAGAGTTCGATCATACGGTCCAGTGTATCGGGCTGAATGATACAGTCGGGGTTCAGAAACAGGATGAAGTCGCCCTGCGCGTGGGGCAGCGCGATGTTATTGGCCCGGGCAAAACCGATATTCATCGCATTTTCAATAATATGAAGCGGCCGATCGCCGCCGCAGGCGAAGCGCAGTTTCATCAAACTGCCATCGGTGGAGGCATTGTCGGACACAAATACCTCAACCGGCCGATTCGAGCCCATAACCGACAGCACACACTCTGTCAGAAGTGGGCCACCGTTATAGTTCACGATAATGACGGATACCGGTTTCATAGATCCTCGCAACAGTTATAACCAGTCAGTTCAATGAATGTGGAGGCGGCCCCAGCAGAGCCAGCCTCAACCCCTCAACGCGGTCTCGGCCAGCTGGTGTATGCCACCGAAGCTGCCATTACTCATAAACACGACGTGATCTCCCGGCCTTGCGGTCTTTTTCAACACGCCAACGATGGCATCAATCGAGGCATGGACCGTGACATGGCCAGCTCCGGCAGTCGCAGCCGCAGCATCCCAACCCAGATCCGCCGCCTGAAAAATAAGGGCCCGATCAGCATGACGCAAGGAATCCGCCAGCAGATCGGCATGGATACCCAGGCGCATGGTATTGGAGCGGGGTTCGAGCACGGTGAGGATGCGGGCAGTACCTACCCGGGCGCGGAGCCCCTCAAGGGTCGTGGCAATCGCAGTGGGATGATGGGCGAAGTCATCGTATAACGTGATGCCATTGACGACCGCACGGACTTCCATGCGGCGTTTTACGTTCAGAAAACAGCAGAGCGACGCTGCGGCAGCCTCCGGCGCCACACAGACATGATGGGCAGCCGCGATCGCTGCAATGCCGTTGTGGACGTTATGCAGCCCCGTCAGTCCCCAGTGAACAATCCCCACTGGCCGCCCCTGCTGCAACACCTCAAAGTGGCTGCCATCGACATCCAGGAGCCGATAGGACCAGCTCGCAGATGAGCCGTTGGCGCGGTCGTTTTTGGTCATTGTCTCAACCGGTGACCAGCATCCCATTGCCAGCACCTCGGTCAATGCCGCCTCCCACTCCGGCGCTATCAATAATCCCTTGCCGGGAATGGTTCGCACCAGATGATGAAACTGCCGCTGAATGGCGGCAAGATCGGGGAAAATATCGGCGTGATCAAATTCCAGATTGTTCAATATCGCCGTACGAGGACGGTAGTGAACGAACTTGGAGCGCTTGTCGAAAAACGCCGTGTCATATTCGTCGGCCTCGACCACAAAGTAGCGGCCTCCTCCCACCCGCGCGGAAACGCCAAAGTTCAACGGCACCCCGCCTATCAGAAAACCCGGCGCCAGCCCGGCGCTATCGAGTATCCACGCCAGCATACTGGTGGTGGTGGTTTTGCCATGGGTGCCTGCCACCGCGAGCACCCAGTGATCCTTCAGCACAGCATCGTAGAGCCATTCAGGGCCTGATACATAGGGCAGGCCGAGATCCATGACGGCTTCCATCTCAGGATTGCCACGGGAGATCGCATTACCGACCACGACCAGATCAGGCCGTGGTTCCAGATTTTCAGGGCAATAGCCCGATTTCAGAACGATACCCTGCTGTTCAAGCTGAGTGCTCATGGGAGGATAGACATTCTGATCAGAACCACTGACATCGAACCCGGCCTGACGCGCAATAATGGCGAGCCCACCCATAAAGGTTCCACAAATCCCCATGATATGGATACGCATACCTGCCTCTTAAAAATTGAATGTCCCCCTTTACACCGACGCCATCTGGCATCAAGAAGGGGTTATGGATAAGTCATACCGGCGAGTCTCACCCCTCAGGCCGGAGTTCTGGGTAAACTATGCAGCCACCCAAGGATCCGAATGCTACCACCGACCCCGATGAGCAAAAAAAACGCCATACAGATTGATACCGTCACCCAGTACCTTGAAAGCGAATCCATGCCTGAAGCCGGGCGCTATGTTTTCACTTACACCGTCACCATTCGCAACATCAGCGATGCGCCAGCGAGATTACTGACCCGGCATTGGGTGATTACCGACGCCCACGGCAAAATTCAGGATGTTCGAGGGGAAGGCGTTGTCGGGGAAACACCTCACCTGAATCCCGGCGATGCCTTCCGTTACACCAGTGCAGCCATGATCGAAACGCCGGTCGGAACCATGCAGGGCGAGTACCAGATGCTGTCGGATGACGGGGAATACTTTGATGCCGAAATCCCCCTGTTCACGCTGGCCATCCCGAGAACCCTGCACTGACGTTTATGGCACTCTATGCCATAGGCGATATTCAGGGCTGTTACGATGAATTTCAGTCCCTTCTGGAAAAGCTTGCGTTCAACCCTGCTGAAGACCAACTCTGGTTAACCGGCGATCTGGTTAACCGTGGCCCGAAATCGCTGGAAACCCTGCGCGCCATCCGTGCACTGGGCGACGCCGCAGTGGCCGTACTCGGCAATCACGATCTCCATATGCTGGCAGTTGCCCATGGCATTTCCAGAACCAAGCACCGCGACACCTTCAGCGATGTGCTCAAGGCACCGGACCGCGATGAATTGCTGGACTGGCTGCGATGCCTCCCCCTATTACATCACCAGCACGGATTTTACCTGATTCACGCGGGACTGCCTCCGGCATGGTCCGGGAAAGCAGCAGCCAGCTACGCTCAGGAAGCCGAAGCCGTGCTGCAGGGTCCTGACTACGCTGAATTTTTCTGGCACATGTACGGCAATGAGCCCAACCAATGGACCGAGTCACTCAAAGGCTGGGATCGTCTCCGCTACATCACAAACTGTCTGACACGCCTGCGTTATGTCGCACCGGACGGTCGCGCCGACTTTACCCAGAAAGGGCCACCCGACCGGCAACCAAAGGGATTGCTGCCCTGGTTCCAACTGCCCAACCGGCTCAGTGCGGGTGATCGCATCATCTTCGGTCACTGGTCAACTCTTGGCTTTTATGCTGGCGACAACGTCTATTGTCTGGATACCGGCTGTCTATGGGGCGGCGAACTGACGGCGCTGCGCCTTGACGGGCCGCCACAGCGTACCTCGGTAGGCAATGTGAGCGGAGGCTATCACGTCCCTCTCTCGTCCCCGTCGTCCTAAACTTCGCGTCCTCTCGCACATGGAAATAAAAACAACGCCACTGCCCCGCCTGCTGCCACTCAGCCTGTTTCTGGCCTTTCTCGGCTATCTGGTTTTCCGTGTGCTGGGTCCATTACTAGAGCCAATTGCCTGGGCCATCATCCTGACCCATGCCACCTGGCCTCTTTATGTGCGGGTTCGTGCCTTTATGGGAGGAAGCCGTAATCTAAGCGCTTCGGTACTGGTGCTGTGCCTCGGCCTTGCCATCGTAAGTCCTCTTCTGGGGCTGACGATAGCGGCAGACCAGGAGATAAGGGAGTTGTTTCAGCACCTTCCACAGTGGCTTGAAGACAAGTCCGCACTTCAGTCACAGTTGCTTGCGCTACCCCTGGTCGGTAAGGAATTGAGCGCATTTGCAGGGCAACTTGGCGATCTTGAGGACATCATCCGCATTCATTTGTTACCTCACCTGAAGGCGGTATCCCGCAGCTTTCTGGGTGTGCTTGAAAATGTCGGCCTACTGGTGGGGCAGTGGGCACTGTCGCTGTTCTTCATGTTTTTCCTCTATCGCGATGGGGACACCCTGATCGCCGAGGTCCGCGATGGAATACGTCTTGGGATCGGCGAGCGGGCTGACCGCTATGTTGATGTGGCAGAGCAGACGGGGCGGGCTGTTATTTACGGCCTGATTTTCACGGCCATCGGCCAGGGCGTAGTCGCAGGAATCGGCTACTGGGGGGCAGGCATGCCAACCCCGACCCTATTGATGTTCACAACCATCCTGCTGGCCATGATTCCCTTTGGCGCCGTCCCGGTCTGGGTGGGTAGCAGCCTGTGGTTGCTGTTCCATGGCGATACCACACATAGCCTGGGGCTGTTTCTTTGGGGGGTGCTGGTCGTGAGTTGGGTGGACAACCTGATCCGGCCCTTTGTTATCAGCCGGGCCGGTCAGATTTCCTTCGGTCTGGTGGTGCTGGGTGTGGTTGGCGGGTTACTCAGCTTCGGCTTCATCGGTCTTTTCGTAGGGCCGGTCGTCCTGGCTATCGCGCATGCCGTCTGGCACGAGTGGTTAAAATCCAAGGGCGACCTGACCGGCTGATCTGGCCCGACTAGGCCGGAGCCGCGGCTTTAGCAGCCTCCTTGACGTAGCCATCGATTTGGTCAAAGTTAAGATACCGATAGGTCTCTTCGGCTTGGCTCTCGAGTCCATGCATATAGCTCATATACTCAGCGTGACTGGGTATGCGTCCCAGCACTGAGCAGACCGATGCCAGTTCTGCCGATGCCAGAAATACATTCGCCCCTGCCCCCATGCGGTTGGGGAAATTGCGGGTGGAGGTCGAGACCACGGTGACATTGTCAGCTACTCTGGCCTGATTGCCCATGCAAAGCGAACAGCCTGGCACCTCGGTACGAGCGCCCACCTTGCCGTAGGTCGCGTAGTAGCCTTCTTCGGTCAGGGCATCCGCATCCATCCGCGTCGGTGGGACTACCCACAGGCGGCCCTTTACCTGTTTGCCGTAGTGGTCAAGGATTTTACCCGCCGCCCTGAAATGGCCGATATTGGTCATGCAGGAACCCAAAAACACTTCATCAACCTGAGTGCCCTGCACCTCAGCCAGAGGCTTCACGTCATCGGGATCATTGGGGCAGCACAACAGGGGTTCAGTGATCTGGTCAAGATCAATCTCGATGATTTCGGCGTATTCGGCATCGGCATCCGGCTCCATCAGCACGGGATTTGCCAACCAGGCGGCCATGGCATCAATCCGTCGCAACAGGGTGCGCGTGTCACCATAGCCCTGCTCTATCATCCATTTGAGCAGGACGATATTGGACCGCAGGTATTCTTCGATCGGGGCCTTATTCAGCCTCACTGTACAGGCAGCGGCAGAGCGCTCGGCAGACGCATCGGCGAGCTCAAAAGCCTGCTCAACCTTCAGGTCAGGCAAACCCTCAATCTCCAGAATGCGGCCATTGAAAATGTTCTTCTTGCCCTTTTTTTCCACCGTCAGCAAGCCCCTTTGCAAGGCTGCATAGGGAATCGCATGAACCAGATCTCTGAGGGTGATACCGGGCTGCATCTGGCCCTTGAACCGCACCAGAACGGATTCAGGCATATCAAGCGGCATCACGCCGGTCGCCGCGGCAAAGGCCACCAGACCCGAACCCGCCGGAAAGGAAATACCGATCGGGAATCTCGTATGGGAGTCACCGCCGGTACCGACGGTATCAGGCAGCAGCATACGGTTGAGCCACGAATGAATAATGCCGTCGCCGGGCCGCAGCGATACCCCACCCCGATTCATGATGAAATCCGGCAGGCTGTGATGCACCTTGACATCAACCGGCTTGGGATAGGCTGCCGTGTGGCAGAACGACTGCATCACGAGGTCTGCCGAAAAACCGAGACAGGCCAGATCCTTCAGCTCATCACGGGTCATGGGGCCCGTGGTGTCCTGTGAACCAACGGTGGTCATATGAGGTTCGCAATAAACCCCCGGCCGAATACCGGCGACGCCACAGGCCTTGCCGACCATTTTTTGCGCGAGGGTGTAGCCCTTGCCGCTGTCCACCTGGGGTGCGGGGCGGCGAAAAGCCGTCGAGGCTCCCAGCCCCAACGCCTTGCGCGCCCTGTCGGTAAGGCCGCGACCAATAATCAGCGGAATGCGGCCGCCGGCCTGGACTTCATCAAGGATGATGTCGTTTTTGAGGGCAAATTGACTCAGCACTTCGCCGGTGGAGGCGGACCGTATGATCCCTTCATAGGGATAGATATCAATCACATCGCCCGTTTCCAGTCGCGACACATCGCATTCGATGGGTAGCGCACCGGAATCCTCCATGGTGTTAAAGAAAATCGGCGCGATCTTGGCGCCGATACACACGCCACCATCGCGTTTATTGGGCACGTGCGGGATGTCCTTGCCGATATACCACAGCACGGAGTTGGTGGCGGACTTGCGCGAAGAGCCGGTACCCACCACATCGCCCACGAAGGCAACCGGATAACCCGCAGTCTTGAGTTCAGCGATTTGAGCCTCGGCATTCGTCACACCCTCACGCGGCACTTTGAACATGGCCTTGGCGTGTAAGGGAATATCTGGACGTGACCACGCGTCCTGAGCCGGTGACAGGTCATCCGTATTGATTTCGCCCGGTACCTTGAACACGGTCACAGTGATCTTGTCAGCGACCCTGGGCCGCTTGACAAACCAGTCTGCCGCCGCCCATGACTCAATCACGGCACGTGCATGGGTATTACCGGTATCAGCCTTATCGGTGACATCATGAAAGGCATCAAACACCAGCAAGGTGTTCATCAGGCCCTGAGCAGCGACGGGGGCGAGGGTTGGGTGATCCAGCAACTCGACCAACGGGGCAACATTGTAGCCGCCCAGCATGGTACCCAGCAGTTCAGTGGCACGAACGGGATCCAGTATGGGCGAGGCGACTTCGCCTTTGGTTATCGCTGCCAGAAATCCGGCTTTGACATAGGCGGCCTCATCGACACCCGCGGGCACGCGGTTGGTAAGAAGATCCAGCAGAAAACTTGCTTCACCGGTTGGCGGATGCTCAAACAGCGTCGCCAGCGCCGCTACCATCTCGGCAGTCAGGGGTTGCGGCAAGAGCCCCTGTTCTGCCCGTTCTGCCGCATGTTTTCGATACTCTTCCAGCATTTTATCCCCTCTGAAGTCTTTGTTTTGCGCTACTCGCCATGATCCCTGGAGTCACTATCACCCGCTTGCAACGGGTAGTGGTAGCGATATTACCGTCTAACACCCTAACTGAGTATTCCGTAACGGGAAATACTGCATGCGGTTTGCCTGCACGTTCGGGAATTGTCATCTATGGCAGAATCAGGCAATGAGCAGCGGGGGATCCTACCTACGGAGCGATTTACTTTCGCAGACGCTCAAGCAGTGTCGATTGGGCTTCAAACGCGACGTCAGCCGCAGACATCATTCTGGCATAGCGCCCTTCACTGTCGAGCAGCCAGGCTTGGGTATTGTCCTTGAGATACATGTCCAGATCCTGCCGCACCCGATCCACCATTTTTTTGTGCCCGAACGGGAAACAGGCCTCGACCCGCCGGAACATGTTACGGGCGAGAAAGTCCGCGCTCGCCCCAAATACTTCGGGACTCCCGCCGTTTCCAAAGTAGTAGACACGACTATGCTCGAGAAACCGGCCAATGATGGACCTGACTTCAATCGTCTCCGACACCCCCGGGATTCCGGGCCGCAGACAGCAGATGCCGCGCACGATCAATTTGATCTCAACCCCGGCCATGGAGGCGCGATAAAGTGCCTGGATCAGCAACGGTTCAGCCACAGCATTGACCTTGATGATGATGCGGGCGGGTCGGCCAGCTTGAGCATGCTCGGCCTCGCGCTGGATTTTCTTGAGAAGGCCCTGATGCAGGGTGAACGGCGCCTGTAACAGTTTGTGCAGTTTGCCCACCTTGCCCAGACTGGTCAGTTGCACAAAAACCTTGCGGACATCCTCCCCCAATTCCTGGTCTGCGGTCAGCAGGCCATAGTCGGTATACAACCGGGCGGTTTTAGGATGGTAATTGCCGGTGCCAAGATGGGTGTAATAGCGCAGGTTGTTGCCTTCACGCCGAAGGATCAGCAGCATCTTGCCGTGCGTCTTATAGCCAACGATGCCATAGACCACCTGCACACCCGCTTCCTGCAAGCGGTTCGCAAGCGAGATATTGGCCTTCTCGTCAAAGCGTGCTCGCAGTTCGACAACCACGGTCACTTCCTTCCCTGCCTTGGCTGCGCGCAAGAGAGCATCGACCACCGGCGAGTTTGAACCGGTGCGGTAAAGCGTCTGTTTGATCGCGACTACTTCAGGATCGTCGCCCGCCTGCCGGATCAGTTCTACGATCGGCGCAAAACTCTCATAGGGATGATGCAGCAGGATGTCCCTTTTCCTGATGGCTTCAAATAAATCCTGCCCCCCTGCGAGCCCGCGCGGGCAACCCGCAGTAAAAGGCGGGTACTTGAGATCAGGTCTGTCGATAAGGTCGCTGATTTCCCTCATGCGACTGAGATTGACGGGTCCATCAACCTTGTAAAGGCGATCCGGGGTCAGGGCAAATTGGCCGAGAAGATAGTCAATGATATCGTCCGGGCAGTTGGCAGCCACCTCAAGACGCACTTCGTCACCATAATTACGACTGGTCAGTTCACCTTCGAGCGCGCGCAACAGGTCGTCGATTTCCTCCTCGTCCAGATACATCTCGCTATTGCGGGTCACGCGGAACTGGTAAAGGTCACGCACCTTGACCCCATGAAACAACTCGTCGACAAAAGCGTGAATGATGGACGAGAGAAAGACGAAATCGTGTGGGCCGCTGTCTGTTTCCTGTATCGGTAACTGGATAATGCGCGGCAGCGATCGGGGCGCCTGCAGGATGGCAAGGTCTATCTCTCGGCCGAAAGCATCCTTGCCGGTCAGCGAGATAATGAAATTGAGGCTCTTGTTGAGGATGCGCGGGAACGGATGAGCAGGGTCCAACCCGATCGGGCTGAGAATGGGCATTAACTGCTCAAGGAAAAACCGCTTGAGCCAGGCCTGCTGGACCGTTGTCCACTGACTACGGCGGACAAAGCGAATATTTTGCTGCTCCAGCAACGGCAGAATCACCTGATTCAATACCCGATACTGCTCATCGACCAGGTCATGGGCGCCCTTGCCAATGGCAGCCAGGGTTTCCTGGGGAGTGAGGTTGTCAGGTTCGGTGCGGGTCGCACCGAGCTCGGCCCGCTGGATCAGGCCAGCGGCCCGCACCTCAAAAAATTCGTCGAGGTTGGAGCAGGAAATACAGAGGAAATTGAGCCGCTCCATCAGCGGCGTCCGTTCATCCTTGGCCTGCTCAAGTACCCTGCGGTTAAATTCCAGCAGGCTGAGTTCCTGGTTAATGTAGAGTCTGCCATCCGCCAGATCCACCGCTTCCGTCACCAGGTCGGACACACTATCCCGTGCCATCTGGCCACTGCTTTCTGCAGCGGTCATCTCGCCGATCATGTATTTGGCGGCCCGTATCATGCGGGTCGCCTTGGATTTGCCGACACCTGGAATCTTGAGCAACTGGTCCACATCGGCATTAGCCAGTTCCTCGACGGTGAAGATCCCATGCTCCGCCAGTACGCTGCGACTGGTACGACCGATGCCTTTAATTTTGTTGGTACTCATTGAACCCCTGTTGTATCACCACTGCTTTGAAAATCATCATCGCCGAGACTCATCACCACACAAAAATTAACTACAACGTAGCCTGACTCGTCATCCGTTGCCCTACCATCCTGGCCAGTACTATCAGACTCCCTCAAACAGACTGACGAACTGCTCATAGCCGCTCTCGATCAACGCCTCCTTGGGTATGAACCGAATCGCTGCAGAGTTGATGCAGTAGCGCTGTCCGGTGGGTGCTGGCCCATCATTGAACACATGACCCAAGTGAGAATCGGCAATCCTGCTTCGGACTTCAATGCGGGTATAAAGCAACGATCGGTCCTCATGCCGGGTAACCTGCTCATCCAGCAACGGTCGGGAAAAACTCGGCCAGCCTGTGCTGGAATCAAACTTGTCAAGTGAACTGAATAGCGGCTCTCCCGACACCACATCGACATAGATGCCCTGACGGTAGTTATCCCAGTAGGGGTTATTGAAAGGGCGCTCCGTGCCCTCCTTCTGGGTCACTCTGAACTGCTCGTCAGTCAGTTGCTCGCGCAACTCTTCCAGGCTGGGTTTTTTGAAATTGGAACAATCCCAGGACATATGGCCTCCTCAAGTCTACTTATATTTTGTTGCATTCGTTCGCCTGACACCTGTAATGCGCCGGATCGTGCTGGTTATAGCCGCTGTGGTGGCAGGCTATCGCCGCAGTTTACGACCGTCCATTTGAGGCTTAGTGCCAGTTCCCGCGGAGGAATCCGGTGCGGGAAGGCTGTAGCCAAACGGCAAAATCTGATGCAAGCTAGGACGGCGTTATTTCAACAATCACGGCCATCAGGATCATCTCCCATGACACTCAGCCCCGTTATTTTGCTCCTCTCCCTGTTCATCAGCACCCTTTCGGTTGCCGGTATTGAGGATAGTACTCCGGCACAACGAGCAGCTATCCAGACAGAATTCATGACAGAACGGCTCAAACTGACGCCGGACCTTGCCACCAAGGTTCAGGCTCTGAATCTCAAGTACGCCGACAAAATGGAGCCTGTGCTCAAGGGTTCCGACAATATGCTGGCCAAGCGTCAAAAGGCCAACGCACTGATGGCGGCCAAAGACAAGGAACTCAGCGTGTTACTGAGCAAGGAACAATTCGAACTATACGACGATGCCAAGGATGACCTGAAAGAGACCATGGAGAAGAAACTCGGTAACTAAATTCGCAATCCGGGCCGGTTAGCCTTCGAAACCGGCCCGGATTGAGCGCGGGCTTACACGCACACGTTTCCCGATGTTACGCACAGATAATGCGACGTACCCTCGCTTGACATCAGCTTTCGGCCAGACATCGCCCGCCGTTTGTTAAACTGGGCACCTTGGACTTTAGTGCCCAGGCCATCACGGCCGAAGGGCTGCGAATCACACGCCACGACAACACGACACCGCCTGAGGAGAGACCGGCCACTTGAAGCCGAGCAGCCAACTTTTCATCACCCCGCCACGCTGGCATCGATCGCGCTATCGGGGGGTGACCCACATACCTCTATCGATTTCTGACTGGATCTTCGAACAAGGCTCACTGACGCGCCGGTTGCACGTGCGCTATGGTGAGAGTTTTCAGGTCAATCTCCTGGGCCAAAGCTGGGAGCGACCGTTTGCCGAGGAGGCCTGTCTGTTGAAACTGGGCTCGGGCCAGCGCGCGATCGTGCGGGAAGTGTCACTGGAGGCCGACGACCAGCCCCTGATCTATGCCCGCAGCATTATCCCCGCCCGAACCCTGCAAGGGGCGGACCGGCGGTTAGCCCACCTCGGCAACAGACCTTTGGGGCACATCCTGTTTGCCGACCCGCGCTTGCATCGGATTGAACTCGAACTTGCCCGCACTGACCCCGGGTTTTGGCAACCCAGACTATTGCCCATCACCGACTTGGGCGCAACGGCCTGCTGGGGGCGACGATCACTGTATAGTCTGGGCGGCAGGCATACACTGCTGGTGGCCGAGTTCTTTCTGCCAGCACTCATCAATACGTGACCGGACACACCATGAGCGAGACCTGCAAGGCCCATCCCTCCATGCTGAAACTCAATGCCTACTGGCGCTTGATGAGGTTCGACAAGCCGATTGGCATATTTCTGCTGCTATGGCCGGGACTGTGGGCGCTATGGCTGGCGGGACAGGGGGTGCCATCGCTCAAGGTTCTGATCGTGATCGTTGTTGGTACCCTGCTGATGCGGGCTGCCGGCTGTGTCATCAATGACTATGCCGACCGTAACTTCGACCCCCACGTAGCGCGCACGCGGCTCCGTCCGATCGCGGCGGGGGAGGTGTCGCCGCGCGAAGCCCTGTGGCTATTTACAGGTCTCTGCCTCAGCGCATTCGCTCTGGTGTTACTGATGAATCCGCTGACCATTGGGCTCTCTGTGCCGGGCGTAGTGCTTGCGGCCAGCTACCCTTTCACCAAACGCTACACCCATCTGCCACAAGCCTACCTCGGCATTGCCTTTGGCTGGGCGGTTCCGATGAGTTTTGCAGCAGAAACGGGAGCGATTCCCCTGCTGGCCTGGATTGTCTATGCCGCCACAGTGGTTTGGGCCCTGATTTACGACACCCTCTACGCCATGGTCGACCGTGACGATGATCTCAAGATAGGCGTGAAATCTACCGCTATTTTATTTGGACGGCATGACAGACTGATCGTGGGAATACTTCAACTCATCATGCTGGCGATCCTGTTGCTCGCTGGCCGGAGTGCGGGGCTGGGTCTGCCCTCGCTGTTGGGTCTTGTCGCAGGCGCGGCACTGTTTGTCTATCAACAGTGGCTGATTCGAGATTATGACAAGCCCGCCTGTTTTCAGGCCTTCCTGAACAATCACTGGTTTGGAGCCGTCATCTTCGCGGGTATCGCTACCGACTACTGGCTAAGGGGTAGCTAACTCGTCAGTGCGCCAACCTTCGCAAGCAGATTTTGTCTGACATCTGCAGCCTGCGTCAGGACCTACCGACCCGGCCACCACGGCGCTGAGGGGTGATTCGTGCGGGCGCAGCAGCAGCGATCGGCTTGCTTGCAGACGATTCCACCTCCAGCCCCACCGATGCCATGAGGTTGGCCACGACATCCGGCGGCAACTCCATAAAGGTGCGCTGTCGCAGTCGGGAGGGTAATTCAATGGCGCCAAAACGAACCCGCATCAGACGGCTGACCGTGAGGCCCTGAGACTCCCAAAGTCTGCGAACGATGCGATTACGCCCCTCACGCAAGGTAACGTGAAACCAGTGGTTGGCACCCTCGCCGCCCGCATGGGCAATTGCCTCGAAACGGGCAACGCCATCTTCAAGTGCCACCCCGTTCCGCAACCGTTCCAGCATCTTGTCATCGACAGTGCCCAGCACCCGAACCGCATATTCACGCTCTACCTCTTGCGAGGGATGCATCATGCGATTGGCCAGTTCGCCATTGGTGGTGACCAGCAACAAGCCCTGGGTATTGATGTCAAGCCGCCCGATGGCGACCCAGCGGCCGCGTAGTGGTCTGGGTAACTGTGTAAATACAACCGGTCGTCCTTCGGGGTCGCGGCGGGTAACCAACTCGCCCACCGGCTTGTGATAGACAAGCACCCGGGTCGGATCCTCGCGCCGTCCGTCAAGATCAATCGGCCGACCGTTGAGGGTGAGGCGATCGCCTTTCTGATAGCGGGCGCCCAGAACGGCGACCTGACCATTGAGTGTGAGCCGCCCTACCCTGATCCATTCCTCGATTTCGCGTCTGGAACCCAGACCCGCCTGGGCAAGAACCTTCTGCAGGCGTTCGCCGGCAGCATCTGCCTGAGAGTTAGCTGTGATTTGCGTTGGTTTAGGCTGTTTCGGCTTCTGATTTGGATTCTGGGTGCGCATGATCAGTGTCTGTGGGTTCCACAATGGGATGGGATGGAGAGGACGGCTCGGCAACACGTTCGTCCAGCCGATCGATAAATTCCTGGAGGGGCGGCAAGTCCGACAGGCTGGCAAGATTAAAATAATCAAGAAACTGTCGGGTGGTGGCAAACAGCGCAGGCCGACCGGGAATATCCTTGTGCCCTACGATGTGGATCCACTCCCGTTCCTGCATATTTTTGATGATGCCTGAACTCACCGCCACCCCGCGAATTTGCTCGATCTCGCCCCGGGTCGTCGGCTGCCGGTAAGCGATAATAGCCAGCGTCTCCAGAAAAGCCCGTGAATATCGCGCGGGCCGCTCCTCAAATAGTCGCGACAACCAGGGTGAGAAGGTCTCGCGCACCTGCAGGCGCCAGCCGCTGGCAACCTCCTTCAGTTCTACCGGACGCTGGGCGCAGTCCAAAGCCAGTTCAGCGAGCGTATCCCGCAACACCTGCCGGCCGGGACGTTCGTCGTCATCAAACAGGTTTTCAAGTTCGGTCAGGGACAATGGCCGGGCAGCAGAGAGTAACGCAGCCTCGATAATCAATTTAAGATCCATGATCAGCAGCCATGCCCATTGCCCGCACCGCAAGCGGACCGAGTGGTTCATCCTGAAGAATCTCGATAATGCGCTCCTTGCTCATTTCAAGAATAGCCAATAGCGAAACCACAGCTCCGGCCCGGCCTTCATCGTGAAGAAACAGGGCAGCGAAGGGAACTCTGGCGTGCGCCCGCAACTGGGCCAGTATTCTGGTCATGCGCTCGCGCACCGACAAGGGTTCACGCATGATGTGATGGCAGGTGGCGCGTTCGGCTCTCTGCAGTACGGCCCTGAACGCAAGCAGCACTTCCTTGAGATCGACCTCAGGATAAATCCTGTTGATCCTGATCTCGCTGATATCGACCGATACTTCGTGAATATCCCGCTCTAACCGCGATAGGCCATCTATCCCCCGGGCGGCCGCCTTGAAACGTTCATATTCCTGCAGGCGGCGCATCAGTTCGGCGCGCGGATCGCCCTCCTCGGACTGAACCTCAGCGGGTCGTGGTAACAGCATGCGGGATTTTATTTCAGTCAAAATGGCTGCCATCAGAAGATACTCGGCAGCCAGTTCGATCTTGAGCGTCCCCATCATGTCGATATAGGCGACATATTGCCGGGTGATGTCATGCATGGGAATATCGATTATTGACAGTCCCTGCCGGCGTATCAGGTAGAGCAGGAGATCCAGTGGCCCTTCGAAGGCCTCCAGGAACACTTCCAGGGCGTCTGGAGGGATGTATAGATCGTCCGGCAATTGGTGAACCGGGGTGCCGTTGATCAGGGCAAGCGGGGTAACGCTGCTTACACTCTCCGCCGCAGCCGGGACGGCGGGCTGAGTCTCGCTGATCAAAGACCTGCAATCCCCATCATGATGCCGCGCAAAAGGTGCATGGGAATGGTGATGAATACGTTGAGTATTCCCGTGAACATCAGGCCGATCAGAATGAAGAAACCATACGGCTCCAACCGGCTGTACTTCTGGGCTGCGTTGTAGGGCAGCATTTCCAGCACCAGCCGACCGCCATCCAGCGGCGGCAGTGGAATCATATTAAACACAGCCATCAGAATATTGAACATGATACCGATCTGGCTCATCAGCATCAGAGGCTCGAGATAAGGGCTACTCTCATCAAGGAACCCTGCCGCCCTTGCCACCAGAGCCCAGAACAGCGCCATCAGGATGTTCGAAGCGGGACCTGCAATCGCAACCAGCATCATGCCCTTGCGGGGATTTCGCAAACGACTGGCCGTGACAGGAACCGGTTTTGCCCAACCGAACATAAAGCCGGTTTTCATGGCGAGCATGAGGCCGGGCAGTATGATAGTGCCCAGCGGATCAACATGATGCAAAGGATTGAATGACAACCGGCCCTGCCGTTCGGCGGTATCGTCGCCCAGCAGGCGGGCCATCCAGCCGTGGGCGACTTCGTGCATGGTTATGGCAAACAGAACCGGCAGGATGCCGGTGAGAATCAGTTGTTCTATCGAATAGTTATCCATGGGATATAGGTGTGTGTTTTATCGTAGTGAAGGGGCGACACCCTTGCCTTGGCGCACGATAACCGGACTATCGCCCGTGAGGTCGATGATCGTAGTGGGCTGGTAGGCCACCTGGCCGGCGTCTATCACCAGATCGACTTCCTTCTCGAGCCGGTCCCTGATCAGTTCGGGATCTGTCAGCGCTTCATCCTCGCGAGGCAGGATAAGTGTCGTGCTGAACAAGGGCTGATCCAGTGCGGATACGATGGCCATGGTGATGGGATCGTCCGGCAAGCGGATGCCAATGGTCTTGCGTTTGGAGTGCTGCAGGCGCTTGGGAGTTTCCCGGGTCGCCGGCAGGATAAAGGTGAACGGCCCCGGCGTCAGTGATTTGATCAGCCTGTAGGACTCGTTAGCCACTTTGGCGAAGGTCGAAATCTGTGAGAGATCGACACAGACGAGGCTCAGATTGTGGTCATCGCCCAATTGCCGAATCCGGCGAATTCTTTCCAGCGGAGTCTTGTCATCCATACGGCAACCGAGCGCGTAGGAGGAGTCGGTTGGATAGACAATCACGCCGCCCGCGCGAATCATATCCGCGCTCCGGTTGATCAAACGGGGTTGAGGGTCTTTGGGGTGAATCTGAAAAAACTGTGCCATGGTGGCATTCTACTATAGACCCGTCTCCCCGGTATCCATCAAACCACCGCGCGATCCATTCCGATCGGCAGATTTTAGGGCCACGTTATCCCGAAGATAGACCGGAATGGCCTTTTCAGCGGGCAAGCCGCCGCCCTGGATGAAGGCCGTAGCCGCCAGGCGAGCTATCATGGCGGCGCGAGGGAATCGATCAGCGCTAAAGGCAGTGAGACCCTGCCTGACCCGGGCGGACAGGACATCGGCATAGCGTCCCCAGCCGCTGCCTATACCGATGCCTGTGATGCCGGCAGGAAGCGAGACTGTAGTGGGTGATCGGACCGATTCCTCACCCAAAAGGCGCACCTCGTGTTCGGCCACCCGTTGATACACGGCCCAGTAAACCTCACTCATGCGGGCATCTATGCAGGGATATGCATACTTGATTGCAGTTGCTTCCATGGCTTCCAATGCCAGGGCCGCGAGAGTTGAGACGGGTAGCACGGGCAGATCAGCGCCGAATGCAAGCCCCTGGGTGGCACCGGCGGCGATGCGAAGACCCGTGAAGGATCCCGGGCCGCAACCAAAAGCCAGCGCATCAAGATCAGGCAAACCGTACCCAGACTCCGCCAGCAGTGCGGCCACCATGGGCAGAATCAGGCGATTATGCTCACGGGGGGCCAACTGATAGCGCTCAATACAGTTCCCATTGATCAGCAGAGCCGCTGAGCAGGCTTCAGTCGAGGTGTCTATCGCGAGAATTTTCATGGCGAAGTCGGTCGTCAATCAAAAACTGGAGAAAAATTGCGCCACTTCGGCCACCGCGCGAATACGCGGTATCTCGGGCAGGCTTTTGAGGAATAATGTCCCATAGGGTCGGGTCAACAGTCGCGGATCGCACAGCATTAATATGCCGCGATCACCATGATCCCGAATCAGTCTGCCCACTCCCTGCTTGAGAGCGATAATCGCGGCGGGCAACTGATAGCTGACGAACGGGTTGAGACCGGCTCTCTGCATGCTGTCAAGGCGAGCGCTGAGTACAGGGTCGCTGGGGGAGGCGAACGGTAGTTTGTCGATAATGACACAGGATAACGCGGGGCCGGGAACATCAACACCTTCCCAGAAGGTAGCAGTACCCAACAGAACGCCATTTCCAGCCGCTTTGAATTGCTCAAGCAGGCGTGTTTTGGGCTGGGTTCCCTGCACGAACAGGGGATACTCCAGTGTGTTTGACAGCATTGTTGCCGCTTCAGCGAGTGCCTGATGAGACGTGAACAGGACGAACGCCCGTCCCCCGCTACTTTTGAGGACCGGCAAGGCCGCCGCAATGACGGCGGCGTTATAGTTCCGTGACGATGGCTCAGGCAGACCTTCCGGCAAATAGATTCGGCAATTGCTGGCATAATCGAAGGGGCTGTCCCACGCCTCAAGCCGTGCATCGCTCAGTCCGAGCTGGCGACTGAAATGATCGAATCTCCCCCCCACGGTGAGCGTTGCCGAAGTAAAAATCCAGGCGGATGGGGACGAAGTTCGAAATTTGGTGAATTCACTGGCGATCTCAAGGGGTGTCCGGTTCAAGGCAAAACTGCGCTTACGGGTTTCGAACCACCTTACGGCATCAACGGCATCCCCACTCATGAAGAGATCAAGTCGATTGCCAAGATCAAGACAACGCGTGTGGCAGGATTCCAGACCCTTGCCGCGCACAATCAGAGGGTTGAGCATTGCGGCCAGCCCGGCCAGCTGGGTCCTTATGGCATCAATCGAGAGACCCACCGGCTCAAGATCAGCTACGGTATGCCAGGCGTCACGGCGGGAGTCCTCCCCCAGTGCCAGCCTGAAATCATCGATCAAGCGCTCCAGCCGCTCCGCCTCCTCAAGCAACCGGGGCACATCGGGGGCATCCTTGAAGCGCTCGACGGCGACATCGTTGGCGAGGTCGGCCAACTGTCTTGAACTGATGCCAAGCCCCAAAAACTGAGAGGCAGACTCAAGGAATTGATGGGCTTCATCAACGATGATGACATCCGCTTGCGGTAACAACTCGCCGAGCCCTTCATTTTTAAGGGTCCAGTCCGCCCACAGAAGATGATGATTAATCACCAGCACATCTGCCTCACGCGCACGGCTTCGCGCCTGCACCAGAAAACATTCGCCATGCCGGGGACACTCCTGACCAAGACAATTATCAGCGGTCGAGGTTGCCGCGGCCCAATGCGGTGAATTTTCGGGCAACCCTGAGGCCTCGCCAATATCGCCCGTCTGGGTGTTCCGTGCCCAGCGACGGATAGCCGCGAGCGCCTCAGCATCGCGCGGCCCCTGCCCCGCCTTAAAACCC
>JBKCCF010000015.1:0-41819 GCA_046305255.1 Methylococcaceae bacterium
GTCACAACATCCGCCTGCTGATGAAGAAGCTGCGGCTTCTTTGGCCCGAAATTATGGAGTGGCTGTATACCCAGTTGGCCCGATATATGACTCGCCTACTCATACACAGAGCTTGATTCCGACTTGTTCAGCGCGGACTAATTATCGCTTCCAGTAATCAGTATAGCCATCAGGGTATATCACGAACTATCTGCACTACAGCACGCCGTCTATGAGCGAAAATCGTTACCGAACCATATGGATATCAGACTTGCATATCGGATCCACCCAATGTCAGGCTGATGTGCTGCTCGACTTTCTAAAACATAATGACAGCGAGGTGCTTTATCTCGTTGGCGATATCATAGATTTTTGGGCGCTATCCAAAAAGGTGTATTGGCCAAGAGACCACAACACCATCATCCAAAAAGTTCTGCGAAAAGCTCGCAATGGCACCCAGGTCATTTATGTCCCCGGCAATCATGACGAAAACATTCGTGATTATGATAATTATGTCTTCGGTGACATTATCGTAAAAACATCAGATATCCACACCACAGCCGATGGCAAACGATTACTGATTGTCCACGGCGATGAATATGACACGATTGCCAAGTATCATAAATGGATCGCAAAACTTGGCAGCAAAGGCTACGACCTGTTACTCGAAATCAATCGGTTACTCGGGATAGTGCGCCGTTTCATGGGCATTCAGTCCCACTTTTCTTTGGCTGCATTCGTTAAGTATAAGGTCAAAAACGCTGTCCAATTCATTTCGGACTACGAGGAGGGCATCGTCAGCACCCTTAATGATCAAGGCCTGGATGGGGTGATATGCGGCCATATACATCATGCTGAAATCAAGGAAATAGGCGGCTTTCTATATATCAACACCGGTGATTTTGTCGAGAGTTGCAGCGCGATTGTCGAACATTATGACGGTAGACTTGAATTGATCCGCTGGCAGAAAGTCGACCATCCAGCTTCAGCACTCATGCTGCCGGATGCCGACGGCTAGAACGCAATCCTGTTATAAAGCTACACATTGACCTGCAACATTCTCTTCATACCGCTTTAATAGCCCTGTCACTCAGAACGACTAACGTATCTACTCCAGCATGTAGATTTCTTACGCTCAATTCAGCTTGAATGTAACGGCACCATTGGTATATCTGGGGAGATTTAGTCATGAAGGTCATTGACACGATACAAGCCTGCGATATCAGCATTTTTATGTGGGTATCTACCCGAAAAACCAAACGGTTTCTTGTCTCTTGTGCCCGAGTTATTTCGAGAACAGGTGATGGCCATCTCTATCTATTGCTAATGGCATGCTTGTTCTGGTCCGGTCTGCAATACGATATCGATATGCTCAACTGTCTCTTACTCGCTTTTTTGTTAGAAAGACCCACCTATATGACATTAAAGAACATCTGTCGCCGCGACCGGCCACCGGTTATTCTGAATATCCCGGGTTTCGTAACGCCATCAGATCGGTTTAGCTTTCCATCCGGCCATACGTCGGCAGCCTTCCTGGTAGCGACGACGGTTACCATTTTTTATCCCCAGTATGGTTTGATTCCCCTCACCTGGTCTACATTAGTGGGTATCTCGCGAGTCATCCTGGGTGTTCACTTTCCGACAGATACTCTGATAGGCGCTGCCATGGGCTCAGTGCTGGCACTTGCTGGCATGGAGAATGTACTGCCGTGAAGATTTTCTATGGGGTACAAGGTACAGGTAATGGGCATATCACCCGAGCCAGAGCACTGGCACCCAAACTCAAGGCTTCCGGAGCCGAAGTGACTTATTTATTTACCGGGCGCCCACGATCCGATCTATTTGAAATGGATGTTTTTGGTGACTTTGAGTGGCGGAGGGGCCTCACCTTTCAGACCCATAAAGGCAACATCCGATACATCTCGACGGCACTGAACAATAACCTCCTGACTTTTTTGCGCGATGTCAGCTCGCTAGAGTTAGAGAGCTACGACCTTGTGATATCCGACTTTGAGCCCGTTACCGCCTGGGCCGCTCGTCTACGGGGAATTCATACCGTGGGAATTGGCCATCAATATGCCTTCGGACAGGCCATCCCGCTTGCGGGAGCTGACTTCATGGGTACTCAAATCCTAAAGTATTTTGCGCCCGTATCCGTTGGTCTTGGCGTGCATTGGCATCATTTTGGCGAATCCATATTGCCTCCGATCATTGAGACCACAGGCTTAGAGTGCGCCTCGATAGCGAAAAAGATCATCGTTTATCTTCCGTTCGAAGACATACATGAGGTGATAAAACTGTTCGAGCCCTTCAACTCCCATCAGTTTCACATCTACCATCCGTCAGGAGATGTCGTGACCGGCGGAAGCACTGCGCATATCACCGTTAAGGGGGTTGCCCGCCAGTCATTCAGGAACGACTTCGCTGACTGCGGTGGTGTGATATGTAATGCCGGTTTTGAGTTACCCAGTGAGGCACTGCATCATGGTAAACGCCTGCTGGTTAAACCCCTGCATGGCCAGATGGAACAGCTATCAAATGCACTGGCGATTGATCAACTCAAGTTGGGGCACGTCATGCATGACCTGAATGCTGACAGCATTGCCCGTTGGCTCGTTAACAGCCACTCTGTTGGCATTCGTTTCCCCGATGTAGCACAAGCGATTGTTGACTGGTTAATGCGTGGCAACCTCAGCGTTGACCGCGCCTGGGTCGATGCCATTTGGGCGCAATGCCAGCCAATTCCCGGCACGCCTTAGTTTGTCCCCTGCCCCTGTTGGGAACCTCGAAAAACCTCAAAATTGTGAAATCGACGCATTATAAATCAGTGCGTTAGACTCATAATTTGGGTGAAAAGATGGGTTTTTCGAGGTTCCCTGTTGGCACGACGTCCATTCATTTCCATCCAACCCATCTACGAACATGGCAGGACAAAACCTCAAAGGGATTGCACGAATTACCGCTGCTTTTTTTAACTCCATGAAAGGTTTCAGTGCCGCCTGGCACCATGAGGAGGCCTTTCGCCAGGAAGCCTATCTATTTGCCTTCTGCTGCCCGCTGGGGTTTTGGTTGGGCCAGACGGCTGTTGAGAAAGCGCTACTCGTTGGCAGCATCATGCTGGTCATGATCGTTGAGCTGCTCAACACGGGTATTGAAATCGTAGTCGATCGCATTAGCTTCGAACACCACGAACTTTCCGGGCGAGCAAAAGATGTCGGCTCTGCTGCAGTCCTGTCTTCGTTATTGCTTGCAGGTCTAATTTGGGGATTGGTTCTCTATGCTCGTGTCTGATCACCTCATACCACTCTAATCAGGCGGCTGGTATCCGACACATTCAGTCCAACGCCAAGGCATCACAGCGCTTTAGTCTGGGCGCTGGCCCATCCACCCGTCACTTAACCCACAGGAAAACTGTCTGTCACTAAACTGTCACATTAGCTTCATATTGACGTCATGAAAATTAAATACAGTTGTCGCGTTTCTGTCAGGACTTCGTGTTCCCTGGCAATTCACCCTCTGGGTTACTACGCAACAACTAATTTGATTGCCTGTGAGCTAAGTCATGACCATGAATTCATACCCATCACCCCGTACACTCGGCATTGTTGCCGGCGCAACGTTGGTGACCCTACTGTCCACCTCGGCGACGGCCTCAACCGACAATCCCTTGCTTGAAATTTTGTTGAGCAATGGCGTCATCAATAACAAGCAATTCCAGGAGCTGAGCAAGAAAGGTAGCAGCGTGGGGAACGACGAACTCATCGCCATCCTCGCTCAGAATGGGGCCATTACAAAAGATCAGGCGGGTAAACTGACCAAGGGAAACTCGCCTGCCCAGTCTGCCCCCGCAGCGGCTTCCCCCCCTGCCACGAGCATCACCGCCGACGGAAAATCCGCGGCCAAAAAGGACGCCGATGCTGGCTATGTCCACTTGAACGAGAAGGGCCTGGAGTTCGGCTCAGCTGATGGGAACTTCAAGGCAAAGATTGGTGGTCGCATACAGGTCGATTCGCAAATCAACTGGAACGATCCAGAAACGCCTATTGGTTCCGGGCTATCAAATGGTGTGGGTTTTCGACGGGCAAGACTTTACACCGAAGGTGTAATGTTTCGCGATTATGAATATCGTTTCGAATATGACTGGGCCAGAAACAATGGCGGACTCCAAGGCATAACTGACGCATACCTAAAATATATACATTTCAAACCATTTGCCATCACTATTGGCCAACAGAATGAAGGCAAAACCTTAGACTCTGTAATGAGCAATAATTATCTTACCTTTATAGAGCGGTCCCTGCCGCTAAATGCTTTCATTGAGTCAGGCCCCAATAGCAAATATCAAATAGGCGCCATGGCTGAAACGTTTGATAAAGCATGGGGTATACCTTATGTCCTACGAGGAGGTATTACTACTGAGTCAGTAGGGGCCCCTGGACCAGGCAATAGCTCTGATAACTCCTGGGGCAACGCTAACAGCCCGGGCGGAACGAATGGCGTTGCTTCCAACAATCAACGTAATGCTTTCAGCGGAGATACCAGTTATCAATTGGTCAGTAGAGCCGTCATTGTCCCATTCAAGGATGACAACGGTAACCTCATTCACACGGGTGCCTGGGGATCCTGGCGTAGCATCAACAATAATTTCAATGAAAATGGCTCCCTTCGCACAGGGGGTTGGGCCTATCAAACCGCACCTGATACAGCTATTGATAGAACCAACTGGGCAAATACTGGCAATCTTACTAATACCAAGTGTATTGGCGGAACCTACAATAGCTCCACCGGCGAGTGCGCCGGTGGCAAAAATGTCCTTCAACACCAAGTTGACAGCGTGGGTATGTTTGGTGCCGAACTGGCTGGCGCCGTTGGTCCCGTTCATGCTCAAGCCGAGTACATCTTTGCCCAAATTAATGGCTACGGTTACGATGGATCTGATCTTCTGCAAGGTGCATACGTTCAGACGGGTTGGTTCTTAACCGGAGAAACCAGACCCTATGATGAGAAAAAAGGTGTTTGGAACCGCTTGATACCTAATGCAAATTTCCTTCAAGGCGACGGGTGGGGCGCATGGGAGCTTGCCGCGCGATACGATTGGCTAAACATGAATACAACCAACATTAATGGTGGCGCCCTTAATATTGGGACTTTTGGCGTAAACTGGTACCTGACGCCTCGCGTACGACTAATGACTGACTGGGTGCATGTTTTCGCAACCAATACAGGACAAGCGCTTGACGCAGCCGGTTCTTGTGGATTTCCTGCACAAGGAAAGAATGCCAGCGTTGGTTGTTTTAATGGGTTAACTCCTGACATTTGGCAAACCGCAGTTCGAATTGACTTCTAACGTTTTGACCTATACTTTTAAGCGCTACACCGGGACTACTGATTGAGGACCTAACATGAAATTTAATACTCGCATCACAACATTACTAGCCATATCTATTCAAATGAGCTCTGCTGCATTCGCAGATACTGGTCGCGACTCCATCAACATTGTCGGATCCTCCACTGTCTATTCCTTTTCGGCTGCAGTCGCTGAACAATTTGGCAAGAAAGGCCACTTCAAGACACCTAAAGTTGAGTCAACGGGCACTGGCGGCGGTATCAAGCTTTTTTGCGGTGGACTGGGTCCTCAATACCCCGATATTGCCAACGCATCACGTGCAATGAAAAAGTCCGAATTTGAAGCCTGTCAGAAAGCCGGCGTGAAGGATATTGTCGAAGTCAAAATTGGCTTCGATGGGATTGTGATTGCCCAATCCAAAAAAGCCAAAAATCAGTTAACACTGACGAGAAAAGACATTTTTCTCGCTCTTGCCAAACGGATCCCAAACCCCAATGGAACGGAAACATTGGTCGAAAACCCCCATAAAACCTGGTTCGATGTTAATCCGATTCTTCCCAAGACCAAGATTGAAGTGTTAGGCCCCCCCCCTTCCTCGGGCACTCGTGATGCCTTTGCTGAATTAGCACTTGAAGGTGGTTGCCAGCAGTTTCCCTGGATAAAAGCAAAAAAGGAATCGGATGATGCCTGGTTCAAAAATGTTTGCATGACGGTACGGGAGGATGGTGCCTATATTGAGGCTGGCGAAAACGATAACCTCATTGTCCAGAAACTGGATGCCAACCCGAATGCCGCCGGTATATTTGGTTATAGTTATTTAGCTCTCAATGAAGACCGTATGGTTGGGGCTCCTATTGACGGTAGGGCTCCCACCTACGAAGCCATTGCCGAAGGTAAATATCCCATTGCCCGCCCACTGTTCTTCTATATTAAAAAGGGTCATGTTGGCGTTATACCCGGGATTGCAGAATATGCCACTGAATTTACCAGTGATAAGGCCACTGGCCCTGAAGGCTACCTGACCGACAAAGGTCTTATTGCATTGCCTGACTCCGAGCGCAAAAAGGCAAGTGAGAGCGTTAAGGACATGACCACTATCACTGCTGGCAAGTAAATTTAATCCCTTGATGCCTTTTGCAAAACGGAACCACATCATGCAAAAACTCGGCTTAGTCATCTCTACCTTGGCATTTTTTACAGCCTGTGCCTGGGTGCCGCCCTCAAAAAACCCCAACATCAAAAAAAGCCCCGAGCGTATAGCCTGGGAAGCCTGCAAAACGGCAAATAATGGAGACGTTAGCAAATGTCAAAAAGAAAAGAATGACCTGCTTGAACGGCAGGAAATGGAATTACTTGATGAAGACACCTAACGTGTATAGTTGATGAGAAGTCGCCGGATCGCGACTGAGCATTGTACTGCAGGTATCGAAGCCGGTTTACAACTGTAGTAACCCAGCGAAATCCAAGTGAGGTGTTAACTTTTAAGGGTATACGACCCTTTCATGAAACGAGTCGAGATCTACGACCTTCCCCCGGGAGTTTGAGGGTTGGATAAAAACGCAACGCGCGGTATGGAAATCACACTTCGAACGAAGGCCAGTAGATCTCTAGGAGCCCTATGAGAAGGATATCAGGTAACGTCGGAAAGCCTTTCCTATGGCGTTAAGCTCAATACAAACTCCGTGAACCCGAAGGTTGGCCTCCCTGCTGAAGGACGCAAATTGATCGAATCCGCTCAGCAGGGACTCAAGGCCGTAGGCCATCTGGTGTCAATCCAACAGTTGTGTGGTCGACCCTGATAAACTCAAGCGGGCACCTAATCCGGTTCAGGGTCTGTCACTGGTTTTGTCGGTACGCTGGCCGAACGCGCTTTAACCATCTCAATGCCGATGCCCCAACATGAGGGGCACATAGACAGGACCATAATCCCGGCGAGGAACGCCCGCATCAACCAGCCGATAATGTACCGGGAACGCACAGACCTGCTGCACGGTGTCCCTTTCGCCTTCAAGCCAACAGCGATCTATCCGACAATTGTTTTTGGGGTGACCGAAAGCAGCTTCGATGGCTTGGGTGTCCCCTCTGAGCCAGAGCCATTGCCCTTTGGTTAGCAGTTCGCTGAACAACGACACCGCTCACACTTGCGGTGGTCCGTAATAACCCTTGCGGACCGCCTCGGTGTCGCGCAGCAAACGTGCGCCTGCTATTACGGATGCCTGCAGGCCGCAGCCATCTCGCTCAATGTGCGCCAACAAGGCTTCGCGCATTCGGGGATCCCAGTAGGTCCGGAGATGATTGCGGATGCCTTCGGCCCGCCGCGCCGTCGGATAGGGTTCGAAGAAATCGCCGATTTGGTTTGCCATGGCCAGTAGCCGCTCCAAATCCAGAACCGTATTGGCCATCGTATCTTCCTCGTCCACCGCCGTCATGACAGAGCCTCCTCTACTGACTGCGCCACCGCCGCCGCCTGGGTGTCGCAAGGCTCCGTCACGCGAGCCACCTCAACCGCCGTAACTTTGTATTCGGGACAGTTGGTGGCCCAGTCGGAAAGGTCCGAGGTCAACACATTAGCCTTGGATTGAGCATGGTGGAAGGTCGTATAAACAACGCCTGGGTTGACCCGTTTTGACAACTTGACACGCAGTCTGGTGCTGCCGAAACGGCTGGTTACGTTTACCCAATCCCCATCGGCGATGCCGCGAACCGCGGCATCCTCCGCGTGTATTTCCAGCAAATCTTCGGGATGCCACAGCGAATTGGCAGTTCGTCGGGTCTGGGTACCGACATTGTACTGGCTGAGGATGCGGCCGGTGGTTAGCAGTAGGGAGTAGCGATCATCGGTGCGCTCACGGGTCGGCACAAACTCGGTGAGCATGAAGGTGCCACGCCCATTGGCGCGAGGGAAGCGCTCCCTGTGTAAAACCTCGGTTCCTTCAGGTGCCTGCTCGTCGCAAGGCCACTGCGCAGAGCCGATGCGCTCCAGCAGGGCAAAGCTCATACCACGGTAGGCCGGCGACAGCCGCGCAATTTCGTCGAGTATTTGGCCAGCATCGTCGTAATAAACCGGATAGTCCATCGCATTCATCAGTCGAACGACGATTTCCCAATCCTGATAGCCGGCCAGCGGCTCAACTACCTTGCGTACCCGGTTCACGCGGCGCTCGGCGCTGGTGAATGTGCCCTCCTTCTCAAGGGAAGAACTGCCCGGCAGGAACACATGGGCATACTTCGAGGTTTCGTTGAGGAACAGATCCTGCAGCACCACGCATTCCATGTTACGCAATGCGGCGATGACATGCTGCTGATTCGGGTCGCTCTGCACCGGGTCCTCGCCCATGATGAACATGCCGCGGAAGTGTCCGGTCAGCGCGGCGTCGAACATATTCGGCAAGCGCAGACCCGGCTCGCCATCGAGCCCGACGCCCCACTCCTTTTCGAAGGAACCGCGCACCTCCGGGTCGGTGACAAAACGGTAGCCGCTGAAGACATGGGGCCAACTGCCCAGGCAGCTTCCACCCTGCACATTGCCCTGACCGCGCAGGGGATTGACGCCGACGCCCTCGCGGCCAAGCATACCGCAGGCCAAAGCCAGGTTGCCTAGGCACATCACACCGGTCGAGCCCTGCGAATGCTCCGTCACGCCAAGGCCATAGTAAATCGCGCTATTCGGGCCGCCAGCGTAAATTCGGGCGGCCTGCCGAATTGCCTCCGGGTCGATGCCGGCCTTGGGGCCTATCCGTTCCGGCGCATAGCGGTCATCGCCGACCAACGCCATCCAGCTTTCGAATTCGTCCCATTCGCAGCGTTCAAGCACGAAGGCTTCGTTGTACAGGCCTTCGCGCACAATGACATGAGCGATGCTGTCCAACACAGCGACATTGGTGCCGGGCCTCAGCGGCAAATGTACGGTGGCGCGGCAATGTGGCGAGTCCACCGTCTCGGTCCGGCGTGGGTCGATCACGATCAGCCGGGCACCCTCCCGGATACGGCGCTTCATCAGCGAACCAAACACCGGATGCCCCTCTGTCGGATTGGCGCCGACCACCATTATCACATCGGCCTGCAGGATGGAGTCGAAATGCTGACTGGCGGCGCCCCAGCCGACCGTCGCCGAGAGGCCGAATTGCGTCGGTGAATGGCAGATGCGGGCGCAGTTGTCGATGTTGTTGTTGCCGAACACTGCTCGCGCCAGCTTCTGTACCAGAAAGATTTCCTCGTTGGTGCAGCGCGAACTGGAGACCGCCCCGATGGACTTCTGGCCATAGCGAGCCTGAATACGGCGGAACTCGCCGGCAGCGTGGCGAAATGCCTCGTCCCAGGACACCTCGCGCCACGGTTCGTCGATCGAATTCCGGATCAGTGGTGTGCGTACCCGGTCCGGATGCATGTAGTAGTCAAAGGCAAAGCGGCCCTTCACGCAGCTATGCCCATGGTTAGCCTTACCTTCTTTCCACGGGATCATGCGCACTATACGGCCCTGATAGGTTTCGGCCTTGAAGCCACAGCCGACGCCGCAGTAGGCGCAGGTAGTGATTACACTGTGATCGGGTTTAACAGGGTTCGGCATGACTATATTCTCCCTCAAACAGACTTTTCTCGATCAATGCCTGCGACGGACAGGCCTGCACACAGGCACCGCAACTGACGCAATCCGATTCAAAGAAGGACTGGTCTTGGCCAGCGACGATCCGGGATTCGAAGCCCCGACCGTCGACGGTCAGGGCGAACGTGCCCTGGATCTCCTCACAGGCACGGACGCAGCGACTACAGACGATACACTTGGTCGAATCGAACAGGAAATAGGGGTTGGACAGATCAATCGGCCCATCTAGGTGGCAGGCCCCGTCACCATAGGGATGCGAACTGACGCCGCACCGCTCAAGGGTGGCGTGGAACTCGCTCCAGCCATCCGGAATATCGCCGGCTGGAAAATCCGATAGATACAACTCCAATACCCCGCGCCGCAAGGAACGGAGTTTATCGGTCTCGGTGCGCACCGCCATGCCGGCCTCGACCGGTGTGGTGCAACTGGCCGGGTAGCCCTTCCGTCCCTCAATTTCAACCAGGCACACCCGGCAACTACCGAACGGCTCCAGCGTGTCGGTGGCGCATAGTTTGGGGATGCTTCGACCAGCCAGCGCTGCGGCCAGCATCACCGAACTGCCGGCCGGCACGGTAACCGGCTGGTCATCAATGATCAGCGTGACGGGCTCGCCTTCCCGCGGCGGCGTCCCACAATCCAGGCTATCACGAAGTTCGCGCAACTCGGCCCACATGCTGTCACCTCCTTTCATCACGAGCCGGAAGACTCATCGTCCGGGCATTATTACTTGATTATTATGCGCCAATAGCGCCATCTTCTCCCTAACCTAGGTACCTAGGCGGAACCACTTACGGCTGACCGCAAATCGACACTTTGTAACATTAACGCTGCCGCATACCCCTGTCCAATAGAATAAATCTTTAATATCATTCTTTTTTCTTTATGCATGAGAGATGTGTGCTACGCGTTCATTAAGCCTTTCAAAAAGGCTAGGTTTACCAGTTGCCTTCACTTAATTAACTGCAAAACGACCTAACTTAGAACAAGGCATTGCTCACTTGCCACCCGTTCATAGCAGATGCAGGCGGAAATTCACCCAATCCGTACTGCTGAACTCCGAATCAGCCCAAAGAAGCCGCAGCCTCTCCGCCAGCAGCTGGATATTATGTCCGGCGCCACAGAGCACATCATGCAAGGCATCGCCCAGTACTCCTTTCAACGGATTCCAACCCAATCGCCCATCCATTTTCATACTTGATTAGCAATGAACGTCAGCCAAGCGAATCGAACGCAGTGGCCGAGGTATTGCGGTGACGGCAGCGATCAACAGTCGCTGGTGAAGTGTGCGCAGGTTGAAACGCCGGTTGAAGTGATAGCAGAACGCCGCGAGATAACACGCGGCATATTTTTGAAATTCAAACGCATGGTAGCAACCTAAGCCGCTGGTCTTGAGATTGCCCAAGAAGGTGTTGATTCATTTTAACTCGGGGATGTTCCTCGGCTTACGCCCGGCCAAAAGCGTTGGATGGTGGCTACAAACGGCCTAAGTGACGGCACCAAAGCAGGCCAAGCCATCGGAGGACACGGCGCTCCCCGGCGCGATATGTTTTTTGCCCATGCCGAAACGGCCTCCCTCGCGAATCCTGCAATGGGCGTCAAACGTACGCGCAACGGACCATTCTCCTCGCAGGGAGACGGAGGCGACAAACGGCACCTTGTTCTCGGAGCCCCGCCCTACCTTGTCGCCGGTGCGCTCGCCGCAGAGGCAGGCGTCATCCAGTTGAACCTTGCCTGCAAGAACATAGCGATCCTCCCGGTCGGCCATCACCTGCATCAGCCTATGGTTGATAAGCCACGCCTTGGGATAGCTGACACCCAGCTGCCGCCTCATAGCCAAGGCCGAAAGCCCGGTTTTGGCTTGGCTGATCAGATAGATCGCTAAAAATCAGGTGATCAGCGGCAACTTCGTTCCATAAACCGTAAAAAAGCAGTACCTCTCTTACTCGACCCGTAACGCTCTCATATATTTCAGCAATTGATTCAAGCGGAGATCACCCGAATGGTGAAGATTTAGAGGGCGCGAAAATGGATAAAGATCGGCTATCAGATGCGGTCGCCGAAGGTCTCAAAACTGTTGTGACGCCGGGTGGCCATTACGAGGTTCGATGGAATGATCAGGCGGCGGTCACGCCGTTTGGTCAAATGACCTTTTTCATCGAGTTTCTGAATTTGAGTGGCCTACTGGAATCCTGGATCAATGAGTGTCCTCTGGTCTATCTGAGCCCGAATGCGCCTGAGAGGCGAGACGTGTTAGGAGCCTGGCTACTCTCGGTTCTGGCGGGTCTTAAGCGTTATTCCCATGTCACATTGATTCGTAGTGGCGGGGTGAACCCGGAGTTGTTGGGAATGAAGAAGGTGGTGAGCGAGGATGCCCTCCGACGAGGTCTTGAGAAGATCCCTGAGGCGGCCGGCTTTACCTGGTTGCAGGATCATCTGGCGCGAAGCGTTCTGCCACTGCTGAAAGCACCGTGTATCATGGACATCGACACAACAGTCAAGGTGCTTTACGGCAGGCAGGAGGGGGCGGAGGTCGGCTATAACCCCAAAAAGCCCGGTCGCCCGTCGCACACCTACCACACTTATCTGGTAGCGGGACTCCGCCTGGTATTGGATGTGGAAGTTTTGCCAGGCAACAAGGGGCATTCCAATCACACCTTGCCGGGCCTTTGCCGGATTTTGGACGCACTCCCCCGCGAATAGAGGTCCTATCTGATTCGGGGTGACTGCGGGTTTGGCAATGATCCGTTTATTACGGAACTGGAGGCGCGTGATCAGGATTATATTTTCAATCTACGGCAAACCGCCGGTGTAAAGCGCTTCATCGAACGCTCATTTGTGGGCGCTCGATGGGGTGATGAGGGAGGTGGCTGGCAGGCGAGCAGTGGTGAAGTTCGATTGGCGGGTTGGGATCAGCATCGGCGAGTGGTGCTGCTGCGTCGAGTGATCCGTGGCGACCTCGTACTGGAAACGCAGGATGAAAAAGGCCAGATGGTCCTTACCTTCATGGACGACGACGTCGGCGGCAAGGGTTATGAATACGCCGTGCTGGTGACATCCCTTCCGCATGAAGAACTGACCATTACCCAGCTTTACCGGGATCGTGGGGATGCCGAGAACGTTTTTGATGAGCTAAAAAACCAATGGGGCTGGGTGGTTTTACGACCAGGGACCTGCATCGTTGTCAGTTGACTGCGAGAACCGTCTCGTTGGTCTACAACTGGTGGTCCTTGTGTGTCCGCCTGCTCAATCCCGGTAAACGGCTTGAAGCTGTTACCAGTAAACCCTTGTTGTTAGCCGGAATCGCAGAAAAATCCAGACATGCGCGGAAAAGCCGCATCACCATTACCCCGATGCATGGGTTTGGAGAGCGCGCCAGAGCCAAGATCACCCACGTGAGCACTCGCCTTCAGGAATGGGGCCGAAGTGCGGAGCAGTTTCGAACTCACACCGTATGGGATTTTGTTTGCGACTATCTGGTGACCCTGCTGACGAGGTTCAATTGGCTCATCGCCGAAATCGAACCTCCGGGGGGAAGTGCCGGTGAACCCAAATTAGCCGTCAACTGCCGTTTTTAGGGCCATACGGCGCGAGCCAAAGATGGCCTGATGTCCTCTTCAGAGGGCGTCCACCACAATTATCTTCGAATTGAAAAGCACTATCAGTCCGGCGCCCAGCCATGAAAAGTCATCGACCTCTGTTTCACGTGAAACAATCTACAACCGGCAAGCCATAGCAGCATGAAATTCAGTTGTTAAATTTACCTGATGAGCAAGTAACGTCAGCTTAGCGTAGCTGGTGAGCATGAGTATCTGTAGAGTAATCGCCATAAGCCAAAAAGAAACGGCGATCCTGGCGATGAACCTTACCCGGCTTCACCGAAGCTGTCGATGTTGAGATTGATCAAGGATTGCGGTATTGACGCGCAACCCAAGCAGGGAGTTGAGGCAGTGCGTTGGGTGGAAGGGTTATTGCCCTTGATGTTAAGGAACCGACCATCATGTTCTTCGTAACGGCCCGCGCAAAGTATTCCAATGCACGGGTCATCCTCGTTAGCCCCCGCTGATAGCGGGGACCCTATTTCAGGGGACGAAGTTGCCGCTGACCACATGGCTTCCGGCGATCTGCCTGATCAGCCAAGCCAAAACCGGGCTGTCGACCTTGGCGATGAAGTGGCAACTAGATGTGAACTGTACTACGGCTTAGTTCATCCATCACAAGCTGATGGATGTGTTGACCGACCGGACGGATGATCGTGTTCTTGCAGACTAGGTTCAGATGGATGAAGCCTATCTCAACGACAAGGAGGGCGGTTTCCGAGAACAAGGCGCATCTTGTCACCCTGACCTTCGTAACCTTGAAGGATAGTCCGTTGCGTGTTCGTTTAACGCGAATTGCAGGATTGACGAGAGAGACTGTTTAGGTGGACAGCCAATCGAGCAGGTGAGGCATTTTCTCCGATAACGTGGCCTGCTTTGGTGCCGCCACTGCAGCCAGTTTCACCTACCCTCCCACGGTTATGTTAGGGCGCAAGCCGAGGGAGGCGTCTGGGCTCAATGGTGAAGAATCAAATCTGGGTTGCCACCTCGGTTAATGTGTAGCCGGAATCGAAAAAACGCCAACTCGTGTCCTCACGCTAGCTACACTCCAATTGGATTATTAAATAATCCAGCCATATACCAGCATTAGGGAAGCGCGGATTTAACCGGAAGAACGGGGAAATTCTGGGCTTCCAGTTCGTAAAATAGCGGACAGACCTTACGTTCACCTTCTACCGAACTCCGATGCAGCATCAGTTTTCTGGATGTGTTTCTTCAGAACAAGTCACGCAAGACCCGTCGGGAAGTCTTTCTTGATCAAATGGATCAGGTGATTCCTTGGTCTGCCCTGATCCAACTGATTGAACGGTTCGACCCCAAGGGACTGCGGGCGTCCACCGATCGGCATTGAGTGGATGCTTCGCCCCTACTTTGTCCAGCTCTGCAACAGTTTCTCCGACGAAGGTGCGGAGGATGCTTTGTACGATATGCCTGTGTTGGCCCGTTTTGTGGGCATCGACCTGACTCGGAACGTGTACCCGATGCCACGACACTGAAGAACTTCCGCCATTTACTGGAAGATAACCAGTTGGCACAGAAGATATTAGCTCATATCAATGCCCTTCTGGCTGATAAAGGTTTGATGCTCAGGGAGGGCACCATCGTAAACGCAACGCTGATTGCAGCGCCACCTTCCACTAAGAACAAAGACAAGATATGCGACCCGGAAATGCACCAGGCCAAGAAAGGTAACCAATGGGATTTCGGCATGAAAAGGTATATTGGCGTGGACGCCGCTTCAGGCCTTACCCATACAGCCGTGGGAACAGCGGCCCATGACAGTGATGTGGTCATGGCGAGTAATTTACTGCACGGGTATGAGAGGCGGGTTTATGCTGACGCGGGCTATACCGGGGTCGCCAAATGGCTAGAGAATGAGGACAAAATCCTTGACTGGAATGTTGCCCGCAAACGTGGGCAGTTCAATAAACTCGCCCGAAGGCGAAGAGAAGTAACTCACCTGTTACATCGAAAAACTCAAAGCCAGCGTCAGGGCCAAGGTTAAGCATCTCTTTCATATCGTCAAAAATCAGTTCGGTAATCGCAAAACTCGGGATAGAGGCATCGCCAAGAATGAACATCAGTGGCGGGTACTTTTTGCCTTGGCCAACGTGTACATGACCCGCAAAGTCATACTGGTTCGAGGGTTGACATGAAGTCGCAGCGTCATTACGCCCAAAACGCATCAAAAAGCCCCTTGACAGGCTATTTTCAGAGGTTGGCGGACCCATTTGTTAGGATTCGATTAAAAGGGCACCAAAAAATAGGTCCGTGGCCATCACCTCCAACCTAAAACTCAATTAATCCGCGCTTCCCTAGGACAGATAGATAAGCAAACAGCAATGTGTCGAAATATATTCGATAAGCCCTGTACTAAACAGCAACATCAGCAGGAATATGAGGATGCGGGAGATACCCCTCAAGATCCACGTCGCCGATACCATAGTCGAACAATGTATCTGCTTTACGCTTGATAATGAGGCGAGGAAAAACGTTGGGTTCTCGGGATATCTGGAGACGGGCCTGGTCAACATGGTTGGAATATAAGTGAACATCTCCACCAAACCAGACAATGTCTCCAGGCAAATAACCGCAGTGGTCAGCTAGTAAATGAGTTAGAAGCGCTAAGTTGGCGATATTCCAACCAAGACCTAGATAGGCATCTGCAGAGCGCTGCATCAGCAATGATGATAATTTTCCAGTCTCTTTCGACACAAAAAATTGATAGGTCTTATGACACGGGGGAAGCGCCATTTGATCAAGTTCAGCAACGTTCCAACCTTCGAAAAGTAAACGCCTCGAAAAAGGGTTCGTTTTTAGTCCGTGAACCACTTCAGAAATCTGATCGATTACATGACCATCCGCCGTCGGCCATCGTCGCCACTGACTACCATAGACTGGGCCCAAATCGCCCCAGATCGCTGCAAAATCAGCATCATTTAAAATCCGAGTCTCGAAGTCTAACTGAGTTATATGGAGGCCGGTGGATTCTCTAAATTTTTTTAGCGGCCAGTCAGTCCAGATTCGTACGTTTTGCTCAAGAAGCTCACGGATATTGCGGCCACCAGAAAGCATCCAGAACATCTCTTTGAATGCAGTTTTCCAAAATATTTGCTTGGTGGTAAAGACAGGAAACCCATAACTTAGATCAAACCTTAGGCTCTGACCAAATAATGCGCGTGTACCAACACCGGTTCTGTCTTCGCGTGGGTCTCCGTGATCAAGTAAATTACGCAGAAGCTCTAGATACTGATATTCGGGGTGAGTATTCATAATAGTCTACAGTGGAGTTACCCGATAGGCGCGAAACAGAACAAAACCACCGACGAGAACCATAGGGAATGTTAGCAGCATACCCATGGTCAACCAGCCAAACGCAAGATAACCGAGATGGGCATCAGGTAAGCGTACAAATTCGATAGCAAAACGAAAAACACCATAAAGAAGTAGAAACATACCACTAATAGCCGTGCGTGGCGGCGAGCTTCGACGGTACCAAAATAGAATTAGGAAGAGGATGATGCCCTCAAGCAGCGCTTCGTATAACTGAGATGGGTGACGTGGATCTGGACCGGCACCGGGAAACACCATAGCCCAAGGTAAATCGGTGGGTTTACCCCAAAGTTCAGCATTGATGAAATTGCCAAGCCTACCGGTAAACAGACCAATTGGCACATAAGGACCTATAAAGTCGGTAACATCAGAAAAACGAGCCCCCACTGATCTAGCAAATACCGCCATACCAACGAAGGCACCGATCATGCCCCCATGAAAAGACATACCGCCTTCCCACACTTTAAAAATAATCAACGGCTCTTGTAGGAAGGAGGCGAAATTATAAAAAAGGATGTAACCAAGGCGACCGCCTATCATAAGTCCTAGAGCACAATAGAAAATCAGGTCTTCTACCTGATTCGCAGTCCACGGAAAACCAGGTTCACGGGTACGCAAGCGCGCAAGATACCAAGCCGCACCGATGCCGATGATATACATCAGCCCATACCAATGAACCTTGAGGGGACCGATACTGAGGGCAACAGGGTCGATGTCGGGGAAAATCAACATGAATAAGCCTCTTAGGATGTGAATGAAGATTGGAAGGGGATATCAAAACCCTATCAGTAATTACACCGCAGACAGGAATGCACACGAATAATAGTGCGCTAGAGACCGCAATCTGACATAAAGCTAAAGTGTCAACTAGCGGTTCGACCGGCTATCTCATAATGATTGCGTTGTACGTGCGTTAATCGGAAAATGATAACAATGCAAAGAAGCCTACAGCAATAACCTACAACAGGACAAGGATACACAGACGGAGAGCGCGATAATGGCAGGGTTACGAGAACAATTACTCAAATCAGGCTTGGTAAACGAAAAGCAGGTCAAAAAAATAACACGAGACAAGCATAAGGCACGTCTTCAGGGGGGGATTGATGACCAAGAGCTAGATAGACAGAAACTACAACTAGCAAACAAAGAAAAGTCTGCGAGAGATAAGGAGCTCAACCACAAGTGTAATCTAGAAATTCAGGCAAGAGGGCTTATCGCCCAAATCAGACAATTGATAGAAACCCAAAAAATAAGCAACACATCGGGCGATCTGATATTCAGCTTCGCAGATAATGGCAAAGTCAAACGACTCTATGTTAACGAATCCATACGAAGTCAACTTACTCGTGGTCAAGTAGCCATAGTGAGGCTAGAAGGAAACTATGAACTGGTGCCACGGGAAACGGCAGCGAGGATTCAAGAAAGAGATTCCAAGATAGTAATTCATATCAATGATAAACCGCCAAGTAAGACACTTGACGATGCAAGTGATCCTTATGCGGGTTACGATGTACCTGATGATTTACTATGGTAGATGACATACATCGTGATTACTTGTAGAGGATCCCATGAATAAGTCTTTGTTCAACCGCTTCCCATTAGGCCCTTACATACTCAAAAACCGGATGGTAATGGCACCATTAACGCGCTCCCGTAGCCAACAGCCAGGCAATATCCCATCAAGGCTCAATGCGTTCTACTATGCCCAGAGAGCGGGGGCTGGGTTAATTATTTCTGAAGCAACACAAATTTCAGCACAAGGACAGGGCTATGCCTGGACTCCAGGCATACACACAGTCGAGCAAATCGAGGGATGGAAACTGGTTAGCGAAGCGGTTCATGATGCAGATGGGATCATGTTTATGCAACTCTGGCATGTAGGCCGGATATCTCATCCGCGCCTTCAACCCGAAGGCGGCCTACCTGTAGCACCGTCTGCGATAGCCCCGACGGGTATGGCTTTTGTCACCGACACCAATGGAAAGCCGGAATTTCTACCCTTTGTGACGCCAAGGGCATTGAGACTTGAAGAACTGCCGCAGATAGTCAAGGATTATGCCGTTGCGGCCAACAATGCAATGACAGCAGGGCTGGATGGCGTGGAAATTCATGCAGCGAACGGCTATTTATTGGATCAATTTCTTAACTCCAGCACCAACCATCGAACCGATGAGTATGGTGGATCAATAGAAAACCGCTCTCGAATGCTCCTTGAAGTCGTTGAGGCCGTAATCAAAGTCTGCGGTGCCGGATGCGTGGGGGTGCGGCTATCACCCCTCGGTACATTTAATGATATGGGCGATGCTGACCCAGAATCGCTTTTCACCTATCTGGCTGAACAATTGAATAACTATGAACTGGCCTATTTGCATGTCGTTGACCCAGGAATTTCGGGCAATGAAACCTTGGCGCGAAGTGATCCGCGCGGCAAGGCTATCTTGAAAACAATCCGCGACACGTTCAAAGGGACACTCATACTCTGCGGCGGCTATACCTTCGACACTGCAGGAGAAGCCATTGCGTATGATCAAGCGGATCTTGTAGCTTTCGGGCGCCTGTTTCTAGCAAATCCTGACCTACCTGAAAGGTTTCGTGAAAATGCGCTTCTTAACAGCCCAAATCCAGCCACATTTTACGGTGGAGGGGCGATAGGGTATGTGGACTATCCGACACTCAAGAATCAGAGCGGTGAGGAAGCCGCTCCCGATTTCAAACTGCTAGAGGGTGACTGAGGCGATGAGTATATCCCTGATAGTGGCGATGGGAGAAAACGGGGTCATTGGCGCAAAAAACCGGATGCCATGGCATCTTTCAGCAGATCTCCGGCACTTCCGCCAGATCACCATGGGTAAACCAATACTCATGGGGCGAAAAACTCATCAGTCAATTGGACGCCCACTACCTGGACGGTTAAATATCGTTCTCAGTCGCGACCAGCGCTATAGTGCTGAAGGCTGCGTCATCGCAACCAGTCTGGATGAGGCGGTTACACAAGCAGGCGACCAGGAAATCATGATTATTGGCGGAGCGGCGTTGTATGAGAGCTTTCTTCCGCTCACAGATAGACTCTATCTCACACTCATACACCACAGCTTTGACGGGGATACTTTTTTTCCAAAATTGGACTGGGCCGACTGGAGAGTGCTCCAACGCGAGGACATTGATGAAGATCTTGAAAGTGGCCTACGTTACAGCTTTCTCACTCTGGAACGAGTATGGAATTAAGACAGCCTTAAGTCATGGTTCACTCGCCGTGGGTAGGTCGCAACCAGTGGCCAGACTTTCCACCCGCTTTCTCGACTAGCCGGATCCCCTCCAACGACATGGCCCTGTCTACCGCCTTGCACATGTCGTAGATAGTCAGGAGGGCGATCTGGACTGCCATTAAGGCCTCCATCTCTACACCCGTCTGGCCTGTGGTCCGTACGCTTGCAACACAGCGGATGCGGCTAAACTCAGCATCTATCTCGAATTGAACACTGGCATGGGTTAACGCTAATGGATGACAAAGTGGGATAAGGTCGGCTGTTCGCTTACAGGCCATAATGCCGGCGATGCGGGCGATACCCAGGACATCCCCCTTCGTATGAGTACCAGAAATTACCATGGCAAGGGTTTCGGGCTGCATCTCGGCGTAGCCTTCAGCTAGCGCTGAGCGCGTGGTTGATGCTTTGTCGCCCACATCAACCATATAAGCGGCGCCCGTCTCGTCAAAATGTGTAAATTGGTTCATGAGGCCAAGCCAAGCTTAAGAAGGAAAATGGTCAAGGATTATTGCCATCGCCGGGAAAAGGTCTCTTGCAGAAATCATCGTATGCCCGCCACCAGTTCTCGAACCAATCCCGGACCACGATAAATCAAGCCAGAATATACCTGGATTAGAGAAGCCCCGGCATCCAGTTTTCGCCTGGCATCATCTGCGCTCAGAATACCGCCGACAGCAATGATTGGGAGCCTGTCATTAAGTGCGCCAGCCAATTGGGCCAGTACCTTGGTGGACTTGGCGAAAACCGGATGCCCACTCAAACCCCCCGGTTCATCACCATGAACGAGCCCTGAAACACCATCACGTTCAGATGTCGTGTTCGTGGCGATCACGGCATCAACGCCATGCCGAATGACTGAATCGGCAATCGCCTCAACATCATCCATGTCCAGATCGGGTGCAATCTTGATAGCAATGGGAACCTTGGATTGATGGGACTTCGCTAGCAGGTCACGTTCTGCCATTATGGCCTTGAGTAGGGTATCAAGGTAAACACCGGCTTGCAGGGTTCGCAAACCGGGGGTGTTCGGTGAAGAAATATTCACCGTGACGTAACTGGCTACGGGATAGACCTTGCGCAGACAGATAAGGTAATCGTCTATCGCGCAATCAAGCGGTGTGTCTTTGTTTTTGCCGATGTTGATGCCGAGGATACCCGGGTAATTTTCAATCTTGATCTGATGCAATAAATGATCAACACCCTGGTTATTAAAACCCATCCGATTAATGATGGCGTTGGCCTCTGGCAAACGGAACAATCTGGGCTTGGGATTGCCAGGTTGCGGCTTTGGTGTGACGGTACCGACTTCAATAAAGCCGAAACCCAAAGCAGCCAAACCTTGGATACACGAACCATCTTTATCAAGACCTGCGGCGAGGCCAACTGGATTGGGAAAATGGAGCCCCATTACAGTACGGGCACCACCTAGGGAGGGGTATTTCAATGGATTAAACCGGCCAAGATGAGCCAGCCCCTTCAGGGCCTTAAGCGTCACATCATGAGCCATCTCAGGATCCAGCCGGAACAACGCCGGTCGTAGCAAACGATAGAGCACGTAATACCTCAGAAACAGGTGCAATAGATCAGGATAAGGGGGTCTGAGCCGTGCGCACCCGTAGGAGCACAGATGCCAATGCTTGCGGATTCAATGCGGAGCGTCTGTCACGATGACATAAAGCACTCCGAAACCCAAGATAATCCGGATGCAATGGGAGCAATTCCGGTATGTCGTCCAGCCGTAACGAACCTGCGAGGCCGGAAACAAGGTTCGAAGCGCGACACGTTGCAACAAAGTCAGCCAGAAAAGAAAGATCACACAATTGAGGCAGTGAGCCAATACCTTTATCAGCCGTATCAAGCATGGCGCCAGCAAAACCATACTGAGCAATTGTGGGCAACCACTCAAGGCTGGGTGACTGGTCAGCAAATAGCACGGCTATCATCGGCGTACCCGGCGCAACCCGAGATTGAAGGCCTGTAAGTACAGCGGACCAATCCCCGTTAGGGAAAAACCCGATTTTCACGTAATCAACGCCAGTCGATGCCACCGCTTTAACAGCGGTAACGATGGCGTCGGGGTCCATCGGAATATCGCCAATAGTAGCGCTGAGCGGGGTGAACCCGGAAAGTTTGGCTGTTATGGTGGCGATTACAGACAGAGGCAAGGCACCAAGCGCACCTGCAGAAGGATTCTTCAAATCTATAATGTCGGCTCCTTCCGAGTACGCCAGACAGGCTTCATCAAGGTTGGCGACACTCGCGAGGACACGCGTCATGTCAGACCCCGCTCACGCGAAGTATCGGACAGCGCAGCATCTAAGTGTGCCATCAGCCACCCCCACGCTTCACGTTCAATGGGTCCTGCCGTTTTATCAAACCCGATGCGCAGATAGGCAAGTTCAGACGCTACCTTGCTGCGAGGAAGCAGATGTAAACGACTGACCAGTATTGCGGCCTCCAGAACTGAATACTGAGCCCGATTGAAGCCAAGAAAGGGTCTGTGTGTTTCTTCATGCACCACTTGGCAAAAAAGCTTTGGGCGAATCTCGTCATCCTCAACTCTGGTTAATACCAACTCAGAATGTGCCAGCGCCACTGCCAAATGAGGAACGGGCCCCCTATCACTGGAAACAAGCGGCCACTCATGACGCCCGGTAACGCAGCCCGCGAAGATGCGAACATCATCGCAGTAATTCATCACGGCATGACCACTCGCGAGTATGTTTTGCAAGGTGACAGATGGGCGGAAAGGCATTACGAGCATTTCGTCGGCAACTACATGAACGCCCATGGGTGCTACATGTGTTATGCCTCTTTTAGAGAGAGTGGTAATAATGACTTCGCGGATCATGTCGTGAGGATTTCTTTGAATGGGCGATGTATAGCATCGGTAACAGGCTGCGGCTCAATTTGGATAATTATCGGTTTTCTGAAGAGTGCTACCCGCTGGCTTGTAGGCATGGGGATCTACCTCGGTTTCTCCGTTCGACTCGACCTGACAGCCCCATTGCAATGGTTGATCCTGCGTGTAGCGTTTACCGAGTTGCCAGGCAATCTCTGCTCTGGCCAGTTCAACACCAAGGTAAAAGGCATGCCCGCCATCGGCTTCTACGCCTAACTTTGGATATAGATCAAAAGGGTCGACTGCCGTATGTAAGCCATCACGGTTGAATATGTGCAAACCCTCGGCGCTGATCAAGATGCGATAGCTGGGATCCTTGATAGCCTCATACAACTCTTGAATCTCGGCACGGGTCAGCGGAAATGGAGCACGCTCGTGGAGGGCCATGAGACCATCGTCGATATGTTTGGGCAAGCGGTTCAGTTCACGCGCCGCATACAGTATACGCCGCGCAAGATCGGCTTCACGGATCGCCGTTCGGGCATGTTTGCTAACTTCGGTAGCAAGAATCTGCCGGATATGAAGCTCCGAGCAAATGCCAAGCAAGGCGGTATTGATGCCCGCGGTATCACAGTGAGTCAGCTCCGTCAGATTGCCGACCCCCATCATGATTTCAACTTCAGGGTGACGCCTTCGAGTCTCATGATAGCGAAGGATGGAATTCGCAAAACCGAAATGGATAGGGTCAAGAATGGGATCGACGATAAAGTCACGACCTTTTGCATACATCAGGGTGATGGCACGATCAAGGGAGTCGAGATCACCATGGCGAGCAGGAATAAGGATTGGGGTGGAAGCAACTTCATCAACTACCCACAAGGTGTCTTCAGTAAGGCTTAGCAGAAAATCGGCGCCGACCCGCCCGCCTTTTACAAGATCCTCAGTCTCCAGAGAATCGACGCTAACCAGAAAACCCTCGGCCTTCAACGCCAGAATTGTGGCTTCCATATGCGGAAATGGTGTAGCCGGTAGACAGCCAATATCGATGACATCAGCACCAGCTTTACGGTAATCCCGCGCGCGCCTGAGCACGCCGTCAACATCAAGCTGTGGCGCTTCAACAATTTCGGCAAATATCTTGAGGTCGTACTGATTGATGTCGAGCTTCTTTCGTTTCTTACCAAAGAACTCAGGAAGATCGTGCAATTCCTCCGGGCCCCGTTCCACAGGAATCCCAAGATCAAGGGACAGTGCATCAAGATCGCCTCTACATCGACCTGGTACAACAATTCGGTCGGCACCCTGATTATCCTTGAGCCGACGACGAATCATGTCAGCAGTCATCAGCGCAGCTACGGTCACACCAAGGGGGTAGACGCTGTATTCAAATTCAGGCGCCATATCCTCAAGTGTCCGCCGTAACTGTTTTTCAGCCAGCTTGCCGGTGAGGAACAGGATATGCTCGGGCATCAGTAAAGGCTGTTTTGGCGTAGAGGTAATGGTGGCGGATTATAGCAATATCGCCACGCGGCTGAGGTAATGTATTCAGCGCAAAGGGGGCAGTAAAATCTCTCGGACATCTCTGCCGATGAGTTGAGCTAGGTCATCAGTAGGCAGATCGTTGGCATCAGTACCAAATGGGTTTTCCACTTCTTCAGCCAGAATCTCAAGGCTGCCTAGAACATAAAACATAAAGGTAGAAAAAAGGGCCGTCCAGTATTCAAAATCATGAACGAAGACGAATGGCATACCGGTAATGTAGATAAAAATAAATTTCTTGATAAAGATATTATAGGAATAAGGTATCGGCGTTTTCTTGATTCGCTCGCACGCACCGCAGATGTCAAGAAAAGCCGACAAGTCGGCATTCAGGTAGAGGAGATGAGCCTGATTCAGATCGCCGCGCATACGCAAGGTCTCTGTCTCATGCAACAGACGGGCAACTGCTGCACTTGGGGGGTGGGTAATGTGGCCCGTCGGGGTTATGGGCTTATCACGCAAATGGTCTTTCAGCCCGGTTGCAAAATCGGCAATAGCGTTAGCCAGCCGCTCGCGCGAGGGATGACTATCCACTAGATAGGCGTTCAATTTAAGCGCCAGATTACGGGATATATTGACGAGTGAACCCCATTGTCGACGACCCTCCCACCAGCGTTCGTAGGCGGTGTTGGTTCTGAAAACCAACAATAATGAAATGACAAAGCCCAACAACGAATGGAATACACTCGTCGAAATAAAAAAATCACGGAACACGTTGTCATTGAGATAGGCGATAACAGTGGTGTACAGCGCGATAGTTGCCATGATGGGCAACAAGCGCCGGAAGGTATCGCTGCGATGGAACTTGAAGATTAGGCCCCACCATGACTTTGGATCGTACGTGATCATATTGCGGCACTTCCGGCGCCAATATTTGATTCAGGCACAGCTGAGGCTTGTCAGGCACATCAGGAGATAGTCACGCTTACAGAAAAACGCCTTCATACATCAAGGTTAGAAACCTCAAGGGCATTTTTCTCAATGAAATCGCGGCGAGGCTCGACCTGATCCCCCATAAGAGTGGTGAATACTTCATCGGCAGCGATAGCATCCTCAATTCTGACCTGTAGCAATCGTCGGGTACTAGCATCAAGCGTGGTTTCAAACAGCTGGTCTGGATTCATCTCCCCCAAGCCTTTATACCGTTGAATATGCTGACCCCGACGCGCCTCCGACATCATCCAGCCGAAGGCTTGGCGAAAGTTGCCAACTCTTTCCCTGCGCTCATCCGCTGCGATATAGGCATCGGAGCCAAATAATCCCTCGGTGGTCTGGGCGAACGCGGCGAGGCGACGATAATCGGCAGAGCCAAAAAATCCGGTCCCAAGTTCGAAATGTTTAGAGACACCATGCAGACGCTTGCTAATCTTCAGTTTGAAGTCCTCAGTCTGCTCACCAAATTCAGGTTCTATGGTAAAGCGGGCACCCGGCTCCATGGCATGGAGATGTGAAACAAAGTCACTGACCCAAGCCGTGACAGCTGATCTGTCTGTATCTTGATCAAAATCAGCTGCTGGAAATTCAGAGATAGCATTGAGCAGGGTATCGTCATAACGGCGCCCTAGCCTGCCAACAGTAGTCTGAACCGCGAGATATTCTCGGGCCAATTGCTCCAATCCAGAACCCTGTACGGGTGGCGTATCAGCATCGGGGTACAGACGGGCTTTTTCCAGCGCAAGTTGCAACAGATAGTTGTTGAGTTCAACATCATCCTTAACGTACTGTTCTTGCCTGCCTTTTTTGACCTTATATAGCGGTGGCTGTGCGATGTAGATATAACCCCGTTCAATCAGTTCGGGCATCTGCCGATAGAAAAAGGTCAGTAGAAGGGTGCGGATATGAGAGCCATCCACGTCAGCATCGGTCATGATGATGATGCGATGATAACGGAGCTTATCGGGATTGTATTCGTCGCGCCCGATACCGCAGCCCATGGCCGTTATGAGAGTACCGACCTCTTCCGAGGAGATCATCCGGTCAAAGCGGGCGCGCTCAACATTGAGGATTTTTCCTTTAAGTGGAAGTATGGCCTGCGTGCGGCGGTCGCGACCCTGTTTAGCTGAACCACCAGCCGAATCACCTTCGACTATAAACAATTCTGACAGCGCTGGATCCTTTTCCTGACAGTCGGCCAGCTTTCCGGGGAGACCGGCAATATCCAAGGCTGTTTTGCGGCGGGTCATCTCACGGGCCTTGCGGGCTGCTTCACGCGCTCTGGCCGCATCAATCATCTTGTTGGCTATCAGCTTGCCGATGCCGGGATTTTCCAGCATGAATTCCTGGAATTTCTCACCCATGGCTGATTCGACCACCGGCTTCACCTCGGACGACACCAGTTTGTCCTTGGTCTGCGAGGAGAACTTCGGATCCGGCACCTTGACCGAAAGAATGGCGGTAAGTCCCTCGCGGGCATCATCGCCTGATGTATCCACCTTATGCTTCTTTTGAAGTCCTTGCTCCTCGATGTACTGATTCAAGGTACGCGTGAGAGCCCCGCGGAAACCGGCAAGGTGAGTCCCCCCATCACGTTGGGGAATATTATTGGTGAAGCAGTAGATATTCTCCTGATAGGAATCATTCCACTGCAAGGCGGCCTCCACCGTGATGCCATCCTTCTCGGTAGAGAAATAGAAAACCTTGTCAAAAAGCGGGGTTTTATTCTTGTTCAGATGTTCAACGAAGGCACGAATTCCACCTTCAAACTCAAATAAGTCGGTTCTATCGGAACGCTCATCCGTCAGCGTGACGCGGACACCGGAATTAAGAAACGACAGTTCTCGGAGACGCTTGGCCAGGATATCGTAATGAAAGAGGATATTCGAGAAGGTTTCGGCGCTGGGCTTGAAGTGGACGGTGGTGCCGGTTGCCCGGGTCTCGCCAATGTCGGCCAAAGGCGCCTGAGGGACGCCATGAATGTAGTGCTGCCGATACTTACGACCACCGCGGTGAATTTCGAGGGTCAATGATTCTGATAGCGCGTTAACGACCGAGACACCGACACCGTGCAAACCGCCCGATACCTTGTAGGAATTATCATCGAATTTGCCGCCCGCATGCAGTACGGTCATGATCACTTCAGCAGCCGAGCGACCCTCTTCCTGATGGATGTCTACCGGAATCCCACGACCATCATCGGTAACGGTAATCGACTCTTCAGGATGGATGGTGACACTGACATTTTTGCAATAGCCAGCCAAGGCTTCATCAATGGCGTTGTCTACCACTTCGAATACCATGTGATGAAGGCCGGTGCCATCATCGGTGTCACCTATGTACATTCCTGGGCGCTTACGTACGGCATCAAGCCCCTTGAGCACTTTGATGGATGAGCTGTCGTAATCAGATTCTGGTGCGGTAATAGTCATTGGTTATGTCATGCTCGGGTTACGCGGCCCTGTGCGATAGTGAATTCGGCTGCATCACCCTTCAAGCCCTGTGCGATGATGTCCCGCCTAGTAGCGGTAACGAAGTACTGGGTGACCCGGTCCGTGAGTAATTCCAGCAAGGTTTGCATATTGTTCTGATCCAGCTCGGAAGCCACGTCGTCGATCAGTACACAACTTGATGAACCAAGACGTTCTTCCATTAATCGGGATTGCGCGAGCAACAGAGCGTAGACCAGCAGTTTCATCTGGCCGCGAGACAGATAAGCCTTGACCGGGCGACCATCGAGCGTAATTGAAAAATCGCCTTTATGGGGGCCTGACTGGGTATAACCATAACGAAGGTCTGCTGCGGTATCAGACTCAAAAATCGACTCCAGCGATCGACCTGTGTCCCACCCCGGATGAATGCGCAATTCGAAGCACGGATCGGGAAAAAATCGTCCCCCTATTTCCTTAAAATATGGTGCCAGACGCTCAATGTAACGAGCTCTGACTTGGCCTATCATTATACCGTACCGGGCAAGCTCATGGTTCCATGGCACCAATTCGTGCGCCCTGCTCCTCCTCAACAACGCATTGCGATGATTCAGAGCTATGACATAGCGACGCCACTGATCAAGATAATCCGGATCAAGATGAAAAGCACCAAAGTCCATAAACTGTCGTCTTTGCTTGGGGGGGCCCTCTAACAAACTGATCCCCGCAGGCTGAATAACCAGTAGCGGGAAAGCACGGATCAGCTCGGCGCTGGACTGGGCGGTGCGCCCGTCTATGCGTATTTCGCGCTGACCACGCGAAAGCCGTATACCAATGGGCGTGGGAGAGGATGCTTCAGAGGTGACTTTGCCGACGACAGTGAGTCCGGGCTCACCGAAGCGAATGAGTTGATTGACCTGAGCGGTACGAAATGAGCGCGCGCGCCCCAAAAGATAGATGGCCTCCAGAACCGAGGATTTGCCACTGGCATTAGGGCCTACCAGATAGTTTATGCCGGTTCCAGGCTCCAGGACTGCAGACTCAAGATTGCGCAACCCCCTCGCTTCTATTCTGCACAACGTCACCGATACATCTCAATAAGCACCATCAACACGCCAGACAGAGGCGAAGCCATGCCGGTCATAGCCGCATCGGCATGACGATGAATTTGTAACGGGGATCTTCAGGGTCCTCAATCAGACAACGGTCGGCAGAAGGAGAGAATGAAAGCTTCACTTGGGCGGAATCTATATTATTCACAGCCTCAAGCAGATATTGAGGGTTGAAGCCGACCATTACCGGACCCCCCTCCATCACCACGGACAACACTTCCTCAGCCTCCTCATGATCCGGATTTTGGGCTTTCAATATCATGTCGGCCTGTTCATTCACAGCAAGACTGATACTTTTGTATTTTTCATTCAAGAGCACGGATGCACGGGTCAGTGCGCTTTTGAGTGCATCCTTCTCAAGACTATAACTGCGATCCAATTCCTTCGGCATAACTTTCTGGTAATCGGGAAACCGCCCATCCACCAACTTGGCGGAAAAGCTTACAGCCCCAAGGCTTACTTGTACCGTGCTCGGAGAAAAGTCTATGGCAAGGGTGTCATCGGCATCATTGAAAAGCCGAACCAATTCGAGTACACCCTTACGAGGAATGATGATCTGGCGAGAGACCAACACCGGTTCTGAGAGGGTCTCCTCGTAGACCGCAAGCCGGTGACCGTCGGAGGACACTGTTCTGAGAGTGCTGCCCTCTATATCAAGGAGCAGGCCGTTCAAATAGTAGCGAACATCCTGCTGCGCCATCGAAAACATGGTTTTGGTTAAGGCCCGCCTAAACACGTCAGACGAAACAGATACATGAAAATCCGGCTGACCCGCGTCAAATGCGGGGTAAGATTCCGCTGGCAAAGTAGATAAATTGAATCGACTCCCGCCACAACGTATGGTGCAGCGACCGTCGTGCGAATCAATCTGGGCCTCGCTGTGATCGGGCAAGAGTCGAAAAATATCCATCAGTTTGCGTGCCGGCACCGTCAATTCGCCTGATTCACTTGTGGATAACGCTGCAATGGCTACCAGCTGAATCTCCAGATCGGATCCCGTCAATTCAATCTGACCCTCACGCACCCGAATCAACACATTTGACAAAACGGGAATGGTCTGTCGTTTCTCTATAACCCCATTAACCTGGTGCAAAGGTGCTAATAAAGCCTCACGTGCGATATTGAATTTCATGACTTACACCGGGTAGAAAAATCAATGGGAGTGAATATGTAAATGAAAAACCTAAGCTGAAAGTGTGCGCAGCAAATTGCTATAGTCTTCTGCAAACTTGTTGTCGCTCTCTTTAAGCTCCTGGACCTTACGGCAGGCATGGAGGACAGTGGTATGGTCGCGGCCACCAAACATCTGGCCTATTTCGGGCAGACTATGATTAGTCAGCTCCTTAGCCAGGGCCATGGCGGCCTGTCGTGGCCGGGTGACTGAGCGGGTGCGCTTGGCTGATAGCAAGTCCGCCACCCTGATTTTGAAATACTCGGCCACGGTTTTCTGTATGTTCTCCACATTTACAAGACGATCCTGCAGGGCAATAAGGTCGCGCAGGGCATCCTTGGCAAAATCCAGCGTGATAGGTTTACCAGTGAAGTGTGCATTAGCGATAACGCGCCGTAAGGCCCCTTCGAGCTCACGCACATTTGAGCGCATACGCTTGCCGATAAAAAACGCGACCTCATCAGGCAAATCGACACCACTGTGAGTGGCCTTGCTCATCAGAATCGCCACGCGCGTCTCGAGATCGGGGGGATCCACCGCGACGGGCAAACCCCAACCGAAACGCGACTTCAATCGCTCCTCCAACCCCTTGATCTCCTTTGGATAGCGATCACAGGTGAGCACGACCTGGTGCTTGTTTTCCAGTAATGTGTTGAAGGTATGGAAGAACTCCTCTTGTGATCGCTCTTTACCTGCGAAGAACTGGATGTCGTCAATCAGCAGAGCATCGACCGTACGATAAAAGTCCTTGAAAGCATTTATCGCGTTGTGTTGCAAAGCCTTTACCATATCCGAGACAAATCGTTCTGAGTGGAGATAGACAATATTGGCGGAGGGATTTCCCTTGAGTATCTCATTACCAATCGCATGCATAAGGTGGGTTTTGCCCAAACCTACCCCGCCATAGATAAAAAGCGGATTGAAGGCGCGGCCGACATTTTGCGCCACTTGAATGGAGGCGGCCTTGGCCAGTTGATTGGATTTCCCCTCTACAAATGACTCAAAGGTAAAGGTGGTGTTGAGGTTATTGGGAACACTTTTCTTGGCAACGGAAGGCTTGCGGGGCGCTGTGCCAACTGAAACTGGGGCTTGCTGCTTGCTGCCAATCTCAAGCACCAGACTCGGAGCGGGGCTATTTTGGGCGGCAAGTACCTCCTCAATGCGCTTGTGAAAGTGCTGCTTGACCCAATCCAGCACGAATTTGTTGGGCGCGAGCAGGGTGAGCTGATTTGCACTCTCGACTGGCTGCAACGGCCTGATCCAGGTATTGAACTGCTGTGCGGGCAACTCACCTTCGAGACGGCTTAGGCACTGACTCCAAAGTGTACTCACAGGCAATAAATCTTGTCGTAGGAAATCAAGGACGGGGAGGCAATCATAGGAAGCGGCATACAGAATGGGGAATGGCGGACAAAATATACCGCATCGGTACAGTTATCCACAGGATTGACAGGGCCCCGCGTGCTGATTTAGCATCTCGCCTCTTTATTTACCTGAGTAGCTACAAGCAGATCTACCATGAAAAGAACTTATCAGCCCAGCAAAATTAAGCGCGTACGCACGCATGGTTTTCGCGCCCGCATGAAGACCGTAGGTGGCCGCAGGGTCATCAATGCCCGCAGAGCCAAGGGTCGCAAGCGACTGACCGTCTGACGCTTGTCAACCACACTGCTTGGGTTCCCGCGATCTCGCCGCCTGACCTCCAGCGCTGATTTTCAGCGGGTTTTTGACAGGGCCGCAAAATCCTCTGACAACCAGCTTACCGTGCTTGCCAGGGCAAACCAGATGAATCACCCGCGGCTGGGACTGGCGATATCGAAAAAAAACATCCGCCAGGCCAATGACAGAAACCGGCTCAAACGTATAATTCGCGAGAGCTTCCGCCTGAATCAGCAGAATCTGGCGGGCATAGATTTTATTATAATGGCGAGAACCGCCGCACTTCAGGCAGACCATGAAACACTGTTTCGATCTTTGCATAAACACTGGGCCCATCTGGTGAAGCAATGCAAGCCCTCTTGGTCGCCATCATCAAGGTCTACCGCTACCTGATCAGCCCCTGGGTGGGTCATCATTGTCGTTTTGAACCGACCTGCTCCGTCTATGCTCTAACCGCGATCGAGCGGTTTGGGGCGGCACACGGTGCTGGCCTAGCCGCAAGGCGCCTTGCCAAGTGTCATCCGTGGCATGAGGGAGGCTTCGATCCCGTACCAGAAAAAAATCGGAAATAACCAAATGGATAACGCAAGGTTCGTACTGATCGTCTTCTTCTTTTTCCTTGGCGCCATGCTCTACCAGCAATGGGAGGCTGACTACGGACCCAAGCCACAGGCGACTGAACAAGTCGCAGCCCAAAGCAACCCCGACGTCCCCTCAGCCACCGTCAACGCAGCGGGTGGTACAGCGTCAATGGCCGCCCCAACAGACCAACCCGGCATGAGCACGGGACAACGCATCGCAGTCAGTACCGATGTTGTCAGGCTGGAAATTGATACTGCGGGTGGCGATATACGCCTGCTGGAGTTGATCAATTACCCAGAAAGCAAGGATACCCCGGATAAACCGGTTCGCCTTTTCTCCGACAATGGGCCTTTGTTTGTGGCACAAAGTGGATTCGTCGGTAATGAGACGGCTGCACCCAATCACCACAGCGTGTGGTCTACGGCCCAGTCCGCCTATACGTTGGCTGAGGGACAGGATGAACTGCGGATACCGCTAACCTGGACCAGTCCCGACGGTGTAACAGTAACCAAGACCTACCTGCTCAACCGCGGCAGTTACGACATTCATTTAGAACAGCAGATTGCCAACCGCAGTGCGACGACCTGGACGGCCAGGCAGTATGTGCAACTGCAGCGCAAGGATCCAGGTGACAAAAACAAGGATCAATTTGTTCGCACCTACACCGGTGGTGTCCTGTATACCCCCGAGGACAAATACGAAAAACTCAGCTTCAAGGACATGGCGGGCGAGAACCTGACACGCAACAGCAAGGATGGCTGGATTGCGATGATCCAGCACTACTTCATGGCGGCATGGATTCCAACTGCCGGCGAAGAGATCGGTTACTACACCAAATCCCTATCCGACAATATCTACGTTATCGGCGCTCAGACGCCCGAGCTGGAAGTAGGTCCGGGCCAGGACAAAGTGGCCAAGGCACAACTGTACGCCGGGCCCAAACTGCAGCGGGTTCTTGAACAGACCGCCACCGGCCTTGATCTTACGGTCGATTATGGCGCGCTGACCATCATCGCCAAGCCGATTTTCTGGTTGCTGGAGCAGTTCCACAAAATCTTCAACAACTGGGGCTGGGCCATCATTTTCGTTACGCTGACACTCAAAGCCCTGTTCTTCCGGCTATCGGCAGCGAGCTACCGCTCCATGGCCAATATGCGGAAGCTGCAGCCTAAAGTTGCCGAACTGAAAGAGCGTTACTCAGGCGACAGGCAGAAAATGAACACCGCCATGATGGAAATGTATCGCAAGGAAAAAGTTAACCCGCTGGGTGGCTGCCTGCCGATTCTGGTTCAGATTCCGGTTTTCATTTCGCTCTACTGGGTGCTGATTGAAACCGTCGAAATGCGTCAGGCCCCCTTCATCGGCTGGCTGACTGATCTTTCATCCAAAGATCCCTTCTTCATCCTGCCCGTACTAATGGGTATCTCAATGTTCGTCCAGCAACGACTGAGCCCGCCACCGCAGGATCCCTTGCAGGCGAAGATCATGCAGTTCTTCCCCATCATGTTTACCGGCTTCTTCGCCTTCTTTCCGTCCGGCCTCGTGCTCTACTGGGTGGTCAACAACGTTCTCTCGATACTGCAGCAGTGGTACATCAACAAGATGATCGTCGGCCCCATCACGCCAGCCAAGGCCTGACAATACCCCTCCGCGATTGGCCGGCGCGTGGTCCACACGCCCGGCCACATCCATGACCCTCAAGCCTCAAGACACCATCGCCGCCATTGCAACGCCCCCAGGGCGCGGCGGCGTTGGCGTTATTCGCGTCTCGGGACCTGACGTCCCCAGCCTCATCCCCGCTGTTCTGGGTAAAAATATCCCGGCACGGCATGCCCATTTTGGCCCCTTCCTTGATACCGATGGCCGTGCTATCGACCGCGGCCTGGCGCTTTATTTTCCGGCCCCCCGATCCTTTACCGGCGAGGCCGTACTTGAACTGCATGGCCACGGCAGCCCGATTCTGCTCGACCTGCTGCTGGAACGCCTGGTCTCACTGGGCGTCCGTCTGGCGCGGCCGGGTGAATTCAGTGAACGCGCCTTTCTCAACGACAAACTCGACCTCGCGCAAGCCGAGGCCATTGCCGACCTCATCAATAGCACAACCCAACAAGCCGCCCGCTCCGCCCAGCGTTCACTTGAAGGCGAGTTCTCCCGCCACATCCACGCGCTGATCGAATCTCTGATCGAACTGCGGCTCTATGTCGAAGCGTCCATCGACTTCACGGACGAGGATATCGACTTTATCGAGAGTGCACACATTGCTGACAAAGTCGCATCACTGGCGGGCAGGCTGGAAACGATACGCGCCACAGCACGGCAAGGCAGCCTGCTGCGGGAGGGCATGACCCTGGTCATCGCAGGCCGACCCAATGCCGGAAAATCGAGCCTGCTCAATCGATTGGCGGGCCGGGACGCCGCCATCGTCACCGACCAGCCGGGCACCACCCGCGATACCCTGCGCGAACATATCCAGCTGGACGGCATGCCGTTGCACATTATCGACACCGCAGGGCTACGCGACAGTGTTGATCCGGTAGAACGGGAAGGCATCCGACGGGCCCGCAGCGAGATTGAAAATGCCGACCGCGTGCTGCTGGTGATTGATGGCAGCGCACCCGAGGAGGGAGAAAGCCTGCTTGACAGCGTGCCCAAAGGCGTGCCGATCACCCGCATCTACAACAAAATCGACATTACGACCGCACCGGCTAGCCTGACCGAAACGGCAGAAGGAACCGTGATTAAACTCTCGGCAAAAAGCGGGGAAGGGATAACCCTGTTGTTACAGCACCTCAAGAACAGCGCAGGCTTCGAGAGCGAAAGCGACGGCGTATTCATCGCCAGAAGGCGCCACCTGGACGCGATTGATCAGGCCAGGGCGAGCATAAAAAGCGCGGACTTCCGACGGGTGACCGGCGAATATGAGTTGTTGGCGGAAGATCTGCGGCACGCGCAGAATGTCCTGTCATCAATTACCGGCGAATTTACCAGCGATGACCTGCTGGGAAAGATATTCGCCAGTTTTTGCATCGGAAAATAGTTAGGGTTCCGGAGAGTTCCGGAGCGATCCCCAAAACCCCTGACAACCCATTGTCAATGCTGAATTTTTTGCCTCTATTCGTCTTGCATGTTCCGGCAAGAGCCGGGTAGAATTGTTCCCATACTTGTTCCCACGCCGCGTGATTCGATGGTGAGTCGTGGGAACAAAACGCGAAATGAAGTGCCTCTGAGAGGCGGTGAAATCGTCAAAATGTGGGAACAAAAGCGCTTCTGAAAATCCAGAAAAGCCAACAGCCACAAGGGTTATAGGCCGATTATTCCCACGTTTCCTGATGTACCCACTTTTCGCCGTGAGGCGTGGGAACAAAACGAACGCGAGGAACTGCGACATGGCACTGACAGACACCAAGCTGAAGACCCTGAAGGCCGGGGAAAAGATCGTCACCGAGTCCGATGGCGGGGGGCTGTATGTAGAGGTATTGCCCACAGGGAAAAAGCGATGGGGGCTGAAGTACCGGACGCTGACCGGGAAGCAGGAGACGATCCGGCTAGGCGACTACCCAGCCTTTTCACTGGCGGACGCTCGGACATGGCGCGATGATTGCAAGATGCTGGCGGCGCGGGGGCTGTCGCCTATGGCCTTGCGCCGTGGCGATCCAGTCCCGGAAGACGCGACCGCCGTAGTCAAGGAAATGGCTCAGGCATTCATCCGGGCATGGTGCATCAAGTCGCTAGAAAAGGCGAAAGCCAAAGAGGCTGAGAGCAAAGCCGCTGACACGGTGGAGGTTTTCGCACGGCGCTGGTACAGCGAGATAGTCGAACCGGCGAACAGCAACCCGCGCAACGTCAAGCGCGTGCTGGACAAGGACGTGATCCCGGCCATTGGCTCGAAACAGATTGCAGACGTGACCGTGACCGACATTTTGGCGATTACCGACAAGATCAAGAATCGTGGCGCTGACCAGATGGCACTTGTCACCCGCACCGTGCTGAAACGGCTGTTTGCCTATGCCATTGCTCGCGAGAAAACGGCATTCAATCCGGCTGCCGCGATTGAGGCCAAATTCATCGCCCAAGCGCGAAGCAGGGACGTAGCCCTGACCCCGGATGAAGTCGGCAGACTCTTGCGGGCGATCTATCAGTCCAGCATCAAGCGGGCGCACAAGCTGGCTATCCACCTGCTGATTCTCTGCATGGTGCGCAAGGGCGAGCTTATCGGCGCGAAGTGGGAGGAAATCGACCTTGAGAATGGCGAGTGGGCAATCCCCGGCGAGCGCATGAAAAAGGACAAGCCGCACCTTGTCTCACTGTCCCGGCAGGCCATTGCAATGTTCGAGGAACTCAAGACGCTGGCGAGTGGCTCCGAGTGGGTTTTTCCGAGCCGTGGCGACCTGAATCAACCCATAGCCCACAGCACCTTGAATCAGGCTGTCCGCTCGCTGGAAATCGACGTTCGAGATTTCGTTATCCATGACTTCCGGCGCACTGCATCAACCCATTTGCATGAGGCCGGGTTCAATTCGGACTGGATCGAGAAATGCCTTGCCCACGAAACCAAGGGCATTCGCGGCGTCTACAACCGAGCGCAATATGCTGACCAAAGGCGGGAGATGCTGCAATGGTGGGCGGACTTCGTAGATAGCCAGATTGAAGACGGCAAGGGCAAGGTAATCATCGGCCCATTTGGCAAAGCCTACCGGGCGGCATGATGAAGACCCCCGAGGAAATCAACGCGATCAATCGCGAGACGTTCAAGGCCAGAGCCGAAAGACTCTGCCGCCTACTGGATAGCCACCCCGCGACATGGACGGCAGAGGACGCCCGTTTTTATGCCGACTATCGCGAGGCAATGGAAGAAACCGCAGAGCAAGCGCAACAACGTGCGCATGATGCTGCCGAGTGGGTTGCGTTTCAGAACGAATTGCCGGACAAGCACCTGAGCGCGTTTCACTCATTCAATCGCCAGAGCCAAGACCGGCCAGACGAGGCGCTGACGGCGCTAATCAAGTCGGCGGTACAGGAAGACTCCAAGATCAGCGCTAAGGCTCTTTGGGCGTGGCTCGCGAAGCAAGGCGGGGTGACGAAAGGAGACGCTCTCAGCGACGGCAAAAGTGACAGGCTGTTGCTCGCTGGCGATGAAATCACGATGGAAAGTCTCAAGGACAGACTGAGCCGAGCAAAGAAAAAATCGCGCCAACGGTAGGCGCGAGTGACGGTGTAAAGCCCTGTCGCTGAAATAGCGGACATGCCGGCTTGATCCGGTAACAGCTAAGGAGTCATTAGCATGTCTGCATCAAGTACCGCACTCACAATCCTGCGCCGTAAGCAGGTTGAGGCCCGCACTGGCTTGGCCCGATCCACCATTTATGACCGGCTCCGCAATGATCCGGCATTCCCCAAGCCGGTGTCCATTGGCGCGAGGGCTGTGGGCTGGATCGAGTCCGAAATCCAGCAATGGCTTGATTCTCAGATAGCCAAGAGCCGCAAGGCTTGAGGCCGGGAGGATTGAGCCATGACCGTCAGACGCAACGAAGGTCGCCCGGCTGCCACCGGCACGGCCCCCAGCTTATCCAAACCACGCCAACAGCATAACAGCACCGAGGCCCAACGCCAAAGGCTGCTGGCTGCCCTGTCCCGCCGCCGGGTCGATAAGATCCTTACCCGCCGCGATCTGGACATTTTGCACCCTGCAGGCAGAATGAAAGAACTTCGTGACCGAGGCTTCGTGATTCTCACCCGCATGGTGGAGCGCGTCACCGCCTGCGGGCAAAAGCACCGCGTGGCGCTCTACGCACTGGTCAAAAGGCCGGTATGACTGCCTTTGCCCAAGTCCCCATCCAAGTGATTCAGGACAGCCGCCTGACCCTTGAGCAACTGCGCGTGCTGATTGCGCTGCTGTCTTTCGGGAACAAGGACGGGGGTAGCGTATGGCCGAAACGCGCCCTGATTGCCGAGCGCACGGGCATGCATCCGGCCAATATCAGTGCGGCAACGACTGCGCTGGTCAAACTCGGATGGCTCGAAAAGGTGGGCAAGGGCGGTTTCAGCAAATCCACCCGCTACACGCTCAAGATGCCGACAACGGTAGCCCATTCGGCTACCAGTGGTTCAACGGACGCTCAAAAAACGGTCAACCGATGTACAGCGAACGCTCGGCGAACGCTCAACGAGGCAACGGTAGCCCGTTCGGCTACCAATACCCTAGTCGATTCGGCTACTTCAACGGTAGCCCATTCGGCCACATGCAAAGAACAGGCCATAGAACAGACCAAGGAACAGACCAAAACACATAAGCGCATGCCTGCGCTTGACCGCCCTTACGATGTTCCCGAGGACGTGTGGCGCGACTACCTGATTCTGCGAGATGCCAGACGCTCCCCTCTGACCGATAGGGCGCTGCAAGGCATTCGCCGCGAAGCATCGCGTGCCGGTATCAGCCTTTCGGAAGCACTCGAAGAGTGTTGCGCGATGGGTTGGCAAGGCTTCAAAGCTGACTGGATAGCACCGTCCAGACCCAACGCCCGCCGTGCCCCTGTCGCTGAAAACTTCGCTGCCAAGAAGTACGAGAGTGGCGACCTTTGAAAAAGCAGGGAAACGACAGCATGAGCGAACCCATAAAACGAGGCCGATGGAAACCCGGCCAGTCCGGCAACCCGAACGGACGACCACCGGGGACGGGGCATGTCGCCAAGCTGCGGGCATCAATCGCCGTGCATGTCCCGGAAATCATCGGGCAACTCGTAGAGGCCGCCAAGGATGGCGACGTGCAGGCTGCCCGACTCTTGCTTGAGCGCGTATTGCCGCCGATGAAACCGACTGAGCTTGCCGTACCGCTGGCCCTGCCTGATGGCTCACTGACTGAGCAAGGCCGCGCCGTGCTGGCCGCCGTCAGTAGTGGCGACCTTGCACCCGAACAGGCCGCCCGCCTGCTCTCAGCAATCGGTGCACTGGCCCGCGTGGCCGAAATCGACGAACTCACCGACCGCATCGAAAAATTGGAGGAACTGCGTCATGCCAACCCTTGAGCAACGCATCACCCAACTGGAGGCCCCCAAGGCGTACAGAAACACTCCCAGACGCGGCGATGTGGCTCGACTGATACGCGAGGCTAAGCCAGACCCGAAAGAGGCTCAGACGTTTTCCTATGACGATCTGCAACGGATGGCGAGGGCAAGGCAACGCGGGGAACCGATCACCACCCTATCGACGCCAGACGCGGACGGCCTACTGCATGTTGTCGCTATGCGCTACCCCACCCCGGACGGATGGAGAGACGCCACCCCCGATGAACTGGCGGAGTATGAGGCTGCCATGTTGGCCGCACAGGCTATGTACTGACGGCTAGGCTATGCAGCGAAAAGAGGTTGGCTGAATTTTTTCAAAATACCTCGGTAGATATTGATAGGCGAGTAGAAGCCATAAATGACCCTAAGCCAGTTAGGGTTCAGATCGGCACTGCTATCACGCGGATGCTAACTATTTCAATGGTTGGTAAAGGCAGTCCCGAACTTTGGATTCAACCAGACTTGGGCGCCATCACGAAGAGTCCAGCCATTGATATCGGTCGTCCGATCGTTTTGCCTGTAAGTTGTAGGGCGCTCACGGATAAGCTTCCAGCCGAGGCTTGAAAATGCTTCCAAGGCCAAACCTTCGATTAGCCTGCTTTGCGTAGCCAGGAACAAAGTGGCGACCTTTTGATTGAGACAATCGACAAATGACTTGTCCTGCAAAAGTTTTTGTTCTGCCCCCTGCAGGTCCATATGTAAATAGTCCACTCGATCAATTTGTGCGGTTAGTTGCGACAAGGTGACACCTTGCACGCTCTCATAATCTAGGTTCAACCCTCGATAATCAATTCCTGACTGCGTCTCGACCACCTGAGCCCCATTGTCATGAGCGGTATTGGTGATTGGAAAATACAACATCTCATCAATCACGTAAACGGCAGCGTGAACAATTTCGAAATCAATATTCTTATGGCTTAAAAGTCCATTTAATTCGATATGCTCGCGAATATTGCTGATTGCACTGCTGCTTGCTTCGACGGCAATGCAATGAATATTTGCGAATCCATGCCGCTGGGCAAGAACGGCCCCAGCGGTCGCCCACGGCGCATACGATGCCCCTAATTCCATCACCGTAAATTGAGCTCTATCTCCATTTGTGGTTGCCCGCTCTATCGCGACGGCCAGTGCGACATATTCAATGGCCTCAGCATGTACCGAATCGTCAGGAACGGGTAGGCCGGGGATGATGAGGTCTTGCTCAGGATCGCCAAGCCACGCATGAAATTTTTTTGGGGTTTTTAATCCAAGCCAGTCAACTATCACGCCCCCAAGCGGCATTTCTTTTTAAATCTCTACATGATATTTCTTCAGCAATTCGATATCCTCTTCGCTCCACCCACCGAAAAAATCATTCACAGAATTATTTTTGACAATAATTGCCTTGTCTATGCGGCTCATGGGTAATGCAGCACTGGTAGATACCTGATCAGACTTGAACAGCTTAGAGAGAATTTTCATGGTTTTTCGGCATCCTTAGTATAAAGAGAGATTTGGACAAGAACAGTTTACGCGCTCATTCTAGGCTGATGTAATATGAAGATCTCTTGGGGTGGCTTTCAGTACTGGTCGTGGACCTGTGGCTAATTTCGTACTCAATCATCCCTGCGCATCATGTCAAAGAGTCGTTCATGCATTGTCTGGGAGTCGGGCCCTGTTCGCAATAGTCGCCAAGATGTGACACAGAAGCGAACGTAAAGCGTGTTGCCAAGGGCATGTTGTCGCCTGAGCGCTAGCAGTCCAGATCAAACTGGCCAGCAAGAAAATTCCATTCATCGCACTCACTCTTACAGCGTTATCCGCCAATCATCCCACAGTTTCCGCCGCTCTTGGCGCTGATTATGCGGTAGGCTTTAGGACACGATGAGTTCCGGAGAAATCCGTGAAAAGTGTTCCCACATTTGTTCCCACCCTGAAGTCTGGTAAGACGAAAACCTAACAACGGCAAGGCCTTGCGGGGCTTCGCTAGATTCTGTATCGAACACCCGACCGGACAGATTCCCGAGGTGATTCGGTAGCCTTGTGCGAAACCCCACGACACCCGGTCCTGGGATTCCGCCACCACAGCCCGGCGCGCGCCCCGAATTTAGTTTTGAATCGGCGTCACTGCATAGTCGGAGAGAATTTCAGGGGCGCCGTTGAGTGGTGGGTAAACCACCAGCCCCACGCTGGTATCGCCAAACAGCGAATCGTTAGTAGAAAACGACGCGCCGGGGACGTTGAGGGTGCTCCAACGCGCCTGCCGGGCAAATTTTCCGTTCCCCTTGCGCCTGACCTCCGCCACCATTGCGTAGCCCAAACCACCCAAAGATGTCGCTGTAACCGTCGCGGGCAACCGGTAGAGACCGGTACCGTTTGACCATATCC
>JBKCCF010000016.1:0-3816 GCA_046305255.1 Methylococcaceae bacterium
GCTCCTGCGTCGCGAAAAGCTTTACCACGCGCAACTCGGTCAGTGGCGGAAAGAATTCGCAGAATGCGGTATTGAAGGCCTCTCTAAAAGCGCACCAGGCCCCAAGCCGGCCCTGTCTGCAGAGGCCAAGCGCATTGCTCAGCTTGAAAAAGAGAACAAGCGTCTACAAGTGTCAGTCAGCACCGAAATTTTTCCATGCGTCAGCGCCGAAAAGTTTCCAGTTGAGAGGATTTAGTCAGAGTGACCGAGCGCCCTTTTTGCGCTGTTTAAACCGGTAGGAAGTCCGCGTTGGACCTTCAGGTTGTCGACGATCAGAATGATCTTTCTTGTCGCATCGGCAATGAGTGCTCCCAGAAACTCAACAAACCGTTCCGCATTGAAACCACCATAAATGATCTTGAATGCAATCTCACCTTTAGGTGCGTAGCCGCGTACCCAGACGGAATCCTCCTTCACGGCAGTTTCACCACCAAAAAAGATAACAGCACCCTCTGCTTTGGCTTTTGCCTCAATCGCCGGGTAGGTTTCCTTGAGCCAGGTGTTAATCAGTTCGGGGCTTTGCTCCAGTGCACGCCGAATCGGGCGTTGTGGGGTGAATCCCTAACGCTTCAGATACTTTCCAACCAGTCGATCCGAGATTTCGATACCGAACTTATGAATAATCAACGCTTTGATGGCGGGTCGCGTCCAGAGGGCGAACGGAAGCACCATTGGCTTAGGTGAAGCCGATGATGTGTTCCCGAAGCAATTGGTCTTGCGCAACGGTTATTTTTCGGCACGAACCCACCGGACGACCACGTCGCTTTTCAGTCAGAGACCCAACCCCCTCCTGCCTGGCTTTATGCAGCCACTTTTGAACCGTCATCTCATGCACGCCGGCAATCTCAGCCAATTGCTTATAGGTCATGCCCGATTGTTGGCGGAGACGAATGACCACCTTACGAATCTCGTTGCGAGCCTCAGGGTGAAGTTTTCTAGTGTCGACTTTTTCCATGGTCGAATTACACCAGATACAACCATATTAAAGGACCGGATCAACAATGGTCGGCGTACTAAACCGTTGTACCATTACCACGCCAACAGGGTACGTCTGCCCACTGAGTCCTGCAGACGTACGCCAGACCAAACCGCAGCCCAGGAGGCCAACGCAGTGTCCACTTCATCGCGCAAAAAAACAGGCGTACTACTGATTCAGCTCGGCACGCCCGACAGTCCATCAATTCCGGATGTAGCAAAATATCTGGGCGAATTCCTCAATGATCGTCGGGTCATTGATATCCCATGGCTAGCCCGTCGCTTACTTGTCAACGGAATTATCGTGCCCTTCCGCTCACCTAAATCAGCCAAGATATACAAGAAGCTTTGGGATCAAAGCGGAGGCGCCTCACCTCTGCTGACACACACCCAAAAACTGAAACGCCGACTGCAGGAACGCTTCGAGGAAGATGACGTCTTTATCCATGTCGGCATGCGTTACCAAAATCCCTCAATGACCACTGTGCTGGAGGATATGCGCCAAGCTCACTATGACCGCATCATCCTCCTTCCACTTTTCCCCCAGTATGCAAGCGCATCTTCTGGTTCAGCCATTGAAAAGGCCCTATCCATCATCGGCGGATGGTGGGTAATTCCGGAGATTGCCGTCATCAGCCAGTTTTACGATGAGCAGGCATATATTGAAGCAGTAGTAGATCGGGCTAAAGATTACCCAACCGATCAGTATGACCATGTTTTATTTTCTTACCATGGTCTACCTGAACGTCATGTCGACAAAGTCTACGACGGCAGTGGTCTTTGTACCGATCAGCCCTGCGAAAACGAGTTGAATGCCCTCAATCGCTTTTGCTACAAAGCCACCTGTTATGCAACATCACGACTGATCGCGAGGCAACTAGGGCTTACCGAATCGCAATATACAGTCTGCTTCCAGTCACGGCTTAATAGCAAATGGATTCAACCCTTCTCAGACAAGATAGTAGAGGAATGGGCACGAAAAGGCGCCAAGAAGCTTCTTGTATTTAGCCCCGCCTTCGTGGCCGACTGCCTTGAGACCGTCATTGAAATAGGTGAGGAATACCAGGACATCTTCGTCAAACATGGTGGCCGCACAGTCCAACTGGTACCGAGCTCCAACGATCACCCGCGATTTGTTGATTGCCTCGAAAAGCTGGTGCGGGATCGGCTGTGATACAGCGACCCAAAGCCAGCGAAATGAATGAGCTGACCTCACTCCCTGAGCGAGCCTGAGCGCAGGGAGTAGCTACCCCGACGAGGGGTAAGGACTCAGGCCTTCCTCAGAAAACAGGCCTTCAACATGAAACTTGTGCCGCCTATCTTACAGTCCACCTCATGATCGCCCTCGCGGAGACGTATGCCTTTTACCTTGGTACCCCCTTTCAGGATGATGGACGATCCCTTCACCTTGAGGTCCTTGGTCAGGAGCACCGAATCCCCGTCGGCCAGCACCGTACCATTGGAATCCCTAACCCGTTGGTCGCCCGCATCAGACTCCTCGCCAACGGCAGACATCGGCCATTCATGCGCACAATCGGGGCAGACGTAATTGTCGCCATCAGCATAGGTATGCTGGCTATTGCACCGGGGACAGACAGGCATATTCACGCCAGCGCTACCAACTCGGGCGCCTGCCAGCCAAGTTTGCGATGCTCCACCACTACGTTGGTGTAAATGCCGCCACGCACGTTAAACCGGGCCGTCAGGCGCATGAAGCGTGGCTCGGTCGCCGCAACCAGGTCATCCAGAATTCGATTGGTAATTGCCTCATGAAAAGCCCCTTCATCGCGGTAGCTCCACGTATAAAGCTTGAGCGACTTCAACTCGACACACAGGCGGTCAGGCACATATTCAATATGGAGGGTGGCAAAATCGGGCTGGCCCGTCTTGGGACACAGACAGGTGAACTCGGGAATATCGATACGAATAGTGAAATCTCGCTCAGCCTGAGGATTATCGAAGGTTTCGAGGCTCTTGCTAGGTAATGTAGTCATGAAAATATTAGGATTTAATCTAGAAAGAAAGAGGGACGCTACAGCTATCGGCCTTACCCGAAATCAGCCTTTTATGCAAAACCAGCCACAGAGAGAGCTTCGGGAACTCGCAGCCCTGCACTGACGAGTACGTTAGTCGGCTATAATAGCGACGCATTGCCTTCTGCACCACCTTCACACAGCAAGCCCTCCCGTTTCCCGCCGTTCCTATTGCGTCCATGCGCCTCGAAAAAATAAAACTCGCGGGCTTCAAATCATTTGTTGATCCGACCACGATCCCGACCCCTGGTAACCTGGTCGGCATCGTCGGCCCAAATGGTTGCGGCAAGTCCAACATCATTGATGCCGTACGCTGGGTGATGGGGGAGAGTTCTGCCAAGCATCTTCGGGGCGAGAGTATGGCTGATGTCATTTTTAACGGCTCAAGCAGCCGCAAGCCAGTTGGCATGGCCTCGGTCGAACTGGTGTTCGACAATACCGAAGGCAAAGCCCCTGGCGAATTCGCAACTTACCCGCAGATCTCGATCAAGCGCCAAGTCAGCCGCGACGGCCAGTCAGTCTACATCCTCAACGGTACCCGCTGCCGTCGCAAGGACATTACCGATTTGTTTCTTGGCACCGGCCTTGGCACCCGCAGCTATGCCATCATCGAACAGGGGACCATCTCCCGCCTGATTGAGGCCAAACCCGCCGAATTGCGCGAACTGATAGAAGAAGCCGCCGGCATTTCCAGATACAAGGAGCGCCGCCATGAAACCGAGTTGCGAATGGGCCACACCCAGGAAAACCTGGAACGCCTCCTGGATCT
>JBKCCF010000017.1:0-14600 GCA_046305255.1 Methylococcaceae bacterium
ACGAATTCCAGGGGATCTTCAATGGTAATAATGGGGCCGGACGAGTTTTCATTGCGATGGCGGATAAGTGCCGCCAATGAGGTTGATTTGCCGGTGCCAGTGCCGCCAACCATCAGGACCAGGCCGCGCTTGTTCATCACCAGTTCGCTCAGGACAGGCGGCAGGCCAAGTTGGGCGTGCGTGGGTATCTCGGTCTGTATTCGCCTGAGTACCATGGCAGCGCAATCCCTTTGCACGAAAGCACTCACCCGAAAGCGCCCCAGCCCCTCGGCAACAATCGCAAAATTGCATTCATGCGATCTCTCGAATTCTGCCTTCTGGCTCGCATTCATCACGCTGAGCACCATCTGCCGAGCCTGTTCCTGGCTCAGTTTGCTGCCTGAAATGGCCTGTAAGCGGCCGTCGACCTTGATTGAGGGTTCCTTGCCCGCCGTGATAAACATGTCGGAAGCCTGATGGCGGGTCATCACCTCCAGTAGTCGGGTAAAGTTCATGGGCTGTCCCTGTGCGTGGTCGGGTATCAGAAGGCCGACTTGTTGACTGATTTGGTATGGGCGATCTGGCGCGAAACGACGCCCTTTTCCACCAGTTCCTGCAGATGTTGGTCGAGGGTTTGCATGCCATCCTTACGTCCGGTCTGTATGGCCGAATACATCTGCGCTACTTTATCCTCACGGATCAGGTTACGGATGGCCGGTGTCCCTACCATGATCTCCCAGGCAGCCGTTCGGCCACCGCCATTTTTCTTCAGCAACGCCTGACTGATCACCGCCTGCAGCGATTCCGACAGCATGGAGCGAATCATTCCCTTTTCACCGGCAGGAAACACATCAATGATGCGATCTATGGTTTTTGCCGCCGAACTGGTGTGAAGGGTTCCGAACACCAAATGGCCGGTTTCTGCTGCGGTCAGTGCCAGTCTTATGGTTTCAAGGTCGCGCATTTCCCCTACCAGAATGACGTCGGGATCCTCACGCAACGCAGAGCGCAATGCTTCGTTGAAGCCCAATGTGTCGCGGTGTACTTCGCGCTGGTTGATGAGACATTTCCTGCTCTCATGTACGAATTCGATAGGATCCTCAATCGTCAGAACATGCGAGTAGTCGCTGGCATTGATATAGTCGATCATCGCTGCGAGGGTGGTGGATTTGCCTGAGCCAGTGGGGCCCGTGACCAGAACCAGCCCGCGTGGGTGACGGGTGACATCCTTGAAAAACCTGGGGCAGCCAAGATCTTCCAGCGTCAGAATCCGGGAGGGAATTGTGCGGAAAACGGCGCCGGGACCGCGGTTCTGGTTAAACGCGTTAACGCGAAAGCGGGCCAGGCCCGGCAGATCAAAGGAGAAATCGCATTCGAGGAACTCCTCGTAATCCTGCCTCTGTTTGTCATTCATGATGTCATAGATGAGTCCGTGAACTTCCTTGTGATCCAACGCGGGGACGTTGATGCGGCGAATGTCGCCATCGACCCTGATCATCGGTGGCAAACCGGCGGAAAGGTGTAGGTCGGATGCGTTGTTCTTGACCGAGAATGCGAGTAATTCGGTGATGTCCATCTGTATGGTCCAGGCAGTTCTCTCAATGTTGAGCGAGCAGCCACTTGGCGCTATGCTCGCGACCAGCAAAACTTGCCAGTGCGCGTTTGAATTTTCTGGCCACGGTCTACCCCCTTCTGAAGTATAGAGCGTCCCATTCTGCCATGTATTCACAGATCCGCGAGCGGTTGTCTGCCGTCCAAAATGCCATCAGAGCCGCCGAATACTCATTCGGCAGAACGCCGGATTCAGTGCAGTTGATAGCTGTCAGCAAAACCCGACCCGCCGACGAGATCCGGCTTGCCTATCAGTCAGGGCAGCGTGATTTCGGTGAAAACTATCTTCAGGAAGCCTTGGCCAAGCAGGAGGATCTAACTGATCTGGGCATTGTCTGGCACTTCATCGGCCCGATCCAATCGAACAAAACCAAAGCCATCGCTGAGTGCTTCGACTGGGTGCATAGTGTGGACCGGCTCAAGATTGCTGAGCGACTGAGTGAGCATCGGCCCGATCAACGGGCTCCGCTGAATATCTGTCTGCAGGTCAATATCAGTGGCGAAGAAAGCAAAAGGGGGGTTGCGCCGGCCGATCTTCCACATTTGGTTGCTGCAGTGTCTGACTTGCCCCGATTGCGGTTGCGTGGATTGATGGCGATTCCGGCGCCCTCGGTCAACTCCGCGTTACAACGCGTGCCTTTTCGGGCGATGCGCGAGTTGCTGGTCAGCCTTGCCGATCCGTCCCTTGATACCCTGTCGATGGGGATGTCTGATGACCTTGAAGCAGCAATTGCCGAGGGCGCCACCATGGTGCGTATCGGCACTGCCCTCTTCGGACCGAGATAGCGCTAACGAGGATCTGCGGCCTGGGCTAGAATGGCGATTTCCATAGTCAGGTACAGACCAGAGTTATATGAAGCAGAATATTTTGGGGTTCATTGGTGCCGGCAACATGGCGACTAGCCTGATCGGCGGCTTGATTGCAGATGGCTACCCCGGGGCCGCAATCTGGGTCTCGGATATCAATGAAGCGGGATTAAATGCTCTTGCCGAGCGACATGGCGTCAATGTTACGACTGATAATTCAGTAGTTGCCGAGCATGCCGATATTCTGGTGCTGGCCGTCAAACCTCAAATACTCAAGGCTGTCTGCACTGCCTTGGCTCCGACAATAGCGACGAGCAGGCCATTGGTGGTGAGCATAGCGGCAGGTATTACTATTGCACCGATTGACCGGTGGCTGGGCGGTGATGCCGCCATAGTTCGCTGTATGCCCAATACACCAGCAATGGTCATGACCGGGGCCACCGGACTCTTCGCCAACACCAGGACCAGTTCGGTCCAGCGTAGTCAGGCAGAGGCGATACTGCGGGCAGTGGGCCTAACGGTATGGGTCGACGATGAGGCGTTGCTGGATGCCGTCACTGCCCTGTCGGGTAGCGGTCCGGCGTACTATTTCCTGTTCATGGAGGCGATGGAGGCGGAGGGCGTACGGCTGGGATTGAGTCCTGAGGTCGCGCGCCTGTTGACTCAGCAAACAGCGCTAGGGGCAGGCCGCATCGCAATTGAGTCGGCAGAAACCCCAGCTGAACTCCGCAGGCGCGTCACGTCGCCCGGTGGGACGACCGAGCAGGCAATTAACTGCTTTGAGAAGGGTGGGCTGCGCAGTCTGGTCGGGGAGGCCATGGCCGCCGCTGCCCGCCGCGCTGCCGAACTTTCCAAACTACTCGGAGAATAATCATGTCAACAGACTATTGGATCAACCCGGCAGTTTTTCTGATTGATACCCTCTTTGGCCTTTATGTTTTCGCCCTGGTATTGCGTTTTCTGTTGCAGTGGACCGGCGCGAACTATCAAAACCCCATCTCGCAGTATCTGATAAAGATCACTCATGCACCCCTGCGTGTGCTGCGGAGGGTAATTCCCTCACTAGGCCGGGTGGATCTCGCATCCTTGATCCTGATCTTCCTGTTACAGCTGGTGAGTGGCTATCTGGTGTTTCTGTTGAAAGGGGCTCAACCCACATTAGCCGCCATGTCGGTATGGTCGTTGTCACAGATACTGGAACTGGTCCTGAATATCTATTTTTTTGCGGTGATTGTGCGTGCCTTGCTTAGCTGGGTGGGGCCAAGCGCGGCCTACAATCCAGTCATTGCCTTAATCTACAGCCTGACCGAACCCTTGCTGCAGGGCAGTCGCCGACTGGTGCCAGCAACCGGTGGTATTGATCTGTCGCCGATGATTCCCCTCATCATCATTCAACTGGCCAAAATGCTGGTAATCCCGCCTTTGCAACATCTGGCGGCGCTATTGAACTGAGCGCTGCGTTAAGTCGATGACGGATGGAACGGACCTGATTCTTGATGTCCACGTCCAGCCACGGGCCTCGCGCGATGAGATCGTGGGCTACCATGGCGATCGCCTCAAGATCAGGATTATGGCACCGCCTGTTGACGGCAAAGCCAACCAACACTTGGTCGCATTTCTGGCGAGCGTTTTCAGGGTACCCAAACGTGATGTTGTCCTACTCGCGGGGGAGAGTGGGCGCGATAAGCGACTGAAAATCGTCAGGCCGGCTTGCATCCCGGACATTGTCCGTACCCGTTAACGGTGCCCATACCTCACTCGGGCTGAACTATTACTGCTGCTGTACTGAGTCCCGAACATACACCAGATCCCATATGCCATGCCCCAGCCGTTGGCCACGGGTTTCGAACTTGGTCAGGGGCCGGTAGTCGGGACGGGGAGCAAAACCACCTCCCGACAAGGTGTTGCTTAGGAATGCGGCTTGTGACAGCACGTCGGCCATCTGCAGCGCGTAATCCTCCCAATCGGTCGCGGCGTGAAAGTGTCCCCCAGGCTTTAGTTTGTCTGTGATCAAAGCGATAAAGTCAGGACTGACGATACGCCGTTTATGATGACGTTTTTTGGGCCAAGGGTCCGGAAAAAACAGTTGCACCCGATCAAGACTGGTGTCCGCAACCCTTTGGGTCAGAATCTCGATGGCATCCGCGCAGTACACTCTAATATTGCTGAGTCCTTGCTCTTCGATATGGAGCAGAAGGTGGCCGACGCCGGGTTGATGGACATCAATCCCGATGAAATTAGTGTCAGGGTTAGCCGCCGCCATCTGCGCCAGCGATTCGCCATTGCCAAAGCCAATTTCTAGCACCAGAGGTCCACCCCGACCGAAAACCTGTTCTGGCTTGAGATCGATATCGGGTGACAACCCGAATTGTGGCCACAACTCTTCCATGGCTCGGCTTTGACCTGCAGTCATTCTACCCTTGCGGCGAATGAAGCTACGTATATGGCGAGGAGGGCTGGTTTCCGTTGGTTCTAATGAAAGATGCGGCAGGTCTGGGCGTTGGGTCATGATCTACTGGTCGCGACAGGGTCAAAATACCTGATTCGAAGGGGCGGCATCATAGCATCAGTGTGGTAGCCGATGCTTCCATGATTATAGTCAGCGTTTGGACTTAGAGTATTTGAGCGTATTCACTCGGTACTATGCTGAAACTGGTCTGTTCAGGATCGTAGACGATGCTGGCCCGGCCCGATTCCAGCTGCCGTCTCACTTCCTCGACCTTAGTTGCCATGGTGACAGCATACTCACCACATTCCGTCCCATCACGTGTAACGAATTCCTCCAGGAGGGCCACAAGAGTGTCGGGCGAAAGTTCTCGGTGGGGAATCACAAGGCTCATGAGGATAGGGTTAATGTGCCGGGGCCGTAAACAATGGTGCTACGCCCCGGACGTTATGGGTGGGTTAGGGCTTTATTTCGATATAAATGGGTTCAAAGGTTTCGCACCCTTCAAGGCTTTTGGCTCTGAGTGTAATCCTTGCTTTGCTGGCCTGAGTCAGAGGTTTTTCAAGTTTCACTGCAATCAAGCTATCGCCTGCCCGTTGTGGCGTTATCACCGGCACAACTTTCTCTCCGTTGACCTGAACGTCAAGAGTGGACAGCACGGTGTTATCAGATGCGATTATTGAAAATTCACCTAATGAGCTGACTGTCGAGTTTCGTGCAGGTACTTCCTTGTAAAAAGTTGCCTCGGCGCAGCTCTTACTGGAGCTTCCACCACCATAAGCTGAAACGACAGGGGAAAGCATCACACCGGCCAAACAACCGGCGGTAAGCAAGAGTGAAGTATTAAAACGCATGGACTCGCTCCCTTTTTTGTTATTAAGACGCAAAAATAAGACTGTGATTGATGGGCTTTTATCCATGCGGGTTCGTATTTGCTGTTGCGCTCTTGCGGTAGCCGCCCTGAGGACTGGATTGGGCTGAAGGCAAAGTGCTAGGATTCCAGTGGTGAAGAAATCCCTACGGCTAAGCGTGGAAATAATGGCATCACCAGATTAATGCTCGCTACTCTCGGCCCTGTTTAAGATATCACAGACTCAATAAAAACTAGATATTTAATAACATGTTGAAAGATTTTAAGGAATTCGCCATGCGCGGCAACGTCGTTGATATGGCAGTGGGTATCATGATTGGGGCCTCCTTCGGAGGGATTGTGAAATCGCTGGTGGATGACGTCATCATGCCGCCAATAGGGTTGATACTCGGGAACGTCGACTTTTCCAACCTTTATTTGGTGCTTAAGGACGGCAACGTGGCCGGGCCTTATTCGGCTCTGGTGGAGGCAAAGAAGGCGGGGGCCGTCACCATCAATTATGGGGTTTTTGCTAATGCCGTGATCAGTTTTCTGATTGTCGCTTTCTCTGTATTTTTTCTGGTGCGAGCACTGAACAAACTGAAGCGTGAAAGTGCGGTAGAGGTCACGACAAAGGAATGCCCGGAGTGTTTGTCGGCGATTCCCCTGAAGGCCAGAAAGTGCCCGCACTGCTGCTCAGAACTGACTGGTTAAGTCACACTTTGCGGCTGATTTAGGAGCCTGTCGGACGTGTGGTTATTGCCGACAGGCCGATGTGGGAGCAGGTCTTCAAATACCTGCCAGACCTACGATGTTGTAACCGCCATCAACGTAGAGGATTTCCCCAGTGATACCGGAGGCAAGATCGGAGCAGAGGAATGCACCGGCGTTGCCCACCTGTTCGATGGTGACGTTTTTGCGCATAGGGGCGGCTTCTTCGCCCTTTGCCAGCATTTCCCGGAAATTGGCTATGCCTGATGCGGCCAGAGTGCGTATGGCACCTGCGGATACGGCGTTGACACGTATGCCCTGGGGACCAAGTGAGGCAGCCATATACCGCACATTGGCTTCAAGACTGGCTTTGGCCAGGCCCATAACATTGTAGTTGGGTATTGCACGTTCGGCGCCCAGGTAACTCAGCGTCAGTAAAGAGGCATTCCGCCCCTGCATCATGGCTCGCCCGCCTTTGGCCAATGCGGCAAAACTGTAGGAACTCACATCGTGTGCCACGCGGAAATTCTCACGGGTGACAGCGTCAAGATAGTCGCCCTCAAGCGCCTCCCTTGGGGCAAACGCCACTGAATGGACAATGCAATCCAGTCCGTCCCAGTGCTGTCCGAGAGTGGCGAAAAGAGTTTCTATTTCTTCATCACTGACAACATCGCAAGGCAATACGATCTTCGCGCCCAGTGCGGCCCCGAGTTTTTCTACCCGCTCCTTGAGTTTGTCATTCTGATAGGTCAGCGCGATCTCGGCGCCTTCTCGAGCCATTGCCTCGGCAATACCATAGGCGATAGAGCGATTACTGGCTACGCCGACAATCAGGGCGCGCTTGGCATGCATGAAACCCATATTTTTATTCTCCGTTGAGTGTCAAGAAATTGGTCGGGAAGTATCCGCCACAGGGGGAATTGTGTCCAGAACGAGACGTCAGTCGGTTTCAGCCTCTGCTCTGGTGAGGATTTTTAGCCAGTCTGGGAGGCCAGTCTCTCGACGCCATCAACCTTTTTGATTTCAACAGTGATACCGGCCTGGCTGGCACCGGCGATAAAATCTTCAATTGTTTCAAGTATGTCCTGGTCTATAAAGCGGGCCCGGGTCCCGTCTATGATCACATAGCCTCCCCGCTCAATGCGGGCGAAAGCATCCCGAAGGGGGGCCTTGTTGAGGAATGAGGCATCTCTTTGCAGCCGGAGCAGGTAGTGGCTTCCATTCTGAGTGAGTGAGACGGCTGAGTGGAAATTTCCGCGGATCACGTAAAACAACCCAAAAAACATTCCGACCGCGATGCCCGTCAGCAGGTCGCTAAACAGAATAGCGATAATGGTCACAGCGAATGGGACAATCTGACTGGTTCCCTTGCGGTACATTTCCCGAAAAACAGCCGGTCGGGTGAGTTTGTAGCCATTAACAATGAGAATAGCGGCCAAGCTGGCAAGAGGGATCAAATTGATGAAGCGGGCGAGGAACAGGCTGCTAATCAGGAGCAGAACGCCATGAATGAAGCAGGCCAGTTTGCTCTGGCCGCCTGCGATGATGTTGGTCGACGTACGAACCAAAACCGAGGTCATGGGTAAACCACCGATCAGCCCGCTGATGACATTACCCAAACCCTGGGCCTTCAATTCCCGATTGGTGGGAGCAATTCGCCTGTGGGGGTCCAGTTTATCGGCGGCCTCCAGGCTTAGAAGGGTTTCGAGGCTGGCGACCACTGCCAGCGTAAGACCGATAACATAAATGTGGGGATTGGCCCACTGCCGAAAGTCAGGCAGCGTGAGCTGGTTTAGAAAATCCCCGGCGTTGCGGATATCTGGCAGGCTGACCAAATGGCTGCTGGCGATGCCAAAATCCGGATAATACTGCTGGGTCAATACATTATAGATCACTCCACAGCTGACAGCTAATATGGGGCCGGGAATGAGGGAAAGGATCCGGTTCTCGCGTATCAACCGGCTCTGCCACAGCATCATCATGACAATGGCGGAACTGCTGGCGATGATTGCGCCCGGGGAGAGCGCCTGCAGCGAATAGATGATTTCTGACAAAGTAGTATGGGCATCGCTCTGGATGAAGGTCTCATCCCCTTCAAAATCAGCATCGAAGCCTACTGCGTGCGGAATTTGCTTGAGGATAAGAATCAGGCCAACTGCCGCAAGCATTCCTTTGATCACGGCTGCCGGAAAATAGGCGCTGATAATCCCCGCTCTCAAAAAACCGAGTGCCATCTGTAGTAAGCCTGCCATTACCACGCTGGCTAGAAAAGCCTGGTAGCTCCCCAGTGTTTCTATGCCGTGTAACACCATCACGACCATTCCCGCTGCAGGACCGCTTACGCTGAGTTGCGATCCACTGGCCCAGGACACAACCACGCCACCGACAATCCCCGCGATGACGCCGGACAGCAGTGGGGCTCCAGAAGCCAGTGCAATTCCCAGGCAAAGCGGTAATGCCACCAGGAAGACTATGATGCCGGCGGAAATATCCTGGCGAAGATGTTTCAGGTAGCAGTAAGGGGGTACAGTCATATCGGCCGGGCAGATTCAGCCTGTTGACTTGAATGAGCGGCGCGACTGGAGGTTCAAGCCGTTTCCTAACGCCCTGACACCGCTTTCCAGTTGCCATCGTCTTCCTTGCAGAAGGCGACTCCGGTGACGCGGCGGCGGTCATGAGACTTGTTGATGATCTTGACCTCGCGACAAACCTGTTCGCCCTTCATGACCGATTTTAGGATGGTGAATTCGCCTGACGCACGGGTAGCGGGGTTTGACCATGTCGTGGTGCCGCCGTCTTTTTGCGAATTCAAGGTGGATTTAAGCGTATCTTCGAATAGTTTCCAGTCATCCGCCGTGAAAAATTCAGCGGGTGTATTCCAGAGTGTCGCACTATAGGTGCCGAAGTAGGCCACCGCATGAGCCAGGGGGGGCAGGACGAATCCCGCAAGTCCGGCCAGCAGGGTAATGGATCGAATCAGTTTCATTGAGAGTCTCCGGGCCCAACAGGCCATGGGGTGAAGGTCAACACAATACTGTAATAGCGTAACGGAAGACCTCAAGCCATGGAATCATGGTACCCGTCGGGTTTCACACATCTGGACTCTGGTCTTGAGTCAGTCATCAAGAGATGAGGTCGGTATATTGATAAATGGGCTCAATTGCATGGTCGGGTGTCAGTGTGATCAGTTCGGTGATCAGTCCGTTATCCAGCCCGTATACACAGCCATGCAGAGTAGGGCTCTGCTGATTTTTCCATGCCTGCTGAATGATGGGCGTATGCGCCAGTTTGTGAATCTGCTCAATGATGTTGAACTCAACGAGCCGATCAATCCGGGCTTCGTAGCTAGGCTGCATTTCAATGTCCTTCTGATGTAGCCGATAGATGTCCTTGATGTGCATCAGCCAACTGTTAACCAGCGTGAGGTCCGGGCGCTGCTTGTCGAGAGCCGCTTTGATGCCGCCGCAGTTATAGTGGCCGCAGACGATGATTTGCTTAACCTTCAATACCTGAACCGCGAACTGCACAACACTCAGGCTATTGAAGTCGGTCGTGATGATCTGGTTTGCAATGTTGCGATGGACAAAAATTTCGCCAGGTGTCGCGTTGACGATGATTTCAGCCGGCACGCGACTATCGGAACAGCCTATCCACAGAAATTCGGGAGACTGATGCGTAGCCTGCTTTTTGAAAAAATCAGGGTCTCTGGCGATTTTTTCATCAGCCCAGGCGCGGTTTTCCAGTATGAGTCTCTCAAAAGGTAGCATTGGTTTTTTGTTTGTCAGAAAGTGAGTTGCAAAGTGGTTCTCATCCGATCATAAAACAGTTGCTGGCAAAAGGCATCGCCCTTTGGGTTTAGCCTGATGCAACATACTGAATCCTCTCGGGCTGTGACGGAATTGCGGGTGTTCTGAGCATGGCATCCGAAATATTGGTCTTAGCCTCTATCGCCCTGTTAAGATCAATTTTGCTGGAAAATGTTGGCTGACTCCCAGGGAATGAGGTGCGCACACATGATACGACTGCCGATCAATGAACAAGGATGGGGTCTTTTTTCGACGCTGATTGTCAATTTCCGACGATCACCTTATGGCGGCAAGGCCATGGCCTTGTTTCTGGCGCTGATAGGGTTACTGCTGTCGGTGAATGCGCTCAACATAGTTAACAGCTATGTGGGGCGGGATTTTATGAGTGCTCTGGCCGACCGCAACACCGATGCCTTCGCCCGCCAGGCCGGGTACTACGTGCTGGTCTTTGCTGCCCTGACGGTGGTCGCCGTCATCCTGCGCTTTTGCGAGGAGCGGCTCGGGCTGCTTTGGCGAGAGTTTATGACCACCCAGTTCATTGAACTCTATTCCACCCCCCCGACCTATTACCGCATGAATGATGAGCTGATACGGCAGAGTGGAGTAGAGCACCCTGATCAGCGGATTGCCGACGACGTCCGGACCTTCACGGTGACCACACTATCCTTCATCCTCATGGTGTTGAATGGGCTGTTCACGGTTTTGGCCTTTTCCGGGGTGCTCTGGATGATCAGCCCCTGGCTGTTTGCGGCAGCCCTGATTTACGCGGCGGTAGGTTCCTATTTCACGATCAGGGTTGGTGGGCAGTTGGTCGAGCTCAATTACCGGCAACTTGATCGCGAGGCAGCTTTTCGTTCCGGCCTCATACACTTTCGCGAAAGGGCTGAATCAATTGCCCTGCTTCATCATGAAAACCGGATCCGTTCGCGGTTGCTGCTGCAGTTCGAGTCGCTGGTCGATAATTTTCGTAAAATCATCGGTGTGAATCAGAATCTTGGATTTTTCACCACCGGCTATAACTATCTGATTCAGATCATACCAGTACTTTTGGTTGCGCCTCTCTTTGTACAGGGGCGAGTCGAATTTGGTGTGGTCACCCAATCTGCCATGGCCTTTGCGATGCTGGTCGGCGCTTTCTCCCTGATTGTCACTCAGTTCCAGTCACTGTCATCGTTTGCCGCCGTCATTCAACGGCTGATCAATCTCTGGTACGTCATCGAACTTGCCCAGACTGAGACACTATCCGGCTTTGATGTGCGCGAAGAAGACGACGAGGTGGTCTACGAGCATCTAACCCTGGTATCACCCAGCGACAAGCGGCTGTTGGTGAAGGATCTGAATCTGACCATACCGCATGGGCTACGCGTTCTGGTAACAGGCGCGGATGACGCAGCCAAGGATGCACTTTTTAAGGCAACCGCGGGGATTTACGACGCCGGCACTGGTCTCGTCAAACGTCCAACACTGGATCGCATTCTCTTTCTGCCCGAGCGGCCCTACCTGCCGCCCGGGACGTTGCGCGAAGCGCTGATCAATGAATCACAGGCTACCGCGCTCTCCGACCAAAACATTGTTGACACGCTGACCGCGCTGGATGTCGATGACATCGTTGAGCGTGCGGGCGGGCTGGACGTAGAGCACGACTGGGACAGTCTGCTGACGCCGCATGAGCAGCGATTTGTTTCATTTGCGCGTATTTTGTTGTTGAGACCGCGCTTTGCCGTGCTCTCATACCCCATCAAGGATCTTGATGTGTCTATCGCCAGCAAAATACTTAGCCTTCTGGCCGAATACGACATCAGTCTGATTACCATGGGTCGGCTCGGCATTCGTGACGGTGACGATCAGAGTGCCAACTACGACGCCGTTCTTGAACTCAAAACCGGCGGCGCATGGAGCTACTCCGAAATCCCGAGATAGCGCAGCAGGCTCACTGGCCCTAACGACCTGGCTTGGTTGCCGGCTCAGGGTGGGGCTTGTTAAAGTGGGGGCGTTCTAGAGCCGTCCACCGCGCCAACTGTTTACTCAATGCAGATGACCAAAACCCGTTTTGCTCCCAGCCCCACCGGACTGATCCACATTGGCAATGCCAGAACTGCCCTGTTCAGTGCGTTGTGTGGTATGCAGTTTCTGCTGAGAATAGAAGACACCGATGCTGAGCGCAGCCGACCCGAATTCGTCGACAGTTTGCTGGATGATCTCCGCTGGTTGGGCCTTGACTGGTCGGAAGGCCCAACCAGCAGTGAGCCGGTCCCAGACTGGTTTCAGTCCCGGCGCGGAGCAATTTACAAAGCCTACTATGACCAACTCGAAGCCCAGGGTTTGGCCTACCCCTGTTTTTGCTCTCCCGCCGAGCTTGAGATTTCCAGAAAAGTCCAACTGGCAGCCGGCAAACCCCCTCGTTACAGTGGCAAATGCGCGCATTTGAGTAGTACTGACATCAGCCTTAAACAGGGACAGGGTATGCAGCCGACCCTGAGGTTTAGGGTACCGAGGCAGCATACGCTCAGTTTTGAGGATGGGGTCAGGGGGCAACAAAAATTCCTGTCGGACGAGATCGGTGACTTCATCATTCGGCGCGCTGACGGAACGGCTGCCTTTTTCTTTTGCAACGCAATAGACGATGCCCTTATGGGGGTCACTCAGGTTCTGAGGGGAGAAGATCATCTCGCCAATACGCCCAGGCAAATCATGCTGTTGGAGGCGCTTGGCCTTCCGGTGCCGCGTTATGCGCATGGGTCGCTGATTCTTGGCGACGATGGTGCCCCACTGTCCAAGCGCAATGGTAGCCGCAGCATTGCTCAACTGCGGGAGGAAGGTTATTTCCCGCTGGCGCTGATCAACATGATGGCTCGCCTGGGCCACCATTATGACAGTGACGAATTGATGGCCATGGCGGATCTCAAGGCCGGCTTCGACCTGGGCCGCATGGGTAAGTCACCGGCCCGGTTTGATCCGGTGCATCTCGAGCACTGGCAGACTCTGGCCGTCCGTTCTGCCGACGACGATACACTCGAGCGTTGGTTGCATCCTGAAACCCGCAGCCTCGTGCCTGAATCTCACCAGGCGGATTTTATTGAAATCGTCCGCAGCAACTGTCTCTTTCCCGATCAGGCTGATCGCTGGGCGCGCATTTTATTCAGCGATGAGCTGGTAATAGAGCGTGATGCTGCAGCGGCAGCTATGGCTGCAGGCGAATCTTTCTTCCTTGCAGCCATTGATGCTGCCCATGCTGCCGGCAGTGACTTCAAAGCGTTCATGGACCAACTCAAGGGCCAGACGGGAGCCAAAGGTAAAGTCCTATTCATGCCACTGCGAGCGGCTTTTACCGGTCGTCATGATGGGCCGGACCTCGCTACCCTCTATCGGGTGATTGATCCGCACCGTTTGCAACGTCGCCTGGCCGAATTTAGCTATCCATCAGAATAATGTTACAGATCTATAACACACTGACCCGCAGCAAAGCCGTATTCACCCCCATAGAACCGGGCAAAGTCAGGCTCTATGTATGCGGCATGACCGTCTACGATTACTGTCATCTCGGTCACGCCCGCGTGATGGTCGCTTTTGATGTTGTTGCTCGGTATCTCAGATACAGCGGCTACGAGGTCACCTATGTCCGGAACATCACCGACATCGACGACAAGATCATCCGGCGCGCCAGCGAGAACGGAGAGACGATCGATTTACTGACGGGCCGTTACATAGACGCCATGCATCAGGATGAACGCGCTTTGGGGGTATTGCCTCCCGACGTCGAGCCGCGCGCCACGGCAGCAATGGCTGACATCATCAGCATGATAGAAACCCTTATGGCCAAGGGGCTAGCTTATGTCGGCGGTAATGGCGATGTGTTTTACGCTGTCGCCAAATTTGCTGCCTACGGCCGTCTCTCGGGAAAAAATATTGAGGACCTGCGGGCGGGTGAGCGGGTGGATGTTGATGAAGCCAAGCGTGATCCGATGGATTTCGTGCTCTGGAAAATGGCTAAACCCGGTGAGCCTCAATGGGCCTCGCCCTGGGGGCAAGGGCGTCCCGGTTGGCATATCGAGTGTTCCGCGATGTCTACCCGCTGTCTGGGCCATCATTTCGATATTCAGGGCGGCGGCATGGACCTTCAGTTTCCGCACCATGAAAACGAAATTGCCCAGTCAGAAGGCGCTACCGGTAAAACCTTTGTCAATGTGTGGATGCACAACGGTTTCGTTCGTACCAATGAGGAGAAGATGTCCAAATCCCTGGGCAATTTCTTCACTGTGCGCGATATTCTGACCCGCTATCGGGCCGAAGTGATCCGGTTTTTCATACTCAACAGCCATTACCGCAGCCCTCTCAACTACTCTGATGAAAATCTTGATGAGGCCTCAGCGGCACTGACCCGCCTTTATAC
>JBKCCF010000018.1:0-4242 GCA_046305255.1 Methylococcaceae bacterium
CTGATTTCGGCTATGAATTCCATACGTATCACCCCAGGTTGCTCCGGCAAAAGTGCCGGATGGTTGCACATCTCCGGGGTGGCAACTTTTCAACGCTGATTTCCCCGGATCCCTGGTAAGTTTTCCATGCTGATTGACACACTGGTGACGCGCGGCGTGGTTTTGTAGCTGTGGTGCAGGCGCTGGAAACACGCTTTCCCGAGCCTGCTGCCATCGAAAAGGAGGCTGACAAAAAGGCTTTCGCCACGCTGTTTGGCGAGTATCTGCGCCTGGAGAACGTGCTGCAACACTATGACGAGTTCGCCAGTCTGAAGGCGTTGCAAGATCTCGATATGGAAGATGCCGCGGCGGTTGAGGACTTCAAGGCCAAACACTATTTGAGCGATGACGATCTGACCGCACTGCGCGCCATCACGCTACCTGCAGAGCGGAAGGTGCAGGACTACCGCTCGACCTACAACGATGTGCGCGACTGGCTGCGCCGGGAAAAAGCTTCCGCCGAGAAGGAAAAATCCACCATCGACTGGGATGACGTGGTCTTTGAGGTGGACCTGCTCAAGTCACAGGAAATCAACCTGGATTACATTCTGGAACTGATTTTTGAGCACAACAAGAAAACCAAAAGCAAATCAGACCTGGTGGATGACGTACGCCGGCTGATTCGCGCCAGTCTGGGCAACCGCGCCAAAGAGAGCTTGCTGGTCGATTTCATCAACCGGACCGATCTGGATCAGATTGGCGACAAGGCCAGTGTGATTGACGCCTTCTTCAGCTTTGCCCAAGTGGAACAGCAGCGTGAGGCACAAGAGCTGATCAGCGCCGAAAATCTGAATGTCGAAGCGGCCAGACGCTATATCACCACCTCGCTCAAGCGGGAATTTGCCAGTGACAGCGGCACGGAGCTCAACGCGGTTCTGCCCAGGATGAGCCCGCTGAATCCGCAATACCTGATCAAAAAGCAGAGCGTGCTTCAGAAAAATCGCGGCCTTTGTAGAGAAGTTCAAAGGCGTGGGCGGGCAGGTCTGAGGCGTGAATATGACCAGGCTCCCGCTCATCCGCCTCGGTGAATGCGTGAAGGCGCCTGACCTGACGGCAGGTCGCGCGAAGGCCATACCGAAAAGCCTCGTTGTTGCGATGGCAGGGGACGGGGGCAACCGACGAACCGGGTCCGGCCACGCTGGCGCACGATCGTGACTCTGGACGGTGGTGGGTTGCCGGGTTTGCGTCCGAAGCTAGCCGCCGTGGGTTGCCCGCTAGCGCGTGGGGGAGAGCGATGGACCGCTCTGCGGGCCCCGCTGATTTTGCGGCAGGCCGGTCGTTTCGGGGCGGGCCGGCGCCCGATCACGCATGGTCTTCAGGCGTTTCTCGAGTTCCTGTATGCCTTCCTCCAGTGAAGGATTCATCACGACGACATTCCCCATCGACAGGATGATTCGCTGCAATTCGGGGATACGGGTTCCACTGGTCGAGACGATGTAGACCGGTTGCACATACAGTACCGACCGACCTACCGGAAGCACGATGATGCGGCCACGCAGTACCCTCGAGCCTCGCTGATCCCACAGGGTGAGTTGCCGCGCAATTTCGGGATCCTGATCAATCAGTGCGCTGACCTGGGCAGGGCCATCCACCTGACTCTCCCGACTGAAGCGATACATGACAATCTGCTTGTCATAGCCCATGCCGGGATCCTTGCCATCGCCGGTCGTGAAGGTGCCGGCTACCCCGAGCACGCTGAGATTGCTGCGGCCGACCGGTGTCATGGGGTTGATCAGGACAAAGTTCTGGTGCTCGCTCTGGTAGCCCTCAAGCGCGGTGGTCAGGTAGTAGGGTTTGACCGGCGCATCATTCACCCGGGCGAAGTCCCAGGTTTCAGCCTGCTCATAGAACAGTTCCGGCTCGCGCTGATGATAGCGGGCATAGATCTTCATCTGATTCACGAACAGGTCCTTCGGATAGCGCAGGTGGTTTTTCAGATCCGGCGGCAGGGTGTTGAGGTCGCGGAACAGGCCGGGATAGGCCTTGCGGTAGCCTCGTATGATCGGATCCTCTGCATCGCTGACGTAATACTCCACGTGACCATCAAAAGCATCCACCACCACCTTGACCGAATTGCGGATGTAGTTGAACTGATGATCTTCCTGATCGTGGTTGAAGCGCATCATGGAGCGTTTGGATACGGGGTACCAGTCCGATGTGGTGTAGGCGTCGATGATCCAGAAGATGCGCTTGGGGGTCAGTACGATATAGGGGTCATGATCCAGATGCAGGAACGGCGTAAGCGCCTTGACCCGTTCCACAATGTTGCGATGGAACAGGGCACGGCTTTCGCCGGTGATGTTGACCGAGAAAAACACCTTCTCATCGCGGTAGTACAGGGCGAACAGCAACTTCCGGAACAATGACGAAATCGGGACCCCGCCGCTGCCCGTGTAGTTGAAGCTGGATTGCTCGTCGGCGCTGGGGATGCCGACAATGTCCAGCTTGTTTGGCACTATGGCATAGGGCAGGTCTTCCTCACCGTAGTAGATGTCCGGTCGTTCCACGCTGAACTTGCCCTTGCTGATCGACTGCATATCCAGATTTTGCAGGTACCAGTTCATCGGCGTCTGGCCGTCCTGAGCTGCCGGCGTTGCTACCGCGCCGTAGCCGTGGGTGTAGCGCAGATGGGTGTTTTCCCAGTTCTGGGCGGCGGCCGGCAGGTTTTTGATATTCACCTCGCGGGCGGCAAGATTGACCTGCTCCAGTCGGCCGTTGACCATGTAGCGGGCAATATCAACGTCGGTGAAATGGTAATAAGGCCGGATGCCCTGCATTTGCTGATACACATCATCAAGAAACTCCGGATCCCAGACCGGAATGTTGTAGAGGTGGGAGCGCAGTTCCGGGTCTATCACATCCTGATCGGGCAGGCCGGGGGTGATGTCGATATTCTTGATGCCATTCAGATCATAGGCCGACAGCGTGGCCTGGATGTTGTCCCGCATGGCGCTATATTCCGTCTTGACCGGATTGGGCTTCACCACAAAGCGGTCGATTGCGGCGGGTATGGCGGTCAGGTGCGGTAATCCGAGTGCCGCGGCGAATAACAGAAACAGTGCTACCGATACCGTCAGTCCCTTGCGCTGATGCATGAACAGCAGGCCACTCAGTACGGCGCCGATCAATGCCACGACCGAAACCCAGATGATGGGCAGGTAGTAGTTGATTTCCATGAAGCCGGGACCGAAGAACTGCGGTTCATGGACGTCGGTATACAGCAGTTGGTAACGCTGCAGCATGAAGCCCCAGGCGAGAATCAGCGTAGTCAGCAACACCAGCAGGGTCAGATGGACTTTTGCGCCGCCGGCCCAGTTGCGGACCTGTTCACCCTGAGTGATGCGATGCTCCAGCCAGTACAGCAGCGAAATCGCGAGGGTCAGGATGATGTGGGCGATCAGCAGTTCCACCTGAATTAGCTGAAAAACAGGGTAAGCGAACAGGTAAAAGCTGACATCCTGCCCAAACACGGCATCCTTGATGCCTGATTCGGGCCCGAATACGAACAGCAGCGCTGCGTGCCAATCCTTGAAGAACGGCACGGCAATGGCGATGGCGAGGATCAGCGAGAGCGGAACGTAGGCCTTCATTGAGCCGTGTTTGAAGAGCTCCAGAAAACGCCGCCGGCGGGTACTTTCAATGTAACCGAGGGTATCCAGGCTTTCGTTGTCGATCCCGAGGTAGCGGGAGGCTGACCAGAAGTTAAGGAAGAAAATCAGGAAAAAGAACAGCGTCACCGCACCGAACAGAATGTAGCGGTACAGCAGCTTGAGCCAGAAGAACTCCCGCATGCCGATCTCGCTGTGCCACCAGTAATCCACGACCAGATCGGTAAACAGGATTCCCGCTGCCAGCAGTAAGCCCGCCAGTCCCAACAGCGTGGCGGTGGTGATGATCAGCAGTCGCTTCCAGTTTTGCATGAGCTATCCTCGGAGAAATCGGTGGTTCGGCAGCGTCAGGTGCGCTGACGTCCCGGGCCCTGTGATGCTTCGCGCGGCGCGGGCCGGTAGTGGGGCTCATTGTAAGATAATATCGGGACGCGATGGCGGGTCGGGGTTATCACCGGGATTCAACGGCCCGGCCGACTGGTATAGTGAAGGCAGCCCTTAGGAGAGCACGATGCCCACAATTCCGGCCGATAGCAGAGTCCTGAACCAGATCATCGCCCGTCATCGCGCCGAGCCCACCCGCTTGCTGCAACTG
>JBKCCF010000019.1:0-4977 GCA_046305255.1 Methylococcaceae bacterium
CTCATTCAAGGCCATACTTTGCGCCGGATTGATTGCCCTGGTCGGCTGCGACCGGGCACCATCACCCGCGACAGCGTCATCCAAAATGCCGCCGGTGCCGGTCAAGACCGTCACACCGCTGCAGGAGGCGGTGCTGGACTGGGACAGCTACACCGGGCGGATCGAAGCCACCGAATCGGTTGAGGTCAGGGCGCGGGTTAGCGGCTATCTGGAGCAGGTTCGGTTCAAGGATGGCGATCATGTGAAAAAAGGCGACTTACTGTTCGTCATTGATTCGCGCAGCTATGCCGCAGATCTGAAACGGGCGGAGGCCGAATTGAGCCGGAGCCGCAGCAAACTGCAACTGGCCCAGAATGATCTCAAACGCGCTGAGCGTTTGCGCCTCTCCAAGGCGATCTCCGATGAGGAATACGAGGCCCGTATCCAGGGCCAGAGCGAATCCACCGCGACGCTGAATGGGGCGGAGGCGGCCGTGCAGATGGCGCGGCTTAATCTGGAGTTTACTCAGGTACGTTCACCCATCAATGGCCGCATCGGTCGCGAACTCATCACGCCAGGGAATCTGGTCAGTGGTGACCAGACCCTGCTCACCCACATTGTTTCGGTCGATCCCATCTATGTCTATCTCGACACCGATGAGCGGGCTGTTCTCAAGTACCGCCGGCTATCGGCCAGCGGTGAGCGCAGTGACCATGGTGATGGCTGGATCATCGCCGAACTGGGTCTGGTCGATGAAACAGGCTACCCGCACAAGGGCCATATCGACTATGTAGACCCCCGGATGGATCCTGCAACCGGTACCCTGCGGGTGCGGGGTATATTCCCCAATCCGTCGGAGCTTCTCAGTCCCGGCCTGTTTGCCCGCGTCAGGATTCATGGCGGCAAGCCCCACCCCGCCCTGGTCATACCAGGCAGGGCAATAGCCACCGATCAGGATCAGAAACACGTCTGGGTGGCAAAGCCGGATGGCGCGATTGAGTACCGGCGGATCGAACTGGGTGGCCAGTTCGGCACGTTCAGGGCGGTTACGGCAGGGCTAACGCTCAGTGATCAGGTTGTGGTGGACGGTCTTCCCAAATTGCGTCCGGGCGTAAAAGTGGCTGCTGAGCGCATTGCCGAACCCTTTGACGGTCAGGCGGGTTCGAATTGATCGTATTCGCATGAATCGCTTCACCCATTTCTTCATCCAGCGGCCCATTTTTGCCTCGGTACTGTCGATTCTGATTGTGCTGGTGGGCACTATTTCGCTCTTTGGCCTCCCCATCGCCCAGTATCCGGAAATTGCGCCACCCAGCGTACAGATACGCGCCGTTTTTCCTGGCGCCAATGCCAGGGTACTCTCGGAAACGGTTGCAACGCCACTGGAGCAGGAAGTCAACGGGGTGGAGGACATGCTGTACATGTCCTCACAATCCTCCAATGACGGCGTCATGCAGCTGACCGTCACATTCAAGCAGGGAACCAACCTCGACAAGGCCCAGGTTCAGGTGCAAAACCGGGTGTCGCTGGCTGAACCGAGATTGCCTGAGGAAGTGCGACGGCAAGGCATTGTGGTGCGCAAACGTAGCCCCGACCTCAGCATGGTGATCAACCTGACCTCACCGGATCAGCGCTACGACAACGTCTATATGACCAACTACGCGTTGTTGCAGATCAAGGACACATTAGCCCGTATTCCGGGCGTGGGCGATATCACCCTGTTTGGTGGCCGCGAGTACAGCATGCGCATCTGGCTGGATCCCGGCAAGGTCGCTGCCCGCAATCTGACGGCCTCTGATGTGGTACGCGCCATTCGGGAACAGAACATTCAGGTCGCCGCCGGGGTAGTCGGCGGCCAGCCCAGTCCCGCGCACACCGATTTTCAGTATACGGTCATGACCCAGGGCCGGCTGACCGAGCCTGGGCAATTTGCCGACATCATCATCAAGACGGGTCAGGAGGGTCAGATCACCCGGCTCAGGGATATCGCCCGCATTGAGATGGGTGCCAAGGACTACAACGCCGAGTTGTTTCTGGACGGTCAGCACAGCGTCGGTCTGGCCCTGTTCCAGATGCCCGGCAGCAATGCCCTCGAAACCAAGAAGGCCGTTATCGCTGCGATGGAGAAGCTGAAACAGCGCTTCCCCGAGGGGCTGGATTACCTCCTGTCCTACGATACCGTGGTATTCATTCAGCAATCCATCGACAAGGTCATCACCACACTATTTGAGGCCATTCTGCTGGTGGTGCTGGTGGTGTTGATCTTTCTGCAAAGCTTTCGGGCGACACTGATCCCGATACTGGCTGTTCCTGTGTCACTGATCGGCACCTTCGCCGTCATGGCCGCAATGGGGCTGTCACTGAATACCCTGTCGCTGTTCGGGCTGGTGCTGGCCATCGGCATCGTGGTTGACGACGCGATCGTCGTGGTCGAAAACGTCGAGCGCAACATGGCTCTGGGGATGCGTGCCCGGGAAGCCACCCGTCAGGCCATGAGCGAAGTCGTGGGCCCCATTGTGGCGACGGCCCTGGTACTGGTGGCCGTTTTCGTACCCACCACCTTCATCACCGGCGTTTCCGGTGCCTTTTATCGGCAGTTCGCCTTGACCATCGCCGTGTCGACGGGCATTTCCGCAGTCAACTCACTGACGCTCAGCCCGGCGCTTTGCGCTTTGTTGCTGGATCGCGATCATCACACGCCTGACGGGTCAAGCCGCCTGATGGATACCCTGTTCGGGCGGGCATTTCGCGGCTTCAATCGCCTGTTTGAACACTTCAGCAATGGCTATGCGCGGCTGGTAGGGCGCCTGATCCGGATGGGCGGCGGGGTCATGGTGCTTTATCTGTTACTCAACGGTTTGAATGTCCTGGCCTTCGACAAAGTCCCGACCGGCTTTATACCGGCACAGGACATGGGTTATCTGATTGTCTATGCCCAACTGCCGGATGCGGCCTCGCTTGAGCGAACCCGGGCCGTGATCAAGGAGGCCAGCGCTATCATCCTGGATACGCCCGGTATCACGCATGTCAATGCCTACGCTGGTTTTTCTGTCCTGTCGTCATCCAATCAGTCCAATGCCGGCACATTGTTCACCCGCCTGAGCAATCCGGATCTGCGTACCGGTGATCCCACGCTGCAAACCGAAGCATTGGTGGCTACCCTGCAAAAGCGTTTGGCCAAAATTGATGATGCCTTTATCGCCGTGTTCGCTCCGCCACCGGTTCGGGGACTGAGCACTGTCGGTGGCTTCAAGCTGCAGATTCAGGATCTCACCAATCAGGGGCCGCTGGCGTTGTCGCGGGTGATTGATGACATCATCGCCAAGGCCAGTACCCTGCCGGGCATGGCCCGGGTGTTTTCAACCTTCCGCGCCGGCGTGCCGCAGGTCCATGTGGATGTGGACCGTAGTCTGGCGAAGTCGATCAATGTGCCACTAGCCAATATCTTCGAGACACTGCAGATTTATCTGGGCTCGCTTTATGTTAATGACTTCAATCTTTTGGGACGTACTTATCAGGTCATGACCCAGGCCGATGCCGCCTTCAGGGCAGGTCCCGATGATATCAGCGCGCTCAAGACCCGCAATCAGGCAGGTGACATGGTCCCGCTCGGAACACTGGTCAAGGTAAGCGCCATAGCCGGCCCGGACAAGATTCCGCACTACAACATCTACCCCGCCGCCGAGATCAATGGCATCACCCTGCCGGGTGTGAGCACAGGTCAATCGATTGAGACGATGGAAGCACTGCTCAAGGCAGAACTGCCACCGACCATGGGCTTTGAGTGGACCGAACTCAGCCTCCAGCAGATTCTGGCCGGCAACACCATGGCCCTGATTTTTCCACTCAGCGTCATCTTTGTTTTTCTGGCCCTCGCCGCCCAGTATGAAAGTTGGTCGCTACCGATTGCCGTCATCCTGATTGTGCCCATGTGCCTTATAAGTGCAATGGCAGGCATCTGGCTGCGCGGTATGGATAACAACATCTTTACCCAGGTTGGTTTCATCGTGCTGGCTGGGCTGGCCAGCAAAAACGCCATACTGATCGTCGAATTTGCCAAGCGCAGACAGGAGGCGGGGCTTACCCCCTATCAGGCGGCCGTGGAAGCCGCACGCCTGCGGCTGCGGCCTATCGTCATGACGTCGCTGGCCTTCATCATGGGGGTGTTCCCGCTGGTGATCGCCACCGGCGCAGGGGCCGAGGTACGTCGAATCCTTGGGACCGCGGTGTTCAGCGGCATGCTGGGTGTCACCCTGTTCGGCTTGCTGCTGACACCAGTATTTTATGTTCTGGTCCAGCGTATCGCCGAGGGGCGGAAGGCCGGACATGATTGAGCGGCCGACATCCTTTCGGCTGCTCGCTCTTGCCGGCGTTATCAGCCTGGGACTGAGCGGCTGTCCGGTCGGGCCGTCCTATGAGCGTCCGCCCGCTAAAACCGGCGAAATCTTCGGCAACGCCACTGAAGCCGAATACAAACCCCGTCAGATTGATGTGGCATGGTGGCACCAGTTTAACGACCCCAGGCTCGAGCAACTCATCGCGATGGCGGTCAGAAACAACTACGATCTAAAGGCTGCCGAGGCTCATCTGCGGGAGGCGCGGGCGTTGTTTCTGGATGCGGGTTTGAACCTGTTACCGCATGTCACGACCCGCGGTAATTACACTCAGTTGGAGCGCAGTCTGGATGCGCTCAATCGGCGCAACTTTGTGCCCCGCAACCTCAATCTCTACAGCGTAGGCTTCGACAGTTGGTGGGAAATCGACATCTTCGGGCGTATCCGCCGCAATATTCAGTCGAAGGAGGCCGAGATTGAAGCGGCGGAGGCGGACCGTCGCTATATGACGCTTAGCGTCATCACCGAACTGGCCCGCAATTATTTTGAATTGCGGGGTCATCAAAACCAGTTGGCGGTGGATCAGCGCAATGCCCAGAATCAGGAAGCGACCTGGAAATTGACGCTGGCGCGGCTGGAAGCGGGCATGGGTACAGAGCTTGAT
>JBKCCF010000020.1:0-2213 GCA_046305255.1 Methylococcaceae bacterium
ACCGAGCGCCGCTTTCGAAAGCCGCCCTGGCAACAGCACACTGCGACGTGAGAGCGTCAGTAAGGTCACCTGGAATACCACGATCGCGAGGTTCGTCGCCAACAGCGATGGAGCGCTTCTAAAGTGCCTCACAACGAAGTAGCCGACCGGCATTGCTCCTAGGGCAGCCAGGGTGCGCGCAACGGCCCCTGATCGAAATCGGCCCTCACGCTGCATGATTCCGCCCAAGAGCGCCGCTAGCGGAGTCAGAAATGCCACGAGCGCTGACCACCGGATGGCTTCGGCGGCTGGCGGGCTTCCCCACAGCCTGGCCCACGGTGCGGCCAATAGGAGGGTCGCCGCCGTGCCGACCGCGCCGAGGAGAAGGGCAATGCTCACAAGGCCGCGAAGAGATTGCTCGTCGGCGGTTGGCATTCGTGCTGCGGCGTTGCCCAAACCTGCGCTTGTGGCCAAAGAAATCAGCGGCATTAGTGCGAGAGCAATGGCGTACGAACCGAAGGCGTCTGGCTCCACCAGTCGGCTGGCTGACCCCGCATAGACCAGTTGCACCACTACAACTACCACCTGGCCAGTCATAAGCCACACTGAACCGAGTAGCACGCTCCGGGAGGTGGAGGTACTTGTGTCAGCACCATCATTGTTTGCGTTGAGGGATGGCTTTGCTGGGTTCCTCATATGAGGGACTGCCACTGTGCACAGCTCGGCACAGACAGCATTAGATGTGTTGCGACGGTCCCTTGCCTCACCTCGGAGTATCCATTTGTCTGGACTGAATCATTTTGAGAAATGGTGAAGAACCAGTTTCGAACGGCCCCAGCGTTCCACGCGCAGCGCCACCAAAGGCGGTCATCGGGAGTTGACCTCGACCGGCCCCACGTACTGGCTCGAGAAGCCAGCACGCGCAGAGACTACAAGTGACGATGCAAGTCCAAGCAGGATGCCCTGAAACATCTCCAGACTGTAGGAGCCCATGAACACGAGTTGCCCCGTTAGCAAGGCCAGTAGTAGCCCGGCAAATTCGGCTTCGGGTGCGAGGAACCGTTTCGCACGAACCAGTCCTAGGAGTATCCACGCGAATACCCCTAGGAACAGGAGCAGGCCTAGGGCGCCGAGGTAGGTGATCGTCTGCAGATAGAAGTTGTGGAATGCGAAGAGCCTAATGTTTGCCGCCGAGGACGACGATTGGCCGACGGGCGTGCCAACCATAACATCTAGGGCGGATCCCTTTAGGTGGTATTCCAATATCTCACCCCATCGGTTAAACCGCCATTGTAGGGTGCTGTTCTGTGCTGATACCTCGTTTGTGGCTCTTTTCAGACTGTTCGTGACATCGGTGGGACCAGCCACCATCAGAAGAGCGATCACGGCGATGCCATTGATCGTCACGACGCGAGCACGCCGTCTCGCCGTCTTGCCATTCGCCGCACCCCCGGCTCGGGTCAGCACAAGAACGATGAACCCAGCCACCGTTGACAACCAGACCGTACGTTGCTGGGTTAGCACTACAACGACTAAGAAGGCAATCGGCAGAATATAGGCCGCGGCCGCGCGATTTCTTCTCATGAACAGCATGATCACTGCGGCCTGGGCAACGATGAGGGCGGTCGAGGAGATAAGAGCCCGCTCGCCAGAGTCTGCATACGTCCCGAACCCGTTTTGTAACCAGAAGACAGCGGCTATTCCACAGAGGACAACCGCCGTCCAGCCCCATCTGCGCAGCACCTGACCGATCAGTTCAGCCCGAGGCCGAAAGCTGGCGAAGTACGCTGCCGTGACGAACAAGTAGATGTGCTCCCGCATGTCGTTTACTGCGGGCTGGAAACCGAAGGTCGCAACTCCTCGGACCAGCCCGAGAACAGTGAAGCCGATAAAGATAAACCAGATAGCGCTCGCGTGCAGATCGCTTGATGACCGAAGCCCTCGCAGTATGATTGCAATAACCAGCGCGATGCATAACGCGTCAGACTCAACCACGTTGATTCCGCCGATGCTGACCTTGACCGACAGGCCCGCCGCATTGAATGCGAATTTACCCAAGATGAGGACAGCAGCAAAGCTTGGCCGTCGTGCGACGATGAAGCCCGTCTCGATGACGACGGTGAGGCCCAGAAGCACCGTGATGAGTTGAAACAAAGACAGGCTCACAGCGCGCCGCCGCCTTGGGAGAGAACCGAGGTCAAGAGATCGGCGTGTTGCCGTGCGACAACGTCTAC
>JBKCCF010000021.1:0-32802 GCA_046305255.1 Methylococcaceae bacterium
ATTTTATGGTCAGCAGAATTTCTGGCAGGCGAGTCCGGCGGAGCGCGAAAAATCATGCGCCGGATTGGTGTGCTGTTCCAGAGCGGAGCGTTGTTAAGCTCAATGACCCTGGCGGAAAATATCGCCTTGCCTCTGGCTGAATTTACCACGCTGTCCTCGCGCCAGATCAGCAAAATTGCCTCCTACAAGCTGGCGCTGGTCGGGCTTGCGGGGTTTGAGGATTATTACCCCGCAGAGATCAGCGGCGGGATGCAGAAGCGGGCGGGGCTGGCACGCGCGATGGCGATGGATCCTGAGATCCTCTATTTTGATGAGCCTTCGGCCGGTCTTGATCCGATCAGCGCTAAACTGCTGGATGATCTGATTCAGAGTCTTCGTGACAGCCTCGGCGCGACCATTGTCGTGGTGACCCATGAATTGCCCAGCATTTTTGCTATCGGCACCAACTCGATTTTTCTCGATCCCGAGAGTCGAACAGCGATCGCCGGTGGTCCGCCCAGGCAACTGTTGGCTGAGTCGAAGGATCCGAAAGTGATCCGGTTTTTGACCCGGGATTCCCAGAGCGGCAAAGCCCAAGGAGCATGTCTATGAGCAAACCTGTGAATCCCATGGCCATAGGCAGTTTTGTCGTTGGCGGAATTGTCCTCCTGATAACGGCTTTGCTGGTTTTTGGTGGCGGCCAGTTTTTCAAGCCCAGGATTCATTGGGTGGTGTATTTCAATACGTCGCTGAACGGTCTTAATGTTGGGGCGCCGGTCAAGGTGCAGGGCGTTCAGGTCGGTATCGTCAAGGAAATCAAGCTGCAGTTTGATGGCAAAAGTCAACGGCTGTGGAAGCCGGTAGTGCTGGAAATCGAGCCTTGGCGACTGGCTAAACTGGACGGTGAGCCCGTGTCTATCCCTATGAGTACTGGCCGCCATGAGGAGGTTAGGCGGCTGATTGAAACGGGGCTCAAGGCCCGGCTTGAGGTGCAGAGCATTCTTACCGGATTGCTCTACGTCGATCTCGATTTTCGCCCCGACCAACAGCAGCGACTGACGGGGCTTAACTTCGAGGGTCTGCCTGAAGTGCCATCGGTACCGCCCACCGTGGACGAAGTGATGAGCACCATGGAAGATGTGGTGAAGAAAATCCGTAACATGCCACTGGATGCCATGGTCAATGATATTGCAGCGACGCTGGCAGATATCCGGAGATTGGTTGGATCTGATGAAACCCGTCAATCACAGGCAGCGTTGACCAGGGCCCTGGTGGACGCACAGGTGATTCTGGCCGAGCTGGAAAAGCAGTTGCCTTCCCTGATGAAAACCATGGATCAGACCTCCCGCGATATTGGCGTGACGGCCCGGGAGACTTCGGGGCTGGTACATGAACTTAGGGGCCAGACCGGGCCGGTCATGAAGGCGGCTGAGCAGATGATGCTGCAGGCGAGTACCGCGTTGGACTCGGCCAAAGGAGCTGCCAGCAACATTGCCGACGCTACCAGCAGTGATTCCGGCCTGCAGGAGGCTGTGGTCGAGTTGCGCACCGCGGCTCAATCGATTCGGAATTTGACGGATTACCTGGAGCGCCATCCCGACGCGGTGCTGTTCGGCAAGCCCGATTAGGCGTTGATGTCGGCGTGATATTCTTGTCAACGTGGTCGGGAACGGCAGATCGTTCGGCTGTATGGGCTAACCCTCGGAAACATGATGAGACTTTTTAATATGCTGCAATGCCCGGTCATGAGGCTGAGTTTGATGGGGCTGATGTTCCCGCTGCTGTTGAGCGGTTGCTTCAGGGCCAGTAAGTCGGATCAGTTTTACATGCTGCAGGCACTCGATGCCGCTGGCCCGGTTACGCCTGCCGCTGATGGGCCCCTGGTCGGGCTTGGGCCGATCAAGGTGCCGGCCTACCTTGATCGGCCCCAGATTGTGACGGCGCTATCCGGGCAGGAATATCGGCTGGCGGATGAGCATCGCTGGGCCGAGCGACTGGATGTGAACATCGCGCGGGTGTCGGCTCAGAACCTGTCGAGCCTGATTCCTACTGATCGTGTTCTGCTGCAGCCCTGGCCGCGTGAGCCCCGGCCGGATGTGCAGGTGGCCATTAACATTCAGGCGCTGCATGTTGACCCTCTGGGTCAGGTCGTGATGGACGCCTGGTGGGGTCTGCGTTACGGCAAGGATTTCGGTCAGGGCCTCAATCGCAGGTTCGCCTGCCGCCAGCCCGCATCGGCCAGCGATTATGCGCTGATGGTGGCGGTGGAGAGTCAATGTCTGTCGCGTCTGAATCGGGATATTGCTGCGGCGGTCAGAGGTTTGCCACTCACTCGCTGATGACCACCTGCTGCCAGCCTGGACGAGGGTGGTCATGGTGCCACTGTGGCGCAGGCGGGTTGCATGGACAGGACTCATGGTGACGCTGCTTACATTTCTCCCCGCTGTTTTGGCGCTTCAGGTCGCGACAGTTGCGCTTCTCTACGCGGTCACGGGGATGGCGCCCAATGCGGCCACGGATTGTCATTGGCGGTAGCGGGCGGGGTTTTCGGGCGCTTTGCGGCTTTCTGGTTTGCCGCCATCGCCGACCACATAGGCAAAGACGCCGTGACTAAACTCCAACTCCGCTTCGTTCGCGATCGTGAAAATCTGGTGGTTACCGCCGAGGTGGGTAAGCGGGTAGCTCTGGATCAGAGTCACCCGCCTATTAGTCGTGAGATCGCCTGCGCCAACTCCCGGGCCAATCCTCGTTTGGGGTATGGCCGGACTGGCCTCTTGGCTGTGGGCGGCCTTTTGGTGGCGGTCGAGTTTATGACGCTGGGTCTGCTGCTGATGACTACGGCCGACGGTGCACTCGGCGGCTCTATCGTGCGGGTGAGACAGGAGGCGCGATGGGTGCGAAAGGATCGCCCGGTCATGACCCCGGTGAAGCGGGTTAGTTCGGCGCTGGCACGTTAGGTGCTGCGACGGGTTCGGGCAGAGTGGTACCATTCGTGTACCGTCGGTAAACCTGCGATCAGCCTTTTGGAGGCGATGCGCTGCAGACACCGGGGCGGCGGGTAGCCGACTTCCCATATCCTGTCAGGTCACTGATTTCAATACCATGAAAATAGCCGAACGCGCACTGGAATTGCTGTCCTCAATCAAATCGGAGTTTTCCTGCTCACCCGGATCTCCGTTGCCGCATGGCGTCCATTTGCAGGGAGATGGCGTCAATTTTGCGATTTTCAGTCGCCATGCCACCCGTGTCTGGTTGCTGCTGTTTAAGGACATCGCAGCGACTGCGCCCAGCCAGACGATTGAGCTTGACCCGGATCGTAATAAAACCGGTGACATGTGGCATATCCGGGTACAGGGTGCCGGACGGGGTTTAGCCTACGCCTTTCGGGTCGATGGTCCACACGAGCCTGAACAGGGGCATCGCTTTGATGCGACCAAGGTGTTGATTGATCCCTACGCGACAGCAGTGACCAGCCCTGATCGGCTGGATTTCGGCCAACTCTGTGCGGCGGGCGGTAAGGCTGGCAGCGGTCAGGCCCTGGTCAAGTGCCTCGTGACCGAAAATGGCTTCGATTGGGAGGACGACCGCCCGCTTTACCATCGCTGGTCTGACCTTGTGATCTATGAAACCCATGTTCGGGGGCTGACCATACACCCCTCGGCAAGGGCCAAATCACCTGGCACTTTTCTTGGGGTGATCGACAAAATTCCCTATCTCAAGGAGTTAGGGATAAACGCGATTGAGTTCATGCCCCTACAGGAATTCAATCCTCGCGAAGTCACGATGCGGAATCCCGCAACTGGTGAACGCTTAAGTAATTACTGGGGTTACAACACCATCGCCTTTTTCGCGCCGTATGAAGGTTACGGTACCCGCCTCTATCCCGGTTGTCAGGTCGATGAATTCAAGACCATGGTCAAGGCCTTGCACAAGGCCGGGATTGAGGTGCTGCTGGATGTCGTGTTCAATCACACGGCGGAAGGCGACGAAACCGGACCGACCTTGAATTTCCGTGGCCTTGATAACAGCATCTTCTACATCCTTGAAGAGGATCGCCAACGCTACAAAAACTACTCGGGCTGTGGCAATACCATGAATTGCAACCATCCGGTGGTTCGCAACTACATCCTTGACTGCCTGCGTTACTGGGTGGTGGAGATGCATGTGGATGGTTTCCGCTTCGATCTTGCGTCCATACTCGGGCGGGACCGTAACGGTAATCTGGTGGCTAATCCACCCTTGCTGGAGCAGATCGCCGAGGATCCGATCCTGCGGGGCGTCAAGTTGATCGCTGAAGCCTGGGATGCTGGCGGGGCTTATCTGGTTGGGCGTTTCCCCGGCGAACGCTGGTCGGAGTGGAATGGTCTCTATCGGGATGATACCCGCCGCTACTGGCGCGGCGATGCTGGAATGGCCGGCGCCTTTGCCAGCCGGCTTTGTGGCAGTGCCGATATTTATCAGCACAGTGGCAAGGCGCCCGTGCACAGCATCAATTTTGTCACCTGTCATGACGGTTTCACTCTGAACGATCTCGTCAGCTACGAGCGAAAGCATAATCTGTCGAATGGGGAGGATAACCGCGACGGTTGCGGTGAAAGCTTCAGCGCCAATTATGGCTGCGAGGGTGCTACCGATGATCCTGCCATCAGACAGTTGCGGTTGCGGCAAATGAAGAACTTTATGGCGACGCTATTCCTGTCGCGCGGTGTGCCGATGATGTTGGGCGGGGACGAATTCTGCCGGACCCAGCACGGTAATAATAATGCCTACTGCCAGGACAATGAGTTGTCCTGGTTCGATTGGGGACAGGCGGACAAGAATCAGGAGTTCTTCGTCTTTGTTAAGGGCCTGATCGCCTTGCGGCGACGCTATCCTGTGCTCTCCAGCGAGCGATTCTACCGGCCGGAGGAGATCAGCTGGTTCAACGCGGGGGGAGGGCGGCCGGATTGGCATAGCGACAGCGCTATAGGCTGTCATATTCATGCCGACGATAGCACTCAGTCGCTGTGTCTTATCGCTAATCCGATGAGTCAGGCCATCAGTTTTGTTTTGCCGGCGCTTGCCAAAAATCAGGTTTGGGTCAGGGTCATGGATACTGGCGCAGCGGCGCCGATGGATCTCTGTTCGCCGGGGCAGGGCGTTAGGGTATCGCGTGAAAGCGCCTTGAGAGTACGAGACCATAGCCTGATATTGTTGGTGGCCGACTATTCCTGAAAGGATTCCGTTTCCATCCGGATCATGACCGACCCGGACGGCTATCCTCTGACGCTCTCTAATGTCATTGCCGATCAGGGCGACACCGGCTGGGTTGCCGAGTAGTGGTTGCCAAGATTGTCCTTGGTCTCAACCTTCAATTCTCCCGCCTTGTCCGGGACAAAATAGAATCGGAAATTTGGATCGGCGCTAATGGCAATGTCGGTTTTGGCGTTCATGATGGGCCTGCCGTTAAAGCTGACGTTCACCTCATCAACATAGTGGGCTGGCTTGACCATACGGCTGATCTGATCCATCTGCATGCCGGTTATGTTGGGGTGACTGATCAGCAACTGCACCGGATTGGGTTGCGAGGGCGTTACCTTATCGCCATCAAGCCGGAACTTCATTTTGCCGAGTCTTGCCATGGCCGCTTCCAGATCGGTACCGATTGGGGCGGAGCAGCCGCCGCTAGCCTTGACGAAAGCTTTGGCCATGTGAAGTTTGCCGTCGTTGGTCTCTGCTATGGCACGCACGTGGGTGTAGGCGTTGAACCGCATGCGGGTCGCAATGTCCGCTTTGCCACTGTCTGGGGTGAAGTTGAAGGCAGCGGAGAACGGCACTGGGTTGTTGTCGATCACAACGGTGATGGTTTTGATGAAGTGATCTGCTGTCTGGGGAATCTTGCTGGTGACCTGAATCGGGACCAGTCCGGGGTCTTCCGCCCGATAAGGGGCTGTGATCTCCACGATGGTATCCTCGGCGATGGGGCGGTCGGCAAAAAACTTCTGTTTGAGGACAGTGTTCCAGGCCGTTTCATCTTCGCCCTCAGCATAGGCTGGGCCAAATATCAGGCCTGGACCTGATAGGGCGGCGAATAGTACGAGACAGGGTGCTTTTATTTTCATGGGTGAGGTTCTCCTGTAGCGGTCAGTCATTTTCCCATTCCAGTTCGGCAAATGCCGTGGCAATGTTGCGTTTGTGGAAGTGATCGAACAGTTGCCATTCGTTGCGGGCAGAAGTGCCGATTTCGCTCATGGCTTGCTCCATGCTTTTGCCGGCCTTGATGGCGGCGCGTATCTCCGCCTGCAGCATTTTCAGATAGCGTTCTTCGCCGATCAACGACAGGGGCCAGGCTGCCCGAACGGGACCGTGACCCGGCACGACCCGTTGAGCCGGCAGGCCTCTAAGCTTTTCTATTTCTTTGAGCCAGCCCGTAAGGCTGCCGTCCACTACCGGAATATGGCCCATGAACAGCAGGTCGGCAAGCCAGAGCGTACCTGTTTTGGCATCAAAAACACTAAGGTCATTGTCGGTGTGAGCGGTTGGGTGAGCCGTTAGTACGAGTGTACGACCACCGAGATCCAAGTGTTCAACACCTGTCACCGGGTGATCCGGTGGGATGAAATGATCGTTCGTGAGGGTCAGACCGAGCTCCCGATGGGCCAGCGTACTGTAAAAAGAGGCTCGCAGCGCCATTGCCTGTGCCAGTTTATGATGGCCGATAAAACTGACGCCGCCCTGCTTGAACGCCTGGTTGCCATAGATGTGGTCAGGGTGAACGTGCGTGTTGATTACATAGCAGATGGGGGATCGCGTGATTGTCTGTACTGCCTTTTTAAGCGCCAACCCCTGCTCAGGGCTGCCCCCGCTGTCGATCACCGCTACGCAGCGATCGCCCGCGATAAAGCCGATATTGGCTATCTCGCCATGGTTGTGGCTGTCCGGCCACTCATGCTTGCCTTGGTGAACGTAAACGCCACTAGCCACTTCCACCAGTGCAAGTTCCTCACCGATCGCCGCAGAGGCCATGACTAGGTATAGAACCAGAATGTGGAGCAATGGATAGTATCGCTTTTGTGTCTGCATGGACGGTTCTCGCTGGACGTTCAGGTTGATGATTGTGGGGGGAGGCAGTGGGTATCCGATGTCATGAATGATGTTATCTCCCCAGATATTTAGCATGTCATCGCCGTTTTTACACGGGTGAAGCAATAGCCCTCCAATTTCTGGATATTCACTTTAAAAACATGACGCAGAGTCACTCGCACCTCTCCTGCCGGGTCGGGCGTTTGGAGTATTCCGTTCGTGCTGAGGTTGATCATCCGAATTCATGGTGTCCTGGATGCTGGGAGGGGAGGTGAAACCGAGCCGTATGTGCTTCATTGAGCGTCGCCCTTCAGTCTCCTCAAGTAGCGGTCAGATTGAAACGCTCAAAAAACCACCAGCTTTACTGGCGGGCCTAAAAACCGCCGGAGCCTGCCGTATGAGGCGGCAGCCAGTGGAACTCACCCACTGTGTCGAACCGCAGCAGGCCCAGAGTTGTTATTTCGATCATGAGCCTCTCGCTGAATCAGTCGCCCTAAACCGCTCTTTCGCCCTCGAAAGACCCTTAAAGAAAATCCCCGGTTGTCTCTGGTCAGGGTGTCGGCAGCGCTGTCGCGGGAAATATGCTCAGCCTTGTTGGGAGGATCGCTAAGGGCCAGAGGTTTAAAGTCGCTTTGCGGTTTGGTCTGGTTTCTGTTTTTTTTAAATAAATCAATTTGTTGTGTTATTGTCGCTGTCCTGAGTCCGGTTGGGTGTCAAGAGCTTTTCATCTGAGCCGCGAGAGAACCTCCCAAATGTTTGACAGTCCAATGCAGGCGAGACGTTACAGCCACAGCAAGCAACAACCACTCTCGCAAGTCAAGCCTTAACAGTTGTTTCCATACTGTAAATGTATCGTTGACTTTTAAGGTGAAATCCTTCAATTTACGCACGCAGACGAGTGGGCCCAAGGTCTTGGTGCATAGTGAATGTGTTCCTGTCCGGTGGACCCAGACCTTCGTCAAATGATTTTAGGGTACCTTGTCAGTAACAAATCAAAGTTGTCTGTAGCAACAGATTTCGAGGAGGAAAGAAAATGAATAACCCCGTCAAAAAATGGCTGCTCGCGACCGCTGTAGTGACTGCGATCGCTGCCCCCGGGATGAGTTTCGCCAATGCCGAGGTCGAGAAACTGACCCACGACCCAGCAAGCTGGGCAACTTGGGGTGGCGACTACTTTGGTAGCCGATTCAGCACCTTGACCCAAATCAACAAGGACAACGCCAAAACCCTCCAGCCCATGTGGACCTTCTCTACTGGTGCCCTGCGTGGTCATGAAGGCGGTCCTCTGGTTGTCAATGGACTGATCTATATCCATACCGGTTTCCCGCACAAGATCTATGCGCTTGATCAGGACACCCATAGCGTAGTATGGGAATACGACTATTCTCCCGATAAGGGCACCGACCCGACACAGGTTATCGGTGTAATGTGCTGTGACGTTGTCAACCGTGGTCTCGGCTATGGTGACGGCAAAATCTTCATCGCACAGGGTGATGCAACATTGGTTGCCTTGGATTCGAAGACCGGCAAAATGGTATGGAAGGTGAAAAATGGTGACCCTAAGGCGGGCATGACCAACACCAGTGCTCCGGTTGTTGTGAAGGACAAAGTTTTGATCGGTATCTCCGGTGGAGAGTTTGGCGTACGCGGCTTCATGGCTGCCTACAACATCAAGGATGGCAGCTTGGCCTGGAAGGGTTACAGTACCGGTCCTGATGCCGAAATGCTGATTGATCCCGACAAAACCATGACCTGGACCGACGGCAAGATGGCGCCGGTGGGCAAGGATTCTTCCTTGAAGTCATGGCAGGGTGACCAATGGAAAATCGGTGGCGGTACTACTTGGGGTTGGGTCAGCTATGACGCGGCAACGAACCTTATCTTTTACGGATCAGGTAATCCCTCCACATGGAACCCGGTTCAGCGCCCTGGCGATAACAAGTGGTCAATGACTGTGTGGGCACGTGATGCCGATACCGGTGCTGCAAAGTGGGTCTATCAGATGACGCCACACGATGAATGGGATTACGACGGGATCAACGAGATGACCCTGATCGACCTGCCCATGAAGGACAAGGAAGGCAAGGAGCACACCAAACTGTTGACTCACTTCGACCGCAACGGCTTCGGTTATACCCTGGATCGTAATACCGGCGAACTGCTCGTTGCCGAGAAGTTCGACAAAATGGTTAACTGGGCAAGTCATGTGGATGCCAAGACTGGGCGTCCCCAGGTGGTGAGCCAGTACTCCACACAGGCAGGTGGTGAGGATCATAATCAGAAGGGCATATGTCCTTCGGCCATGGGCGCCAAGAACGAGCCTCCCGTTACGTTCTCTCCCAAGACCAAATTGATCTACATCCCTGGCAACCATACCTGCATGGATTATGAGCCCTTCCAGGTTGAATATACTGCAGGTCAGCCTTACGTAGGAGCTACCCTGAACATCTATCCGGCCAAGACCAATGTCAAGACCGGGGAGAAGGAAGAAAAGCAGCACATGGGTTCCTTCACCGCATGGGATCCGACTACCGGAAAAATCGCATGGCAGGTTGATGAGCCCTTCTCTCTCTGGAGTGGCATGGTTTCTACCGCTAGCGACATCGTTATCTACGGCACCCTTGAGGGCTACCTAAAGGTCCGTGACGCGAACACTGGTGAAGAACTGTACAAGTTCAAAACCCCATCCGGAATTATCGGTAACGTTAGTACCTGGACCCACAATGGCAAGCAGTACATCGGAGTGCTGTCTGGTATCGGTGGCTGGGCTGGCGTAGGTATGGCGGCTGGCCTTGAGGGTGACAGCGAAGGTCTTGGTGCTGTAGGTGCTTACAAGAGTCTTGGGGCTCACACCAAACTAGGCGGCGTGTTCACGGTGTTCGCTCTGCCTAAGTAATACGTAATAGGTAATACGTAGTGAGGGAGGGTCCTCCGGGACCCTCGCACACCAGAGCCCCGGTTGATTCGTCAACCGGGGTTTTCTTTTTTATAGAGTCTGAGGATTTGCGAAAAGGCAATTTTCAGAGCTTGAATTTTGATGAATTGGCTGGTCAAAGAGTCTTTCAAGAATGTTACGCAGGAGATTGATGAATGTGGCATACAACCAGAGGGCGTGTGGTAGGTGGTCTGTTATCACTGATGCTATCGGCAACTGTGGCTCAGGCCGATCCGTCGGTGTTCAAGGTTTGTGCAGATCCTAATAACCCGCCCCTTTCCACTCGCAAAAATGACGGTCTTGAGAACAAAATTGCAGAACTGTTTGCCGCCGATTTGGGGCAGCAACTCGAGTACACTTGGTTTCCACAGAGACTCGGCTTTATTCGCAACACACTAAAAGCAAAGCGAGTGGATGCCGAAGGGTATCAATGTGATGTGGTTATGGGAGTGCCTACCGGGTTTGAACTAGCGGCCACCACGTCTCCCTATTACCGATCGGTCTATGCGCTGGTTTACAAACGTGGGCATGGCCTTGATTCAGTAAAAGCTCCTGAGGATATCGATAAACTGCCTGATGAAAAGAAGTCAGCATTGCGAATTGCCATGTTCGATGGTGCGCCTGGCACAACCTGGTTGCTAAATCACGGTTTAATAGGTCAGGGTATTCCCTACCAGACTATGACGGGTGACGTCAGTGAGAATGCTGCACAGGTTCTGGCCCGTGATTTTGCTGCAGACAAGATTGATATGGTCATTATCTGGGGTCCGATGGCTGGTTACATCGCATCTCAAGATCCGGCACAGTATGAAGTGATTCCGATGAAGGCCGAGAAAGGTTTGAAGTTCGACTTCCCCATATCCATGGGGGTTCGAATGCCCGACAAACAACGAAAGCAGCAGCTGGATGAATTGATTGTCAAGAATGCTGAGAAGATACAGGAACTAGTCCAGTCCTATCGAATCCCGATAGTGGATAAGGACGGTAAACCCATTACGGCAAAGTAGTATCCTGCATTGTGTTGTGAGGTATGGTCGTCAGAAGGTTACATCAGCATAGTGATCAAAAGATACTAATCAATCAGAGCCCTGACAGGTAACGTGTTTGTCAGGGCGATATTTCCAGCGATATCAAATCCAAGCCTTTAGGTTTCCCGCCGCATGTGCGGGAACAGTATGACGTCACGGATTGATGCCGAGTCAGTGAAAAACATGACCAGTCGGTCAATGCCTATGCCTTCGCCAGCCGTGGGAGCCATACCATATTCCAGCGCGCGTATGTAGTCTGCATCGAAGTGCATGGCCTCCTCATCACCGGCGTCCTTATCCTCCACCTGTTTGCGGAAGCGTTCGGCCTGATCTTCAGGGTCGTTCAATTCCGAGAATCCATTAGCCAATTCGCGACCACCTACGAAGAATTCGAAGCGGTCGGTGATGAATGGGTCGGCATCATTGGGTCGTGCCAAGGGGGACACTTCGGCCGGATAGGCCGTGATGAAGGTCGGTTCGAACAGTTTGTCTTCAACGGTCTTCTCGAATATCTCAGTCTGGATCTTGCCCAATCCATCACTGCCATTCACTTTGATGCCGAGGCTGCGCGCTACTGCGGTGGCCTTGACCATGTCCGTCAGTTGGTCTGGTTCAAGATCCGGGTTGTAGTGCAGGATGGACTCGATAACCGTCATGCGGCGGAAGGGCTTGCCAAGATCGTAGGTCACCCCCTGGTAGGTGATCTCGCTGCCACCCAGAATGTGTTCTGCCATACCCCGCAAGAGTGTCTCGGTCAGATCCATCAGGTCGCGATAATCTGCATAGGCCTGATAAAACTCAATCATGGTGAATTCGGGATTGTGTTTGGTCGATAAGCCTTCGTTACGAAAGCTCCGATTAATCTCGAATACCTTTTCAAAACCACCGACCACTAGACGTTTTAGGTATAACTCGGGTGCGATACGGAGGTACAGATCCATATCCAGTGCATTGTGATGGGTGATGAAGGGCTTGGCCCGGGCACCACCGGGTATCACCTGCATCATGGGGGTTTCGACTTCAAGGAAGCCGCGTTGGTCTAGAAAATTTCGGATATAGCGCACAATTGCGCTGCGCAGCAGGAAGACCCGGCGAGAATCTTCGTTCATGATGAGATCGACGTAGCGTTGCCGGTAAATGGTTTCGGCATCCGTCAGGCCGTGAAATTTTTCGGGAAGGGGGCGCAAGGATTTGGTCAGCAGGCGCAGATTGGAGGCACGAATCGAGAGTTCGCCCGTCTTGGTCAAGAACAACTGACCCTCCACCGCCACGATATCGCCGAGATCCCAGGATTTGAACGCGTCATAAACACCCTCGGGCAGAGTATCGCGTTGTAGGAAAATCTGAATGCGCCCCGACATGTCCTGGAGGTGGGCAAATGATGCCTTGCCCATCATGCGCTTGGTCATGAGGCGGCCGGCAAGTTTAACCGAGATAGCCTGAACATCCAGTTCCTCGGCGCTAAGCCCTCCGTACTGGTCATGAATATCTTGTGCGAGCGAATCGCGGCGGAAATCATTGGGGTAGGCCTGACCGTGTTGGCGCAGCGCTGAGAGTTTCTCGCGGCGTTGGGCGGTCAATTTGTTTTCGTCTTGCAAGTCATTCATCGCTTATAAACCGCTCTTCAAACTGGCTTCTATGAACATATCAATATCGCCATCCAGCACCGGTTGTGGGTTGCTGGTTTCGACATTGGTGCGTAAATCCTTGATCCGGGACTGATCCAGCACATAGGAACGGATCTGGCTGCCCCAGCCAATGTCAGACTTGGAGTCCTCAAGCTTTTGCTTTTCGGCGTTACGTTTCTGCATTTCCATTTCATAAAGCTTTGCGCGAAGTTGCTTCATGCAGGTGTCGCGGTTGGCATGTTGTGAGCGCTGACTCTGACACTGAACAACAATTCCTGAGGGGATATGCGTGATACGGACGGCGGATTCGGTCCGGTTAACATGCTGGCCGCCAGCGCCACTGGCCCGATAAACATCGGTACGGAGGTCTGCGGGGTTGATATCGATATCAATGTTGTCATCCACTTCAGGTGACACGAATACGGAGGAAAATGAGGTGTGGCGGCGGTTGCCGGAGTCGAAGGGGGACTTTCTCACAAGGCGGTGAACACCTGTTTCGGTTCTCAGCCAACCATAGGCATATTCACCTTCAAAACGGATGGTGGCACTCTTAATGCCGGCGACATCGCCGGCCGATTCCTCGACCAGTTCGGTCTTGAAGCCGCGTCGCTCGCCCCAGCGCAGGTACATGCGTTCGAGCATGGCGGCCCAGTCCTGAGCCTCGGTGCCGCCGGAGCCGGATTGTATATCAAGGAACGCATTGTTCGGATCCATTTCGCCGGCAAACATGCGGCGAAATTCGAGGCCGGCAATGTCTGACTCATAGGCGGCAAGATCCCTCGCAATCGACTCCACGCTATCCTCATCGTCTTCTTCCACCGAGAGCGTGAGCAATTCCTCGGTATCCTCAACGCCCTGCTTGATGCGGGCCAGGTTATGAACGACGCCTTCGAGTTGGGTACGTTCCTTGCCAAGTGCCTGAGCCAGTTCCGGTTTATCCCAGATTTTGGGATCTTCAAGCTCCCGAAGAACTTCGGTTAGACGTTCCTGTTTTTCCTCGAAGTCAAAGATACCCCCTAAGAGCCTCTTCGCGGCTCCTGAGGTCTTTGATTTGAGAGTAAAGGGGATTAAGTTCGCGCATGATGAATAAGCCGACGTAACGTTAAACGGGAAATGGTACTACAGATGTAAGGGGTTTTGCCCTGACTCAGGTCGTCAGTGTCGGGAACATACACTGTCGCCAAGTGCATTACCGGTAGCAGGCAATGAGCTTGTGGCTTGGGGTTGCGCGGCCGACACAGGGAAAAGTCTTCAGGCGATGTCAGGGCCTCTCGCGGATCTGTATGCGCCCTTCAAGCGTGCGTACGTCGTAGGTCTCGACGTTGTCATATGCAGGCGGCGACAGCACCGCCCCGGTCTTGAGGCAGAATTTTGCCCCGTGGCGGGGGCAGATGATGTTACAGCCTTCGAGTCGACCGCTGGCAATCTCGGTGCCATCATGGGTACAGGTGTCGCGGATGGCGTAGTAGTCGCCTTCGACCCGGAATAACGCTACCGGCTGGCCATCAATCTCCAGGGTGATGTGTTCGCCGTCCGCCAGGCTGCCGTCGCGACCCGCGTCTATCCAGTCGTTCATATTAGGAAACCCTCCAGGCTCAGTGTTACTCGGTGCTGATGGTCTCGCCCTCATTCTTGAGGGCCGCCTGTAACGAATGCCAGGCGAGGGTGGCGCATTTGACGCGGGCAGGGTAGGCGCGAACACCCGCTAGCACGGCCAGTTTGCCAATCTCATCCAGGTTGAAGTCGTCGCCACCCTTGCCGGTGGTGATCCGATGGAATAGCTCGAATAGTTCCTCGGCCGATGCCTCTGTCTGGCCCTTGACGATTTCTGTCATGAGCGATGCCGATGCGGTCGAGATCGCGCAGCCCGAGCCCTGGAAACTGACATCCTCAATCACGCCATCATTGACCCTGGCATAGAGCGTAATGCGATCGCCACACAGGGGGTTAAAGCCTTCAATCTTGCGATTGGCGTCTTCCATCACCCGAAAGTTGCGGGGATTGCGGTTATGGTCGAAAACCACTTCCTGATAAAGGTCTCTGATCTGATCCAGCATGGTAGGTACTCTCGTTTTCTTGGGTACACGCAAGGTTCAGCCGAACAGGGCAATAACCTGGCGAATGCCATCCATCAGGATGTCGACTTCATCATAGGCATTGTACAACCCGAAAGACGCCCGGGCAGTGGCCGGAACCTCGAAGAAATCCATCACCGGCATCGCGCAATGATGGCCGGCCCGGATGGCAATGCCGAGGTGATCCAGCAGGGTGCCGATATCATGAGGATGGATGCGGTCAAGCGTGAATGACAGAATGGCACCCTTATGGGGCGCGGTGCCAATGATTCTGAGTTCAGGGATGCTTAGCGCCTGCTCGGTGGCGTAACTCAGCAGATGGTGTTCGTGGGCAGCGATGGCTGGCAAGCCGATGGCATTCACATAATCCAGTGCGGTACCCAGTGCAATGGCGTCAGCGATGTTGGGCGTCCCGGCTTCGAACTTGTAAGGCAGTTCGTTGTACTCGGTCTTTTCAAACGTAACGCGGCGGATCATGTCGCCACCTCCCTGATAGGGCGGCATGGCTTTCAGGAGACTTTGCTTGCCGTAGAGCACCCCGATACCTGAGGGGCCGTAAAGCTTGTGGCCGGACAGGGCATAAAAATCGCAATCCAGCGCCTGAACATCCACGGTCATGTGGGGGGCGGATTGGGCGCCATCCAGCAGCACGGGCACGCCCTTGGCATGGGCCAGAGCGATGATCTGCTCAATCGGGTTGATGGTGCCCAGGGCGTTGGACATATGGGTCACAGAGACCAGTCGGGTACGCGCGGACAGCAAAGCTTCGAAGTCATCCATCAGCAACTCGCCGTTCAGCGAGATCGGGGCTACTTTCAGCAGGGCGCCGGTCTGCTCGCACAGCATTTGCCAGGGCACGATGTTGGCATGATGCTCCATCGCGGTGATCAGTATTTCGTCGCCAGGCCCGAACTGGCTACGGCCAAAGCTCTGCGCCACCAGATTGATGGCCTCGGTGGTACCGCGCACGAAAATGATCTCGTGGGCATGCTCGGCGTTCAGGAAACGCTGGATTTTCTCGCGTGCGCCCTCGAAAAGGTCGGTGCAGCGCTGGCTCAGCGTATGCACCCCGCGATGGACGTTTGAGTAATCCTCTTCATACACTTTGCGAATGCTGTCGATGACCGCCCGCGGCTTTTGGGTGGATGCGGCGTTATCAAGGTACACCAGCGGCCGGTTGTTGATGCGCTGCTGCAGGATAGGGAAATCGTTGCGGATGGCGGCCAGATCATAGGCCGGAGCGGGTCTGTTCATAACCATTCACCCCTTATAGACCATTCACCCCTTATAGAGGTCTGCGGCAGATGTGCCAGCAGTGCTTCCTGAACCTGGGTTTTGAGACCGGGAATCCGGATATTCCCGACCATCTCATTCGCAAAGGCAAAGGTCAGCATGTTGCGGGCTGATGCTTCGTCAATGCCGCGCGATTCCAGATAAAACACCGCTCCAGCGTCCAGCTGCCCGACGGTGACGCCATGGGCGCACTTGACGTCATCAGCGTGGATTTCGAGTTGTGGCTTGCTGTCGATTTCCGCATTGGCCGAGAGTAATAGATTGCGGCAACTCATTGCAGCGTCGGTTTTCTGGGCGGCCTTGTCGACTACGATTCGGCCGGAGAACACACCTCGGCCACGATCCGAGGCGATGCCCCGATAATTTTCACGGCTGCTGGCCTGCGCTTCGGCATGTCGAACCCTCGTGTGGGTATCAAGGTGACGTCGCCCACTGGCCAGAAACAGACCCTCCAGCTCACATTCTGCCGCTGTACCCAGTGTACTGTGGATTTCGGTACGGGCCATCAGCCCGCCGAAGGCTGCGTGCTGTTGGTGCAGGCGGGAGTTTCGGGCCTGCCGGGCATAGATCCCGCCAAAATGCTGGGCCTTGCTGCTTTCCAGTTGGAGTTTGTAGTGATCAAGACAGGCATTGTCTGCCAGTGTGATTTCAGTGATGGCAGTGGTCAGGTAGTTTGCGCTGTCTGCGCCCATCCATGTTTCGATCACGCTGGCCTGGGCATGCCGGTCGAGGGCAATGATGTTGCGCAGAGCAGCAAGTCCCTCGTTGCGGCTGCCGATGGACAGTAGCTGGATCGGCCGTTCGACGACGACGCCTTCCGGTACATGGACAAATAATCCATCGCTGAAATAGGCCGTTGTGAAGGCGATTAGACCATGTTCCTCGCTGGAGGTGGTCTGGTGAAGTAGCGGCTCGATCTTGGTTGGGCAGGCGGTCAGTGCAACAGCCAAGGACAGCAGTTCAACACCGGCTGGTAGTTCGGAGAGCTGTGAATGCCCAGCGCAAAAACGACCGTCGATGAATACCATTACGAGGCTATCTGCCAGCCGGTAACGTTCGACGAGTGCCGCTATTTCCTGATTGCTGCCAGATTCTGGGCTGGGTGTGTAGAGCGTCTTTGTCAATGCCGCGAGATCGGTGTAACGCCATTCCTCCTCACGCATTGAGGGGAAGCCCTGGGTGGCGAACTGGATTTCAGCTGACTTCCGCAGCGTCTTGAGCCAGGGCAGTGTCTGTCCCGGTAAACTGGCGGTGTGGTCGTGGTAATGCTCGGCGTAATGCATGATTCGGTTTCCCTCAGCTGCTGACAGTCTGGTCGATCCAGCCATATCCCTTTTGCTCCAGTTCCAGTGCCAGTTCCGGACCGCCCGATTTGACGATGCGGCCATCGGCCAGCACATGCACGAAGTCAGGCTTGATGTAGTCCAGCAGTCTCTGGTAGTGCGTCACCATAATGAACGATCGGTCAGGTGAACGCAGTGAGTTGACGCCCTCTGCCACGATTTTGAGGGCATCAATGTCGAGACCCGAGTCAGTTTCGTCAAGGATGCACAAGCTGGGTTCGAGTATGGCCATCTGCAGGATTTCGTTACGCTTCTTCTCGCCGCCGGAAAAGCCTTCATTAACGCCGCGATAGAGGAATTGTTCATCCAGGCTCAGCGATCTGATCTTGGCTTTGGCGAGTTGCAGAAAGTCCATCGCATCGACTTCATTTTCTCCGCGGTGCTTGCGGATGGCGTTAAGTGCCGCCTTGAGCAGGTAAATGTTGCTGACGCCGGGGACTTCCACCGGATATTGGAAGGCCAGGAAAACGCCTTCGCGAGCACGCTCCTCCGGTCTCATGTCCAGCAGGTCCTTGCCTTTGTAGCTCACGCTGCCGCCAGTCACTTCGTAACCGGCCCGACCCGCCAGCACATGCGACAGGGTGCTCTTGCCAGAGCCGTTCGGCCCCATGATGGCATGGACTTCACCTGGCTTCACGTCCAGGCTGATGCCTTTGAGAATGGCTTTATCTTCGATACCGGTTTGGAGATTCTTGATGCTTAACATGGTGTTGCGTATGGGTGTCTAATGTTGGGGGCTTAGCCGACGCTGCCTTCAAGGCTGATCCCGAGCAGGGCCTGGGCTTCTACGGCAAATTCCATCGGCAGTTCCTTGAATACCTGCTTGCAGAAGCCGTTGACGATCATTGAAACGGCATCCTCAGCCGACAGTCCGCGCTGCTGACAGAAAAACAGCTGGTCCTCGCTGATTTTGGATGTGGTCGCCTCATGCTCCAGTCGTGCCGAAGGCTGTTTGACCTCAATGTATGGGAAGGTATGCGCGCCGCAGCGATCGCCGATCAGCAGTGAGTCGCACTGGGTATAGTTGCGCGCATTCTCGGCGCTTTTAAGGATTTTGACCTGGCCGCGATAGCTATTATGTGCCCGTCCGGCCGAGATTCCTTTGGAGATGATCGTGCTGCTGGTGTTTCTGCCGATGTGGATCATCTTGGTGCCGGTGTCGGCCTGCTGACAATGGTTGGTGACGGCGACCGAGTAGAACTCGCCGATCGAATCATCGCCGCGCAGAATGCAGCTTGGGTATTTCCAGGTAATGGCTGAGCCGGTCTCGACCTGTGTCCATGAGATTTTTGAGTGGCGGCCCCGGCAATCGCCGCGTTTGGTGACAAAATTGTAGATGCCACCCTTGCCTTCCTCATCGCCCGGATACCAGTTTTGCACGGTAGAGTACTTGATCTGCGCATTATCGAGCGCGACCAGCTCAACGACGGCGGCATGGAGCTGGTTTTCATCTCGCATCGGCGCAGTGCAGCCTTCAAGATAGCTCACGTGGCTGCTGTCCTCGGCAATGATCAATGTGCGTTCAAATTGACCGGTCTTGGCGGCATTGATGCGGAAGTAGGTAGACAACTCCATTGGGCAGCGCACCCCCTTCGGGATATAGACGAAGGAACCGTCAGAAAAGACCGCTGAATTGAGAGCGGCAAAGAAATTGTCAGACGGCGGTACCACGGTGCCGAGATATTGCCTGACTAACGCCGGATGTTCCTGGATGGCTTCCGACATAGAGCAGAAAATCACCCCTGCTGTCGCGAGTTTGTCCTTGAATGTGGTGGCCACGGACACACTGTCGAATACGGCATCGACAGCGACACCCGCAAGTCGCTCCTGCTCATAGAGCGGGATGCCGAGTTTCTTGTAGGTTTCGATCAGCTTGGGATCGACCTCATCCAGGCTTTTGGGCGCTTCCTTGACCTTCGGCGCCGAGTAGTAACTGATGGCCTGGTAATCGACCGGCTCATAATTGACGTAGGCCCAGGTTGGTTCGGTCATGGTGAGCCAGTGGCGGTAGGCTTCAAGCCGCCATTCCAGCATGAAGGCCGGCTCGTTTTTCTTGGCTGAGATGGCCCGAACCACATCTTCGTTCAGGCCCGGCGGCAGCGTTTCGGACTCAAGGTCCGTCACAAAGCCGGGTGCATATTCTTTTTGAATGATGTTTTCCAGTGTTTCTGCGGTCGCGGCCATGGTTTTACTCCGGTAATCGTCTTGGCTGAACGGTGATACTGCTGAGCGGAATCATGAATCCCTCCGGGGCATGCGTCATGGGATGGGCCATGTCGGAGAGGGTGACGGATTCCAGCGCCGTCTGTATGGCCCGGTTCAGTACGGACCAGTTGCCCCGCACATGGCAGGACGAGGATTGTTCGCAATGGACATGATCAAGCCCACATTCGGTCAGGGCTATCGGCCCTTCCAGCGCATGGATGATGCTGGCTACGGTGGTTTTTTCTGGCGGCAGCGTCAACTGATACCCACCCCGCGAGCCCCGCGTGGATGTCAGCACATCCGCCCGGGTCAGTGCCTTGAGCACCTTGCTGACGGTCGGCCCCGCTAATTGGGCCTGATCGGCAAGATCAGTGGCGGTGTAGGTCTCGCCGGGAGATCTTGCCATGTAGCCCAGAACGATGATGCCGTAGTCGGTGAGTTTGCTGATGCGGAGCATGATAGCGACCTTGATTTATTGAGGACCATTTTAGTCCTGATTAAATCCCAAGTAAAGTTGTCGGCTATTGAGTGGCCTAAAGTGTCCATTGACTGATCAACGGTATACTTTTCGGATGTTTCTTTTTGTCGGATATCAGGTTAGATGAATGCTGTTCGGGTTCGTGCGGGTGGGTTTGCTGCCAAATTGTTGGGAATATGGCTATTGTCGGCGGTCAGCGCCTCGGCACTGTCTGCAACGGTGCCGAGTCAGGGCGTGACGGGCGATATTCAGGCTTTGCTCAAGAGCGCCCGGCATCCGCGCCTGCGTTGGGGCGACTTTTCCGACGTCCGGGGCGCACTGGTGCAACTTTACGCACAGCAGGCAGGTGCGCCCGTCTGGTTGAAAGAGGGACGACCGACCCCGCAGGCCATGGCGATGATCGAGAGTCTTGCCGGGGCCGAGGACAGGGGTCTTCGTGCGGCCGATTACGATGTTGACCTGCTGAAGCACGGGTCGTCCACCTTGGGCCAGCAGGGCGGCAATCCGGCGGAGATAGCTGATTTTGATGTTGCCTTGAGCATCGCGGTGACGCGCTATGTGTCAAATCTTTATCTCGGCCGCGTCAATCCACGCAGTGTCGGTTTTAGTCTCAATGTTGAGCCCAAAAGGCTCGATCTGCCGAAGCGGGTGAGGGAGATTGCCCTGAGTCTCCAGCCCGAGGCCCTGGTGGCGGAAATGGAGCCGCATTTCCCAATTTACGGGTTACTCAAGGATGCGCTGATTCGCTACCGCGCCTTGACCAGGGAGGTACCGTTTCTGCGGTTTGGATTTCCAGCCAAATTCTCGCCAGGCATGAGCCACAGGGATGTGCCTGCTCTCAGGAAAATGTTGGTCGCGCTCGGTGACCTGCCGGAAGTAAAGCCAGGGTTGGAGCATTCCGAGGTTTATGATCCGGCCCTGGCACAGGCGGTAAAGGCGTTTCAGTTGCGGCATGGCCTTGCCGACGATGGCGTCATCGGCAAGGGCACGCTATCGCGATTGTCCACTCCCATTGCGGAGCGACTGAAGCAGATTCAGTTGGGTCTTGAGCGGCTGCGCTGGCTGCCTGCTGATGTGCGTGGCTTGTATCTGATCGTCAATATCCCGTCATTCAAGCTTTATGGATCACGGACCGGAGATGGGTTGGGTCAGTTCGACATCCAGATGAACGTGGTCGTAGGAGAGGCAATCGATGGGCGCAGTACCCCGGTCTTTCATGCCGATATGACGACAGTCAATTTTCGACCCTACTGGAACGTGCCGGATGCCATCGCCATCAAGGAGTTAGTGCCGGAAATTCTCAAGGACCCTGCCTATCTGCAGAAGAATAATATGGAGATTGTTGCCAGTTTCGCGTCAACTGCAGTGCCATTGCCTGCTGATCCGGCGACGATTGGCAAATTGAACAGTGGGGCGCTCAAACTACGGCAGAAGCCGGGTCCCAAAAATGCGCTGGGATTGGTCAAGTTCTCCTTCCCGAATAACAATAATGTCTACCTCCACAGTACGCCCAGCATTAATCTGTTCAACAGGGTGCGGCGTGATTTCAGTCATGGCTGCATCCGGGTACAGGATCCGGTGGCGCTGGCGGAGTGGGTCTTGACCGATAATGGCGACTGGCCGCGAGAGCGGGTAGTCGAGGCGATGGAAAAGGGTGAGTCGTCACTCAGGGTAAGCCTGAAGAAGCCGATACCCGTGTATATTTTCTATTCAACCGTGATGGCGGATCCGGAGGGGCGGGTGAGTTTTTACGAGGACATTTACGGTCACGACAGAACCCTCCAGGTTCTCCTGGCCCGAGGGTTTCCCTATCCGTAACCGCCGCAGCGGGCCCATTGTGTTTCTTGATCTGCTCAGGCCATCAGATCGAAAACCAGCTCGACTTCTTTGCCGGTGCGGGTGTTGATGGCCCTGAACGTGGCGGCGTTTTCGTTCATGCCCAGGCATTCGATTTCAACCGGCGGGTCATCATAATCAATCACTGCTATCTCAAGCTGATCCATCAGGCTCTGATTTTCCTCGGCGCTGAGTTCCATGTTGCCGTCGTCATCAATAATCATGCTGTGTTCTGCCGTGTGTCTTTGAGTGACGGCCCCTGCAGTGGAATCCCAGGCCAGGTTGCCACCACTCGGGGCCTTGGGTTTACCAGGAGCGGATGCTACCCGTGTCGAGGTGAACAAAGTCAGACCGGGGGTAATAGCCGACACCGCCCATGGCCAGAGCCAGACCGGCCTGATGGATTTGATGAGTGCTGAGTTCATCCATGCGAATGTCTACCGCCTTGCCCTCAATGTGCATGCTGTGTTCTGCAACACCGTGACTAAAGCGCCGTAGCCAACTGTTGGTTTCGGGTGAGCGATAGCCTGACAGGACTTTGAATGTGCCGGTCGTGCCAGTCAAGGCTGAAAGGGCAAAGAACACGTCGATTAGCCCCGGATCCATCTCCCGCACCTCATCGGCGTGATGATCACGCAATAGGTTGCTGAAGCGCTGACGGGTTTCACGGTCATAGTCCTGCTCGGGGCGGCAGCGAATGACCAGTTCTTCATCGGTGTTGACGTTGTGGAAGCTCAATGTGCGTTCACGGCTCAGGACATTGCCGATAGCACTGGCAGATGGGAGGAGTAGTGCCCCGACTGCTGCCATGCTGGAGCGAGTCAGGAAAGCGCGTCGGGTGAGACCGCTGGCAGAAGGTTTTTTGGAGGCGGGCAGGATCAGATTTTTTTCAATGCTCATAGGCTAACTCCTCGGCCTGATAACAGGCTTGTCAGGTTATCGCATGAGCATCGAGGAATTCTCCGGAGGTCCAGGCCTTTTCGCACGTGGACGTTGCGGGGAATTTCTCGATGCTAGGGCGGGAATTTATTCCCATTGGTTGACACTGTACTGGTTTCCAGCGGTGTGGATCAAGCTTTTAGTGTCTGAAATGGTAAAGCATGTATCATGCCATGAAAACAAGTGTTTGCACGGGCGCACGCTGAAAGAATGCGATTATCGTGCTCATCTAAATGGGTTTCCTGTTTGGGAATGGATTGTGCCCGTAAACGCTAGCTAAACAAAATGTCATCAAAGTCACGAGCTTCGCCGGGGCGCAGGGTTTCTCCGGCGCGCGCATCCCGTATCAGTTTTACGGTAGCAAAGCCAGCCTCTTGGGCCGCAATGATTTCGCCATCCATATCGGACAGGAACAAAATGGACGCGGCAGGCAGTCCGATGTGGCTGGCAATGGCCTCATAAGAGCGGCGATCCTGCTTCGGGCCGGTATGGGTGTCGAAATAGCCAGAAAATAGCGGGGTAAGATCCCCTCCCTCAGTGTGTTTGAACAACAGTTTCTGCGCGTGAACCGAGCCCGATGAGTAGACAAAGAGAGCCATACCTCTTGAATGCCATTCGACCAGCTTGCGGGCAGCGTCCTCATAAATATGACCGTAAAAATCCCCGTCAAGATAGCCGGTCTCCCAGATGATGCCCTGTAATGCCTTGAGTGGTGTGGCCTTCTGATCCTGGTCGATCCAGGCGATGAGTTGGTCTGCCGCAGCAGCCGGCGTCAGGTCTCTTCCGACGAGCGCGCTGACCTCGGCCAGGTGTCTCGCCACGTCGGGCGAGTTCGCGTTGTCAGTGACAAAGCGGGCCATGCGCGCTCGGGCATACGGAAACAGCACATCCTTGACGAAGGAGAGTGACGAGGTTGTGCCCTCAATATCAGTGACGATAGCCCGTATCATAGGTAGCAGGAGAGGTAGCGTTCAAAGTCTGGAAATCGGCTGGCGATATCATTCCCCGTAAAATGGGCCACCCAGCCCTCGGGATTGGTGAACAGGCGAATGCATTTGAAATCAGGCGCCGCACCCATATCGAACCAGTGCTTGACCCCGGCGGGTACGCTGATGAGGTCACCTTGTTCACACAGGACGATGTGTACGCGCTCATCCACATGCAGGTAGAAAAGCCCCCTGCCTTCGACGAAAAAACGAACTTCAAATTCGTCGTGAGTGTGCTCGTTCAAAAACCTGGCCCGAAACTGGTCCTTCTGCGGATGATCGGGCGTCAGGCTGACAACATCGCTGGATTGGAATTCGTACTGATCAATCAGGCGGTCAACTTCGACGCGATAGGCCTCCAGCACCTCGTCCTGACGGGCCTCTTTGCTCAGTGGGCGGTTAGCCACCCAGCGCTCAAAGAGAATCCCGACTCTGGCCAATTCGTCGGCGATCTGCGCGTGATCGTTGAAAACAACAGCCTGGGCGGGCTGGGTATCAGGGTGAATACTGAGCAAGCTCATCGTGGGGTGACTCCGTGCAGGCGTGATTCGATCTCGAACAGGAACTCCAGCGCTTCGACCTGGCGCAGTGCATCCTGAACCGTGGCGCCCCAGGTGTAAAACCCATGGCTGGCAATGATGTAGCCATGAATATCCCCCTCCTGGTCGATGTAATCATCCACGACACGCGCCAGTCGTTGAATGTCCTGATCGTTGGGGAAAATAGGGACGGTGACTCGCGCCTCATGGGTATTGATGCCCCGTAGCGCCTTCAATAATTCGTAATTTTCGAGCACCAGGCGGTCCTGGCCCCTTCTGGAAACCAGCGTGGCACCAGGGCTGTGAGGGTGTAGCACCGCGGCTACGTCCGGGTAGCGCCGGTAGAGGCTTGTATGCAGCGCGGTCTCGGCAGAGGGTTTACGCCCGTCCAGCGACAGTCCGGAACTGTCGACCAGCATGATGTCGTCCGGCCTGAGTTCACCCTTGTTCTTGCCGGATACCGTAATGGCGATGCGGCCATCGGTCAGTCGGGCCGAGAAATTTCCGCTGGTTGCAGGTACCCAGCCTCGGCTGTGGATATAGCGCCCCGCTGCAATCAGTTCGAGGGTACGTGTTTCGAATTCAGTATTCATCTGTGATGATTGATCAGGTCAACAGGTTGCCAAACAGGGAATGATTTTAGATGGCAGTGGCATGGGCCTCACCGCAGTGGGCTGAGCGAGGCGTCTGTCGGTTCAATTCCTGTAAGCCTCAACGGGTACCCGAACCTTGATCTCGTCACCTATCGCCGGCAGATATTTGCTCATTCCGAAATCTGAACGCTTGAGTGTGGTCTCGGTATCTGCCGCGCAAATCGCTTTGCCGATGAAAGGGTTTTGTCCGCATGAGAAGCGGGTGATGGTCAGTCTCACCGGCTGGGTGACGCCCAGCATTGTCAGACTGCCTTCAGCCGCGACTGGCTTATCCCCGGCAAACGTCAGTTTATCCGACGTGAATGAAATGGTTGGATACCGGCTGACATTGAAAAAGTCGCTGGATTTAAGATGTTCGTCCCATTTTGTCTGGCCCATGTCAATGGATCCAGCAGCGATAGTGAGCTGGACGTTGCCCGTATGCGCCGGAATGTTCAGTGTCACGCTTCCACTCACCTCATTAAAGCGCCCGCGCTGGGTGGAGAAGCCAAGATGATCGACCTCAAAGACGGGAAGGGTGTGGTTGGGATCTATGGTGTAGCTGACAGCGTCGGCGGCCAGTCCGGCTGATGACAACAAACAAAACATAACAACTGCCGGCAGGTGGTGACTGTTCATGGCGTTCTCCCTTATCCGGGTAGTGTTGAGGTGACTCGTTCCGTTGGCGGAGCATACGTCGATTCACGGGCAAAAAAAACCCGAGGCAGAATAATCTGGATACCTCGGGTATAGAGTTGCCCGATCGGGGGAATCGGGCTTTGGAAAAAACGACTCAGAGAAGATCTGTTTCCGGTTCATCTGCAACAGGGAACACGAAAATTAGGACTCTCATCTGATATCTCAAGTTCCCACTGCAGGTCATCTAAATCTGCCGACATCAGTAAATTCACGGATGTTGCAGCCTGGCGCTATTCCTTATCTTTTCCGACATCCTTCGCGCCTGCATTGCGCGCGGGTTGGTTCGTGCCATTCGATCGGGTGTCAGTCAAATTTTCAAAGACAAGGAGTTGCGTCATGAGGGAAAGAACATTTTTGCAGGTGGTGCTGGGAGCATTACTTCTGGTCAGTGTTGCGGTATCGGCGGCTCCCAGTCTGTTTTGGGATCACATTGATGTCGGCACAATGAGTCAGGCAGATTGTGTGGGCAAAGCCAATGGTCTTTTGTCTGCCGAAAAGGCGGGGACGTTGACCCGCGATGAAGATTCAGTGCGGTCCTGGAGCGAACACACTGTGGGCACGGTCGAGTGCATCAAAAAGGACGACGGGAAACTCATCGTCATGCTGCTGGTAGGCAGCGACGACGCCACTGCCGGCAACCGGCTTTTCAATGCCCTGAAGCAAGGCATGAAACCCTGATCAACACGGTCGTTAAGCCTCGGAGCAGGGCTGGCGTATACTGCGGCCCACTCCACTTCAACTCTCGAGGCAGTGATGGGCGAACAGCAGCGAAAGACACTCAGAGCGGCCCTGGTTCTGGCGTTCATCGTCGGACTAGGGCTTTTTTTTATTCTGGGTGGTCATGAATGGCTGAGTCTGGCCTACATTACATCCCACCGCGACCAGTTGTCGGCCTTTACCGATAGCCACTATTTCCTGATGCTTCTGGGGTCGATGCTGCTCTATATCACCTCCACCGCCCTGAGTCTGCCGGGTGCATCGGCCCTGTCACTGGTCATGGGTATGCTGTTCGGCGTGATGGTAGGGACGCTGGCAACGCTGCTGGCGGCGACAGTGGGTGCCACGCTGGTGTTCTGGTCGGCCCGATTTGTTTTTGCCGATGCCGCCCGCAGTCGGCTTGCTGCCTATCCTCGTGCCACCCGTTTGCTGGAGGGGTTCGACGGTAACGGGTTCCGCTATTTGCTGTTTCTGCGGTTGATGCCGCTGTTTCCCTTCTGGTTGGTTAACCTGGCGCCGGCCCTGACCCGAATGACGACCCAAACCTATGTCATGGCTACCCTGGTGGGCATCATTCCGGGTTGTTTTGCCTATGTCTATCTGGGACACACGCTGGGCGATATCAGCCGGGTTGATGATCTTCTATCGGGTAAGGTTCTGGCCGGACTGGCGCTGCTGGGTGTGCTGGTGCTGGTTCCGGGGCTGCTCAAGGCGCGAGTAGCCGGCGGGAACTAAATTTTAAGAGGCGTCTCGAAATCGCAGTTTATCGCTCCTCTTCCACAGCACCCTGACTACACCCATGACTACATCCATCCCTCAGAAAATCGTCAGGTTCCACTTTCATGTGGCCGTCTGGCTGTCCATTCTTGGCGGCATCGCCGTTTTTAACGATCCCGACCTGATGATTCCTGATGAAGAGGGACTGTTCGGCCCGCTTCGCAACAACCTGCTGATTGCCCTGGGCTATCTGGTTTTCAGCCAGATTGGTCTCTGGTACGTCCGCTATCTCAAGGGTGGCTACTTCGAAGCGCTATTGATGGGGTACACCTTTGCCGCCACAGCCTTTGGCGCCAAGGTTTACGCTGATGTGAACGGTCTGCCGGTATCGCCCCTGTTCGTAGCGGTGCTGATTTATTTCGCCATTGCGCATGGGCTTTACTATTTCGTCGGCCAGCCGCAGGCGGAAACCGTAAAGGCCCCCCGCGACTAGCCGACCCGTCGTCACTCTCCCATCGGTCTACCCTGCCAGCGCCAGCCATCCGCGCTGGGCTCGTCGACGCCGTGTTGATAGGCATAATGGCGGCAGGCGATCTGGCGGTTGCGAAAGCGCTCTTTGGCATGAGCGCCCGCCACATGCAGACTTTCTACCCTGTCGATCACGTCGATGGCGAGACTGAAGCGGTCCACCTGATTTTGTATTGCCAACTCCAGCGGGGTATTGATGTTGCCCTTTTCCTTGTAACCCCTCACGTGCAGATTGGCGTGAGTGCGTCTGCGATAAGCCAGACGGTGGATCAGCCAGGGATAGCCGTGGAAGTTGAAAATGACCGGCTTGTCGGTTGTGAACAGGCTGTCGAAGTCCCGGTCGGAGAGCCCGTGAGGATGCTCCGTATCCGGCTGTAGTTTGAACAGATCCACCACATTGACGAAGCGGATTTTCAGCGCCGGAAACTCATCCCTCAGCATGGCTGTTGCCGCCAGCGCTTCCTTGGTTGGAATATCACCGGCCGACGCCATCACGACATCCGGCTCGGTGCCCTGATCGTTACTCGCCCAGTCCCAGATGCCTATGCCCTTGGTGCAATGGGTGATGGCGTCTTCCAGCGCCAGATATTGCAGATGTAATTGCTTGTCGCAGACGATAACGTTTACGTAGTTCTCGCTGCGCAGGCAATGGTCAGCGACCGACAGCAGACAGTTCACGTCCGGAGGCAGATAAATTCGCGTCACTTCGGCGCTTTTATTGACGACCAGATCCAGAAAACCGGGATCCTGATGGGTGAAACCATTGTGATCCTGTCGCCAGACCGTCGAGGTGATCAGCAGATTCAGTGAGGCCACCGGTTCTCGCCAGGACAGATGATGACAGATCGACAGCCACTTGGCGTGCTGATTGAACATCGAATCAATGACATGCACGAAGGCCTCATAAGTCGAGAAAAAGCCATGTCGGCCGGTTAGCAGATAGCCCTCCAGCATGCCCTCCAGCGTATGTTCGCTGAGCATCTCTAGCACCCGGCCATCGGTCGCCAATTCGCCGCCGTCACTGTCCTCCGGCAAATAGGCCTCGTTCCAGAACTTCTTTGATACCTCATAGATCGCATTCAGCTTGTTCGAGCTGTTCTCATCAGGGCCGAATACACGGAAATTCTGGCTATTCGTCCGCATGATGTCGCGCAGCAACTGGCCCAGCGGGCGCGTGTTTTCTGCGGTTTCCCGTCCAGGCTGTGCCACAGCGATGGCGTACTCGCGGAAATCCGGCATTTTCAAGGCCCGCTTCAGGTGGCCGCCATTGGCATGCGGATTGGCGCCCATCCGGCGATTACCGACGGGCGCCAAGTCACGCAGAGCCGCTACCGGCGCACCGTCGGCATCAAACAGCGACTCAGGCCGATAGCTGCGCATCCAGGCTTCCAGTAACCGCAAGTGCTCGGGGTTATTTTTGACCCCGGTGATGGGTACCTGATGCGCCCGCCAGAAGCCCTCAACCTTGTGGCCGTCGATCTCGGCCGGCGCGGTCCAGCCCTTCGGGCTGCGCAGTACGATCATCGGCCAGCGTGGACGGTGGGATACGCCGCCGGTTCGGGCCGCCCGCTGAATGGCGCGAATCTCCGCCATGCAATGATCAAGGGTTGCTGCCATTGCCTGATGCATACTGTCGGGTTCCGACCCCTCGATGAAGCAGGGCGCCCAGCCGTAACCCGTGAGCAGGCTTTCGAGCTCCTCGTGCGGTATGCGAGCCAGCAAGGTGGGATTATTGATCTTGTAGCCGTTCAGATTGAGGATAGGCAACACTGCCCCATCGCGCTGTGGGTGCAGGAACTTGTTGATATGCCAGGAGGTGGCCAGCGGCCCGGTCTCTGCCTCGCCATCCCCCACCATGGCCGCCACGATCAGATCGGGGTTGTCGAATGCCGCGCCACAGGCGTGCGACAGTACATAGCCCAGTTCGCCGCCTTCATGGATGGACCCGGGGGTTTCCGGCGTGCAATGACTGCCGATGCCGCCGGGAAACGAAAACTGCCGGAAAAAGGCTTTCAGACCCTCTTCGTCAAGGCTTTTGTCCGGGTAAATCTCCGAATAACTTCCCTCCAGGTAGACCGGCCCCAACACCCCGGGCGCCCCGTGGCCAGGGCCGGCCAGAAAGATCACATTTAGGTCGTGCTCACGAATGACCCGATTGAGGTGGCTGTAGGCAAACGACAGGGCCGGACTCGCTCCCCAGTGGCCCAGCAGCCGGTTCTTGATGTGTTCGGGCTGCAGCGGTTCACGCAGCAGCGGGTTGTCCTGCAGGTAGATCATCCCCAGTGCCAGATAATTGCAGGCCTGCCAAAAGGCATGAATCCCCTGTACGGCATCTGCCGAAAGTGGCGCACCGGCCACCGTGGCCCGGGCCGGGCCGAAGCTGCCAATCGGTTCCACCGACGGCGTGCTGTCGCGTTGAATGCTCATCATGTCTCCTGAACTCCTCGGGTAAGATACGCCCAGCCCCGTTTATGGGGATGGATTGACGCTTTCATGATAGCCGTGTTTCGGCAAACGGCCATAACGGCCTATGCTTACCCGGCTCCCCTACGCCGCGCTATTGTTGTGCCAATCGCCCACCCAGACTCTCGACAGGAAACTCTCATGACCACACCACCGCCCGCTTTCCCGCTCAGGCTCCAAAGCCCGGCCGGATTGAATGTCTCCATCAACGCCAACGCCAGTATCGGGCGCATGGATTATCGGGATATCACCATTAACCTGTTCCCCGGCACTGCGCTGGACGGTGGGCCCGCCAATATCTACCTGCGGCGACTGGCTGCGGACGGTGTCACGCTGACCCCCCTGCTGGGGCCGGACAGCCCTGCCCGGATGCAGTCCGACGGCAGCGGCCTTACGTTAGCGGGCGAGTGGTGTGGTATCCGCTTTAGCGCGAGCTGGGTGCTGGCGGCCACGACTCCGGCCTGGTTCTGGCACATCAGCCTGGAAAATAGCCGCAGCGAGGCCGTGACCGTCGATCTGATCTACGCTCAGGATCTTGCCATCGCCCCCTATGGCGCCATCCGCCAGAACGAATACTACGTCAGCCAATACCTGGATCACACAGCGTTACTGCACCCGCAGCAGGGCCTTGTGGTCGCGACCCGCCAGAATCAGGCCGTGGGTGGTCGCTATCCCTGGTGCGTGATCGGCAGCCTGGGCAAGGGCGTGGCCTTTGCCACCGATGCCCTGGACATTCATGGTTATGCCGGTCGGATCGGTGACTTGCCCACCGGTATTTTGGCGGGGTTGCCCGGCATTCGTCATCAGCATGAGCACGCCATGGTCGGTGTACAGGACGAGCCCGTCACGCTGGCGCCGGGGCAGGCCATCGCGCGCGGGTTTTTGGGCTGGCTGGAAGACCACCATCCTGCCGCCACCGCCGAGGCCGATCGGATCTTTGTCGATCGGGCATTGGCCTTGCCGGAGCGCTTCCCGCCCGCAACAAGCCCGGCCCTGCCGGTGCTGAGCAAAGCCGTCAGCCTGTTCAGTACCGCCCCGCTGCTGGTCGCCCAGCCCCTCGGGGAAGCCGATCTGGGTCGTTATTTCGGTACCGATCGCCGCGAGGAAGAACGCGAGGCGGGCGACCTCTTGTCATTCTTCACCGGACAACGCCGCCATGTCGTGTTGAAAGCCAAGGAGCTCGCGGTACTCAGGCCACATGGCCATATTCTGCGCAGTGGCGACACGTTAGAGCCGGATGAGGCAGGCTTGACCTCCACCGTCTGGATGGGCGGTACTTTTCACTCAATGGTCACCCAGGGCCACGTCAGCATCAACCGTTTCCTGTCGACTACCCACAGTTATCTCGGTCTGTTCCGCTCACAGGGTGTGCGGGTGTTCGTGGCGACGGCCACCGGCTGGCAGCTGTTGGCGATACCGTCTGCCTTCGAGATGGCGCCGGAAAGCTGCCGCTGGCTATATCAGCATGCCGATGGCGTGATCGAAGTCCGCAGCAGTGCCGGGACTGACTGCCACGAACTGCGGCTGGGACTACGGATAGTGGAGGGGGAGCCGGTGCGGGTGCTGCTGTCCTGCCATGTGGCCCTCAACGGCGATGACGGTGCCGTTGCCGAACCGGTCGTTTACCAGCAGGACGGACAGGCTGTTTGGGTCGGCACCCTGGCTGACAGCGATGTCGGGCGCCGTTTCCCGACCGGTGGTTTCCGGCTTGATTTTAGCGACGACACGCCGATCAGTCGGGTGGGCGGTGATGAGCTGCTCTATAGCGATGGCCAGAGCCGGCAACAGCCCTATCTCTGTATCCTGACCGAGCCGACCCTGACGGCAGAGCTGGTCATCACCGGCCATTTGGTCGAGGCCGCTCCCTTGCCGAAAAAAGCGGCTGATGACTACTGGCGCGAGGTCACCGCGGGCCTGACCCTGGCTGCAGATGCACCCGCGCGCCTGCAGCGCGTGGCGGACATGATGCCCTGGCTTGCCCATAACGCCCTGATTCACTACCTTGCCCCGCGCGGACTGGAGCAGTATTCCGGCGGCGGCTGGGGAACCCGCGATGTGACTCAGGGGCCGGTTGAACTGTTGCTCGCCGTGGGCCGCCGCGAGCCCATCCGTGACCTGCTGCTGCGCGTCTTCAGCAATCAGAACGCCGATGGTGACTGGCCGCAGTGGTTCATGTTTTTTGATCGGGAGCGCAACATTCGTCCGGTTGATTCCCATGGCGACATCGTATTCTGGCCGCTGCTGGCGCTGGCCCAGTATCTTGATGCGAGTGGCGATGAAGGGCTGTTGAACGAGCTAGTACCATTCTTCCACGACGAAGCGACCGCGGCGGAGACAGCGACGGTCTGGCAGCATGTCGAACGGGCCTTTGACCTCATCAATGGCCGGCTTATCGCCGGTACCCGTCTCGCGGCCTATGGTCATGGCGACTGGAATGATTCGCTCCAACCCGCCAACCCCGCTCTGCGTGAACGGCTTTGCAGTGCCTGGACGGTCACTCTGCATTATCAGGTGCTCACCACACTGGCCGGAACGCTGGCGGGTTTCGGCCAGCTCGAACGGGCATCGGGCTATCGTCGTATGGCCGCTGCGGTGCTGGCCGATTTTCGCCAGCATTTGCTGGTGGAGGGTGTGGTGACCGGCTATGCCTATTTTGGGGATGAGGGTCGTATTGATTACCTGATTCATCCGCGCGACCGCCGCACCGGCCTGTCCTACAG
>JBKCCF010000022.1:0-3764 GCA_046305255.1 Methylococcaceae bacterium
TCAGCAGCGCTCCGCTCTGGAACAGTACACCAATCCGGCGCATGATTTTTGCGCGCTCCGCCGGATTCGCCTGCCAGAAGTTCTGCTGACCATAAAATACATCACCCTGCGCCGGTGACTGCAGACCAATCAGGTGCATCAGCAAGGTGCTCTTACCGCAACCACTGCCGCCCATCACGATAAAAATATCGCCCCGATTCACCGTAAAACTGAGATTGTGCTGGATGACAAAATCCCCATACGCCATAGTCAGATTTCTGACGCTGATAACAGGTTCGCTCATGGGTAAGTCAGATATTCAGTCGATTGCAGATCAGCGTGATGATTGAGTCGGCGATAACGATGAAGACGATCCCTGTCACCACTGCCGAAGTGGCAGCATCCCCTACAGCAGAAGCACTGCGCCCGCACTGCATTCCACGCAAACAGCCGGCTAGCGCTATCAGCACACCGAACACACCACACTTGAAAAGGCCAACAAAGAAATCACCCAGTTTCACCGCCTCGGCTGTGCGGTGCAGATATTGGGTGAGCGGCGTGTCAAAAAACGCTACGCTGACCATACCTCCCCCTATGATGCCCAGCAGGTCGGCATAGAGGCATAGCAAGGGCATGACCAGAATCAGTGCCAACATGCGCGGCAGCACCAGAAACTCTACCGGGTCAAAGCCCATGACCCGCAATGCCGATAGTTCAAGATTCACATTCATGGTGCCAATTTGGGCGGCAAAGGCAGCGCCCGAGCGCCCGGACATAATGATGGCGGTCATCAGCGCACCCATTTCACGGGTCATGCCCAGGGCAACCAGATCGGCAATGTAAAGCTGGGCGCCGAACAGCGCCAGTTGCACTGCGCCCACAAAGGCCAGTATCAAACCTACCAGCAAACTGATCAGCGTTACGATGGGCACAGCCGCCGGGCCACACTCCTGAATCTGCAACCAGAGATCAATCGGTCGAAACCGTGCACGGGCGCCGGCCAGCGCGGCAAAAGCCAACACGGCCTCCCCGACAAAACGGGTCAGAGCCAGACCATCCAGCCATAACAGGCGCGTGGATTCCCCAATCTTCTGCAGCCACTGAACATGGTTCGCGTCCCGTCGTGCACCCTCGCGCTCCGGCACGGCGGTGGCAAGATCAATCAATTTGATGACGCCCTCCGGCAACGTTGACCGCTCGGGGCTGAGGGTCACAGCCTTTGCCTTGATCAGATCAAGCAGGAACGTCATCAAGACACTGTCCCATGCGCCCAAAGCCCGGCCATCCAATGTGACCAGGGTCGCCTCGGGATAGTGTGCCAGCGCCTCCAGTACGTCCTGCGCATCCGTGGTCACGACGTCTGACACCGTCCAGTCACCGCTCAGAATAAGGGTTATAGATCCGGGGGCGCTCAATTCAAGTTGCCAGTGAGGGGAAACGGTCATCGGGTAGCAGGCTCAAAGGTGATGGCTGTGAACCCATGGTACAGAACTGAATCGATTTTTGCCGCATTGTTACCCCATCAGGAAACAGTGGCATCACCCGGGCGGGCACCGTGATGCACGGTAGTGAATCACGCTTATCAAAGAGAGGGGAATCGCCGGCCACCCATTCGGGATACAATAGAACCACTATCAGCCAGCCCGCTCAGCAGGAACAACGGATTTGTCCGGCCCCCTCGACTTATTCATCAGCCACGACCACAGCTCTCAGGCCGAGGTGAAGCGGCTTTCCTCGGCGCTGGCGGCCAAAGGAATGTCATGTTGTGCAGCTGAAACCAGCTACGGGGCCGAACTACAGCCGCGCATGGCAACCGCCAAAGTCTTGCTGATCTGGGGGTCGGATGCTTTCTTCAGATCCCGCAATGGTCAGACTCATCTGGCGGTGGCCTGGATCGCCTGCCACCAGACCAGGCCCACCCAACCAGGCCGGATTGTCATCATCAACGCCGAACCAGGCTTGAAGCACATTTACCCACTGGCCCTGAGGGAGCATGTACTGGCCGCAGCACCGGGGCTTGAAGGGGCACCCGATGCCAACGCGCTTGCGGAAATGCTACGCCGGCACTGCGAACAGCTCAGCGGCACACTGGGTGGTCTTTACCCGGCAATCCTGGGTGGCTGGCGTGAAGCCTATGACACGGCCAGCCGAACCCTACCCCATTTTGCCGGTCGCGAACGGGAGCTCTGGGATATTCAAACCGCACTGCTCCCCCGCACAGATCCGCGGCCGACCGAGCCGTGCACGCCTCGTAGGGTGGTCATCTCGGCCGCTGCCGGGCAAGGAAAATCCGCTCTGGCCCGCGAATACGCCTTTCGTTTCGGTGCCGCATACTCAGGCGGTGTCTTCCGACTGTCGGCACGTGATGCACTGCCGGCCGCCAGTATCAGTGAACTGGCTGAAAATCCGGCACTGAAACCCCAGTTGCTGGCATTGCTACGACAACGAGCACCGGAATCCACCCTTGACGACAGCAGCGGGCTTGCAACCGTCACCGAGAGCCTCGAATCTGCGCTCACCACAGATGCCAGACCCTTTCTTTGGATTGTCGACGATATTCCCGATGGCATTAACGGCCCCGCCCTCCGGCAATGGTTTGCGCCTGACCGTTCCGGACTCTGGGGCAGTACGCTCCTCATCAGCCGCAGCCAGCGCTATGACCACCGGGCAGAGCCCATTCACCTGCCGAACCTCGACGATGATACGGGCTTCACCTTGCTCACCCGCGGCAAGCAGGTCACCCGCCCCGATGAGCGTGATGCCGCTCACTGGTTGGTGGATGCGCTGGGACGCCATGCCCGCTTTGTAACCCTTGCCGGCGCCTCCGCCGGATCACAACGGCGGGGTCGCCGATCGAACTATGGCGATCTGCTGCACCATTTCGAAAAGAAAAACCGGCTATCCGCCGATCTGGTGTCCCGCCACCCGGGAGCATTTCCCGAAGGCCACGCCCCCATCACGGCAACAGCACTGGCCGATGGCATCCTCGCCCTTCATGAACCCGCCCGAAACATTCTGCTGCTCGCAGGGGAGCTGACAGATTATCCCCTACCGACTGACTTCATCGTGGAGTGCTTTATCCTCGCAGGGCTGAATAGCGCAGATCACAGAGACGACCGCTTCAGCATCCGAATCAATGCCCCCGAAGACGAGGCCATGACGGCCGAGAGTGGCCCGCCCTATGTCGAAGCCGGTGCCAGCATGCTGGAAAACCTGGGATTGGCCGAACTGAACGACCAGTCACTCTCGCTCTACCCGGCCGCTATTGCAGTAGCAGACCAATTGATCCCGGCACCGGGCCGACAAGCCAACTTTCGTGAAGCAGCCCTGCAGGTACTTTATGTCGTTGCCGAATCCTGCCTCGCCAGTGGCGACTGGCGACGACTGGCGGCACTGGCACCGCATGGCCACAAGCTGGTTGGCGATATCCGCAACCGCCCCATAGATGCCGAGGACTCTTCTGCGGAAATTACCGGACGCATCCGTCTTGCCCTGCATCTGGCGGACATGGATCTGCGACATGGGGCGCGCAAGCGGGCGATTCAGCTCTATCGCGCCACCAATGCCTACCTGGTCCGTGCCATGGCGCTCGAACCCCATAACGGATCAAGGCAAAGGGATTTCGCCCGTATACAGGAGCAACTCGGCGACCTCCTGTTCGATCAGGGCGAGCTTTCTTCTGCCCTTGAGCATTTCCGTAAAAGCCTAGGTGTTCGCTCGTTCATGGCGAAGCAGGATCCGGCCGGCAGTGAGTTACTGCAGGATCTGCTGCGACATCACGGCAA
>JBKCCF010000023.1:0-5364 GCA_046305255.1 Methylococcaceae bacterium
ATGAGGCCCCAACCCGCAGATTCCATCAGGGACCGAGGAAACTTCCTCAGCAAAAGTCCGAATGTATGGCAGCATCCTCTACCTTATCAAAATTGATCCTGACCGCTTGGCAAAACGGGGCGACCATGTATGACTCTACGGACTCTCGGGAAGCCTTGCATTCCCCCTACGGACGGCGCTTCGCGCCACCCTTCGGTGGCCCGCCCGGCCCTGGCCCTTCTGGGAACCTCGAAAAACCCACCTTTTCACTCAAAAAATTAACCTAACACACTGATTTATAGTGTGTCGATTGCACAATTTTGAGGTTAATCGAGGTTCCCTTCTGGGGGGCATGAAAAACATCCCGGTCTCGCCGCTACGCGGCTGACCTTTGTTTTTCAGCTTTGAGACGGCGCGCGGATAAAATGACCACCGACTTTCCCACCGCACCGCCTCCCTACGGTCTGTATGGATCTTCGGCTCCCGTCAACGTGGAAAAGTCTCCTCACGCCTCACACACAGAAATTCTGACACCCCCCCTCGGGCGGAAGATTCTGCTTGAGCACTTCTAGTTTCTCGGCGATCTCGGCCAGCTGCGTTTTATCGTCATACCCGGTGATGAGGTTGATCTTCTTCACCGTTCCGACCTTTAAAACGCACTCACAAAAGCGAACGAGACTCTGGATTTGGTGCTGAAGGCGGGTATACGGGTCTCCGATGACGACCCTCTTTGCTCCTCGCAGGTAGCGACAAATGATCGACTCGTAGCTGTAGCCAACGTCAACGTCAACGTACATGATCGTAAAGTGCCGTTCCACCAACTCATCTGGCGCAACAACAGGGGCTACGATAGGGGCCGTTTATTCGACCCTGATTGCAGCCTCGGGCACTCGTGGTGACATAACATTGCGGAAATGTATCCGCCTTACCTCCCCAATCATTTCCATACATAGTCGTAACCTTGTTCTCCTGCCTGAAATGTAGACAGGGTCGAGTTGAGCACCAGGGTCAATTTTGGGTCAGCACGACCCTCAAAAGTGGGTCACTTTTCAATCGGCTTCAACACACATTGTCACGCTCCCATCTCTGGATGACTTCAGCATCTGAGATTACGGCTGTCTTGCCACCAGGTCTCTGAGGTTCGGTCGTGAAATCTCCAGAGTTCAGATTTCGGGTTATATCAATAGCAGTTTTCAGTCTTTCTCCGCTTGGAAACGCTCTGCTAAATTCCAGTACCAAGATATACGGTCTGTTACACCGGTATTTACCGTAGTTTTTGGACACGTCCAACCAATCCGAGATAGCAATGCAGTCATTCAACCAGATGATTACTGAGATCGACAGTCTGACCCTTTGGGATACCTCTCTCATCGTTAAGGCGCTCAGAGCGTTGCGTAATCGTTCGTTGGCTCAACGCCAAAGAGAGAGTCGTCCGCCGAGACTCCCATCTCGAAAGGCTCTGGAATCAATCGTGGAAAGTTTGTCGACTGTGCTCTATCCGAACCGGTTAGGTGCCGGCGACATCGCGCCGGAACATGCGGATAGATTCGTGGATACCCGCCTGCGACAGGCTCTGGATGAGCTGGTAATTCAAATTGAGCGGGAGTTGCGTTTCACAGCAGAACAATCAAGCGGTTCTGCACCGGATACAGGGCAGCAGTCGGTCAATTTGACCCGTCGCTTTGCCGCAACTCTCCCCGATTTGCGTGAGGTTCTGGATAGCGATCTACAGGCGGCTTTCGAGGGCGATCCAGCGGCACGGAGCGTCGATGAGGTACTGGTGTGTTATCCCGGAATTATCGCGGTGACGTGCCATCGGTTAGCGCACGAGTTGTTCTGTCTAGGATTGCCGCTTATCGCACGCATGATTGCTGAAATTGCCCACTCCGTAACGGGTATTGATATCCATCCGGGTGCAGAGATTGGCGGCAGTTTTTTCATTGATCACGGCACCGGCGTGGTCATCGGCGAGACAGCAGTGATAGGTCGGCGGGTACGGCTCTATCAAGCCGTTACCCTGGGCGCCAAGCGCTTTCCGACGGACGAGAATGGGGTACTTCTAAAGGGGAATGCGCGCCACCCCATCGTCGAAGATGATGTCGTCATTTATGCCGGCGCGACGATTCTGGGGCGCATCACCATCGGCCGGGGTTCAACCATTGGTGGCAATGTCTGGCTGACTCGCAGTGTCCCACCAGACAGCAATATCACCCAGGCACAGGCCCGCCAGGAAGGGTTCATTCATGGCGCGGGAATCTAGTCAGTCTCGAGAAACAGACGTCGTTACATTGACAACCATTTGGAGAAAACCTAAAGAAAAAGCAGACCGGGGCTTTAAGCCATTATGATTTTTTGATTTATACCAAAACCCATAACCCAACAGGACACACCTATGGCCGACATCGAATCCATTCAGCTCGCTCTGGGCGACAGCGCCGCCCGCCAGCTTGCCAATGCCACCAAAACCGTTCCACAACTCGGCACTATCTCGCCTCGCTGGCTCACCCATCTGTTGCCATGGGTGGGTGTCGAAGCGGGTATTTACCGCGTCAATCAGGTCAAGGATGCCTCGCGGGTACTGACCGCCTGCTCCCAGCGTGATGAAAGCGAGCTGCCCCAGACCTTCGTAGATTATGACGAGAATCCCCGCGAGTATTTCCTGAGCGCCGTAACCACGGTAGTCGATATTCATACCCGTGTCTCTGACCTTTACAGCAATCCTCACGATCAGATCAAGGAACAGTTGCGCCTGACCATCGAGACCATCAAGGAGCGTCAGGAAGCCGAGCTCATCAATAACCGCGAATACGGTCTACTCAATAATGTAGCCAAGAGCCAGCGTATATCTACGTTCACCGGGGCACCGACACCGGACGACCTTGATGAACTAATTACCAAGGTATGGAAGGAGCCTGCCTTCTTTCTGGCGCACCCCAAAGCCATTGCCGCTTTTGGCCGAGAAGCTACCCGCCGTGGCGTTCCGCCGCCCACTACCACATTGTTCGGTTCGCCGTTCCTGACTTGGCGCGGTATTCCTCTGATTCCATGCGATAAAGTGAAAATAGAGAATGGCAAAACCAGTATTCTGCTGCTGCGCACCGGCGAAAGCCGCCAGGGTGTGGTGGGCCTCTATCAGCCGGGTTTGCCAGGTGAACAGGGGCTAGGGTTGTCAGTGAAGTTCAGCGGCATCAGCCGCAAAGCGATAGCGTCCTATCTCGTCTCCCTCTACTGTTCGTTGGCGGTACTAACTGAGGATGCGATAGCCGTGCTCGATAACGTCGAAGTGGACAAATACTATGATTACAAGCCCGAGTACAAGTAATCCGGACGTTGGCGATACCTTACAATCTGCAGAGTCTACTGGGCTTCCGCAGGGATTGCCTGGCATCGACGTACTGACACAGCTCGCCAATGAGTTGTTTGCGACCCTGCCAGGAGGCGGAAGCGACAGCTTTCTTAACGCTACCCCACGTTCACCGGCTCATCCGATGGCGGCTTTGGATCTGCCCAATGAGGAGGACCTGCGCAAGATTCCGGCCGGTCTGTCTGGTGTGTCGGGACAAAGCCCTGTTTCTTTTGCCAAGTCCCCAAATCCTTCGGACACTGATGTCGGATTTTACTTTTTAAAAACAATCCAGACGTCATCACCCGGGACAGTCCCTGTCTTGCGGCCAGATAGGTCAGGGCTCGACCCTACACTTAGTTCAGCGTTGCCGGCGGGTATCTCTAGTGCCGGTTCATCCTTCTCGCCCGGTCACGGAAGGCTGCCTGGCAGTCATCTGGGATCCAGTGCCCCCAATACCCCAGGTATCGAGCTGGGATCTCAACCTTTTGCGGGAGCAGTGCCACCCGCGTCTGCCATCAGCACACCGGGCGAAACGCTGCTTCGTTCATTGGGTATTGGCGGTGCTGCCGGGGCCAGCCCTAAGAATGGACCAGGCACTACAGCATCGCTTCATTACTTTTTGGCAGCGGCCAACCAACTCGCCCCCCGCACACCCACCACCCTTGAACTGGAGCCTCGTCAGGCGGAACTTTATAACCTGCCAGCGCTAGGTCTAGGTTTGAACCGCGCAGTCGAACAGCATCTGTCTGTCCCGTCATCAAATACTACGACATCAGTCAGTGCGATCCCCGGCGCAATAGAGCCCGTCGGATCGGTGGCCTCCGGGGGGGAGGTCGCTGGGCTTTCGCTCTATTTCCTCGATGAACTCCGTGTTACCTCGGGTTACTCGACTGCACCGCTGAACAGTGACGCCACCCCAGAACTGGCGGCGCTCCCCCCGTCAGCGCATCCCGGGTTGGATGTGCATGCTGTCCGCAGGGATTTTCCCATCCTTGCTCAAGAGATCCATGGCAAGCCACTAATCTGGTTTGATAATGCCGCAACTACCCAAAAACCGCAGGCGGTCATTGACCGCATCGGATACTTTTACTCCCACGAAAACTCAAACATCCACCGCGCAGCCCATGAACTTGCGGCGCGGGCAACCGATGCCTATGAAGGTGCCCGCCAGAAAGTACGGCAGTTCCTCAATGCCTCAAGCAGCGACGAAATCGTATTTGTGCGCGGCACAACAGAGGCCATTAACCTGATAGCCAAATCCTGGGGTCGGCGCAATGTCGGCAAGGACGATGAAGTCGTCATCAGTTGGCTGGAACATCACGCCAACATTGTGCCCTGGCAGCAACTATGTGCGGAGACCGGGGCGCGGCTGCGTGTTGCGCCGGTAGACGATGATGGGCAGATTCTTCTGGAGGAGTATGAAAAACTGCTTGGGCCACGGACTCGAATTGTGTCGCTGACCCAGGTGTCCAATGCCTTGGGCACTGTGACACCTATCAAGCAGATGGTGGAAATCGCTCATCGTCATGGTGCGCGGGTGCTGGTCGATGGTGCTCAGGCAGTGTCACACATGGGAACCTCGAAAAACCCATCTTTTCACCCAAACAATGCGTCTAACGCACTGATTTATAATGCGTCGATTTCACAATTTTGAGGTTTTTCGAGGTGCCCCCTAGGTCTTCATAGGCGATATTGTTCATTTTCTGGATGTCTGTGGAATTCAATCCCCGGAAGCTACTGGCCTTGAGAAAACACTATCTGGTCCGCGCTGAACAAGTCGGAATCAAGCTCTGTGTATGAGTAGGCGAGTCATATATCGGGCCAACTGGGTATACAGCCACTCCATAATTTCGGGCCAAAGAAGCCGCAACTTCTTCATCAGCAGGCGGATGTTGTGACCGGCGCCGCAAAGCACGGCATGTAGCGCATCACCCAACGCGCCTTTCAACGGATTTCGATCCAATCGTCCATCCATTTTCATGTGCCCGATTGTGGGCTCAATGGCACTGCGACGTTTGATCATGGCTTTCAGTCCACGC
>JBKCCF010000024.1:0-21091 GCA_046305255.1 Methylococcaceae bacterium
GGATCAGGAAGATGCAGCGTCGTTTGACCCTGAGATGGAAGTCGAGTTGACCAAGGCCCGTGAGCGTAAGCCGGCCATCGCGGTGGGTCAATTCATTGAGGAGCGCGTCGAATCGATAGGGTTCGGTCGAATTGAGGCGCAAACTGCCAAGCAGGTCATCGTGCAGCGGGTGCGTGATGCTGAGCGCCGCAAGATCGTGGAGGCCTACCGCGATCGTGTAGGCGAACTGGTGACCGGCATCATCAAACGGGTCGAAAGGGGTAACGTGTTCCTGGATCTGGGTGGCAATGTTGAAGCCTTCATTGCGCGCGAGGAAATGATTCCGCGCGAAGCGGTTCGCTCCGGCGACAGGTTACGCGGTTATCTGAAAGAGGTTCGCCAGGAAGCGCGTGGGCCCCAACTGTTCGTTAGCAGAACCGCGCCGGAGTTGATTCTGGCTCTGTTCCGCCTGGAAGTGCCTGAAGTTAGTGAAGGTGTAATTGAGATCATCGGGGCTGCGCGTGATCCTGGGGTGCGGGCCAAGATTGCTGTGAAAAGCAACGATCTGCGGCTCGATCCGGTGGGGGCCTGCGTTGGTATGCGGGGTTCGCGGGTGCAGGCAGTATCGAACGAACTGGCCGGGGAGCGGGTCGATATCATTCTCTTGAAAGAAAATGAAGCCCAGTTTGTCGTCAATGCAATGTCCCCGGCTGAAATTGTTTCGATCGTCATGGATGAGGATCGTCACTCCATGGACATTGCTGTGGCTGATGAGAATTTGTCGATGGCGATTGGTCGGGGTGGTCAGAACGTGCGGCTGGCCTCGGAATTAACCGGCTGGACCCTCAATGTCATGAGTGAGACCCAGGCCGAGGAAAAAAGCGAAAAAGAGACGGCGACGCTAGTGCAACTATTCGTTGAGCAGCTGGATGTCGATGACACTGTTGCCGAAATTTTGGTGCGGGAAGGATTCTCGACTGTCGAAGAACTCGCCTATGTACCAGCCAAGGAGATGTTGGAAATTGAGGAGTTCGATGAGGGTATTGTTGATGAGCTTAGAAACAGGGCCCGAGACCTTTTGTTGATCAAGGCAATAGCCAGCGAGGAGAAGGACGAAACAACCGTGGCCCCAGCGGATGACCTGCTGGCGCTTGAGGAAATGGATTCGGAAACGGCAGAGCATTTGGCCGCAGCAGGGGTGCATACTGTCGAGGATCTTGCAGAATTGGCAATTGATGAACTGATGCAGATTGATGGCATGGATGAGGCCAGGGCAGGGCGTTTGATCATGGCGGCCCGTCTGCCCTGGTTTGCGGAAAATTAAGGGCTTTCGGATTAGCAGAGGCTTAGTATGAGCGATTTAACGGTTCGGCAACTCGCTGAAGTAGTTGGCATTCCGCTGGAGAGACTGCTCGCGCAGTTAGGTGAGGCAGGCCTGGACAAGGGGGCTGCAGAGGATGTTCTCAGTGATGCGGAAAAGCTCAAGTTTCTGAGTTTTCTGCGAGAAAGTCACGGAAAAGGCAAAGCTGAGGATGTCGCCGACCCCAAGCGGGTGACCCTGCAGCGAAGGACGGTGAGCGAATTAAAACAAGGCAAGGTGCCGGGTAAGGCCACCAAGACTATCAGCGTTGAGGTACGTAAAAAACGAACCTACGTCAAGCGAAGTGAACTGCCTGAACTGAGCGAGCAGCGACATGAGGTCGAGCAGGCCCGTCAGGCGTTGGACGAGCAGGAAAGGAAAGATGCCGAACTAAAGGCTCAGCAACTCGCACGGCAGGAGGAAGAGCGCCGTCAGATGGAGGAGACTGAGCGTCTTCGCCGAGAGGAGGCTGAACGATTGGCAGCCGAAAAACAGCGCCTTAGTGCGCTCGCCAAGCCTGAGCCAGTGATTGAGGTCGCTCCGCCTGAGCTTGTGCCTGCTCATGAGGAACAGCCCTTCGTCGAGGCTGAGCCTGCCATTGAACAGCTGCCCAAAAGAGCGGTTGTGCCGCCGCCCCCTTCATTGGAAGATGTTCGTCGTGCCAAAAAGAAGATTGGCGGGGAGCGCGGTAAATCTGACGATGACGGCCGCGATATCGATAGCCTCCGCAACAAGAACAAATTCAAGAAAAAACTTAAGTCCGGCAAGGCGGCAGTGATGCCCGAGTCACGCCATGGCTTTGAACGGCCGACCAGTCCAATGGTCCGTGATGTGGCCATTCCGATATCCGTCAGCGTGTCGGATCTCGCGCAGCGCATGTCGGTCAAGGCGACCGAGGTTATCAAGACCCTTATGCGAATGGGGGTGATGGCGAACATCAATCAGATACTTGATCAGGATACGGCCATTCTGGTTGTAGAAGAAATGGGCCATACCGCGACGCGTCAGGTCGAGAATGTGCTGGAGGCGGAAATTGAAGCCACCCTGAGCCTGGCTTCTGAAGCTGAGCAAAAGGGTCGAGCGCCGGTAGTCACTATCATGGGACACGTTGACCATGGCAAAACCTCGCTGTTGGACCACATCCGTAAAAGTCGGGTTGCTCAGGGTGAAGCGGGGGGTATTACCCAGCATATTGGCGCCTATCAGGTGAAGACCAGTCATGGCGCAGTGACTTTCCTCGATACGCCTGGTCACGCCGCGTTCACTGCCATGCGGGCAAGGGGTGCAAAAGTGACCGATATCGTGGTGCTGGTGGTCGCTGCCGATGATGGCGTAATGCCGCAAACCCGCGAAGCTATTGACCACTCACGTGCAGCGGGCGTGCCGATGGTGGTGGCCGTCAATAAAGTCGATAAGCCCGAGGCCGATCCGGACAGGGTCAAGCAGGAACTGACCAATTTCAATGTCATACCTGAAGAATGGGGGGGTGACTGTCAGTTTGTCGAAGTATCCGCTAAGACGGGTCACGGTATCGACGATCTGTTGAACGCCATTCTTTTGCAGGCGGAAGTGCTGGAACTCACGGCCGCTCATGACATCCCCGCTACCGGGGTGGTGCTGGAGTCCAAGCTTGAAAAAGGGCGTGGTCCGGTGGCCGATATCCTGATACAGCAAGGTCAGCTGCGAAAAGGTGATTTCCTGCTGTGCGGTATGGAATTTGGCCGCGTTCGTGCCATGTTCAATGAGAACGGCAAACCCGTTAAGGAAGCGGGTCCTTCGTGTCCGGTTGAAGTGCTGGGTTTGTCCGGCGCGCCGAACGCCGGGGATGAGTTCATTGTGGTGGCGGACGAGCGCAAGGCCCGCGAAATTGCAATTCAGCGTGAAGAAAAACTGCGCAGCAGCAAGTTGGCTGAACAGCAGGCCTTGAAACTTGACAATATTTTCGAGCGCATGGAAACCAGCGGCGAGAGCGTCGACCTTAATCTCATCATCAAGGCCGATGTCCAGGGTAGTCTTGAGGCCCTGCGCGGTTCGCTCACCGATCTATCAACCGATAAGGTCAAGGTCAAGGTGATTGGTGGCGGCGTCGGCGGTATCAGCGAGTCTGATGCCAACCTCGCGCTCGCATCGAACGCCATCATCATCGGTTTCAATGTCCGCGCCGATGGCGGTGCTCGTAAACTGATTGAGGAGCGCGGCGTCGACCTGCATTACTACAGCATCATTTATGAAGCCATTGACGAGATCAAAAAGTCACTTAAAGGCATGCTGGAACCGGAGTTCAGGGAGCAGATCGTAGGCAACGCCGAGGTTCGTGATGTATTCCGGCATCCAAAATTTGGCGCCATCGCTGGCTGCATGGTCACAGAGGGCTTCGTCAAGCGCAATTTACCCATTCGTGTACTGCGCGACAATGTGGTCATCTTTGAAGGCCAGCTTGATTCATTACGTCGTTTCAAGGATGACGTATCAGAGGTCAAGGCAGGGATGGAGTGTGGCATGGGCGTCAAGAACTACAATGAAATCAAGGTCGGTGACCAGATCGAAGTGTTCGAGAAGGTTCAGGTACCGCACTGATGCCCAGAGAATTTAGTCGCAGTGACCGTGTCGCCTCCCAAATTCATAGGGAGATGGCCGATATCATAAGGACCCAGGTAAAAGATTCTGAGTTGGGCATGATTACGGTCAGTGATGTCGAACTGACGCGCGATCTGGCGGTGGCCAAGGTTTTCGTCAGTTTTATGGCGGCAAGTCTGGTGCCTGCCAAGTGTGTCAAGAAACTGGCTGAGTATGGCCTTGAGTTGCGTCGTGAATTGGGTAAGCGCCTAAGAGTGAGGGTATTGCCGGAACTGAAGTTTGTATATGACGATTCAGTGGATCGCGGCATGCGCATGGATGCCCTGTTGCACGGGCTGTCCCACGACCTGCCACCGACAACCGAGGATGATGCCTGAGTTTATGAATGCCCCGCGCCCGGAGCCGCGATCGCTGCATGGCGTGCTTCTGCTGGATAAGGCCAGTGGGTTTTCGTCAAATTCATCGCTGCAGAAAGCCAAGCGTCTTTTGCGGGCCCGCAAGGCAGGGCATACCGGAAGTCTAGATCCGATAGCCAGCGGTCTTTTGCCCATCTGCCTTGGTGAGGCCACCAAATTTTCCGGTTTTCTACTCAATACCGATAAGCGTTACTGGGTGCGAGTAAAGCTGGGCATTGAAACTGACACCGCTGATATCGAGGGCTCCGTCACCCGCACATTGCCGGTACCGGAACTGAGTGAAGCCCTGATTGAAACCGCGCTGGCAACGTTTCGTGGCGATGGGTTTCAGATCCCGCCGATGTACTCGGCGCTCAAGCACCAGGGACGGCGGCTCTACGAGCTCGCCCGTAAGGGTATTGAGGTAGAGCGGGCGCTGCGGCCTATCACGATCCATGATCTGCGTCTTGAGCGCTATGATGCTGATACGCTTGATCTTGACGTGCATTGTTCCAAGGGTACCTACATCCGAACTCTGGCCGAAGATCTGGGGCGGGTTTTGGGTTGCGGTGGTCACGTTGAGATCCTGCGGAGGACGGCTGTCGGCCAGCTGGGGATTGATCAGGCTTACACCATAGGTCAGCTCGAAGCCATGACTGATGAGGCACGAACAGCCGTGATATTGCCTGTCGAAACACTGGTCGCTGATTTGCCCAAGGTTCAGTTGACCGCTGATGTGCATGTTCGTGTGCGCAGAGGCGATGCGGTTTTCGTGCCGCAGGCGCCAACGGCAGGTTCAGTCAGGCTCTATGGCCCGGAATCCAGCTTCATTGGGGTCGGAGAGGTGCTGGATGATGGGCATGTGGCGCCGCGACGCCTGATCAAGGCGTCTTAACGTGGCTGTCGCCTTGGCGTGACAAGTGATCGACCTCGCGGCAAGGTAAGAGATTTGGTGGCGGGGATGACCTGTTTGATTGAAAACAGGGGGTTTCTAACGTTAAAATGGTTCGTTTTTCAGATAGATCGAGAATTTCAGGAGTCAATTCATGGCCTTTACCGCAGTTGAGAAAAGTGCTGTCGTGCAAAATTACCAGCGAGCAGCAAATGATACGGGTTCCCCCGAAGTGCAGGTGGCATTGCTGACCGCCCGCATCAATCACCTTACGCCTCACTTTGTTCAGAACAAGAAGGATCACCACTCCCGTCGCGGACTGCTGCGCCTGGTCAATCAGCGGCGTAAATTGCTCGATTACCTCAAGGCCAAAGACACTGATCGCTATAAGACACTGATTGAAAGACTGGGCCTGCGTCGTTAATTGACTATCTGAAGGTATTGTTGTGAATCCAATTCGGAAACAGTTCAAATACGGCGACCACCTGGTCACTCTGGAAACCGGCGAAATCGCCCGCCAGGCCGATGCAGCCGTCATGGTCGATGTTGGCGGGACTGTGGTGCTGGTCACCGCGGTTGGCAAGAGGGAGTCCTCACCCGACACCGATTTCTTCCCATTACGTGTCGACTATCAGGAAAAGGCCTACGCTGCCGGAAAGATCCCCGGTGGTTTCTTCAAGCGGGAGGGTCGTCCTACCGAGAAAGAAACCCTTACCGCACGCCTGATTGACAGGCCGGTTCGTCCGCTCTTTCCCGAGGGATTCAATAATGATGTTCAGGTTACTGCGACGGTTATGTCGCTGAATCCTGAAATTGACCCCGATATTCCAGCATTGATCGGTGCATCGGCTGCCCTGACCCTCTCGGGAATGCCGTTCAAGGGACCGATAGGCGCCGCTCGGGTTGGATTCATTGATGAGCAGTATGTACTCAACCCTACGGCCAGTCAGTTGGACGACTCTCTATTGGATCTGGTTGTTGCTGGCACCGAGAACGCAGTTTTGATGGTGGAGTCCGAGGCAGATATGCTGACCGAGGATGAAATGCTGGGTGCAGTGATCTTCGGTCACGAACAAATGCAGACTGCTATCCAGGCGATTCGTGAATTGGCTATTGAAGTCGGTGTTAGCGCCTGGGACTGGGTTGCACCCGAGCGGGATGCTGCCCTGGTTCAGGCCGTCACTGAGAGTGCAAGCACAGCAATCCACGCGGCGTATCAGATCGCGGACAAGCAGGCTCGTCAGAGCGCGCTCAAGGAGGCACGCAAGGCAGTCATTGATGCTCTGACCGCAGACGGTCAATACTCCGTTACTTCTGTTCGGGGTGTATTCGAGCAGATGGAATATGACAGCGTACGTGCCCGGATTCTGAATGAATCGCGTCGCATTGATGGTCGTGAGCTCTCCACCGTCCGTCCTATTTCGATTCGTACAGGTGTTTTGCCGCGCACCCATGGTTCTGCCTTGTTTACGCGAGGCGAGACCCAGGCACTGGTAGTGGCTACGCTGGGCACTGGTCGTGACGCTCAGGTGATTGATGCCCTTGAAGGTGAATACAAGGAAACCTTCCTGTTTCACTACAATTTCCCTCCCTACTGCGTTGGAGAGATCGGCATGATGGGTTCGCCCAAGCGCCGTGAGATTGGTCACGGTCGTCTTGCCAAACGTGGTGTTCAGGCTGTAATGCCGGATCCGGACGAATTCCCCTATGTGGTTCGCGTTGTTTCGGAAATCACCGAGTCCAACGGTTCGAGTTCCATGGCTTCGGTCTGTGGTTCCAGTCTTGCCTTAATGGATGCCGGTGTGCCTACGCTGGCGCCGGTTGCAGGAATCGCAATGGGGCTTATCAAGGAAGGCGATCGTTATGCCGTTCTGTCGGACATCATGGGTGATGAAGATCATCTTGGTGACATGGACTTCAAGGTGGCCGGTAGCCGGGATGGCATCACTGCGTTGCAGATGGACATCAAGATCGACGGCATCACCTCCGAGATCATGCGCAAAGCGCTGGAGCAGGCGAAGGTCGGTCGCCTACATATCCTCGACAAAATGGCGGAAGCGCTGTCCGGACCGCGTCAGCAGATGTCTGATTATGCGCCGCGCATCGTCAGCTTTACCATTGACCCGAGCAAAATCCGTGATGTTATCGGCAAGGGTGGCGCTACTATTCGTGCTATCACAGAAGAAACCGGCGCCAGCATCGATATCACCGATGATGGCGTGGTGAAGGTCGCCTCGGTTGATCGGGAAGCGGGTGACGAAGCCCGTCGCCGCATTGAGGCCATTACCGCAGAGGTTGAAGTCGGCAAGATCTACGAAGGCAGGGTCGCCCGCCTGATGGATTTCGGAGCATTTGTGACAGTCTTGCCGGGCAAGGATGGCCTTGTTCATATCTCTCAAATCTCTGATGAGCACGTCGAGAAGGTCAGTGACAAACTGGCTGAGGGTGATATTGTTCGTGTCAAGGTGCTGGAAATCGACCGTCAGGGTCGGGTACGCCTGAGCATCAAGGCGATTGAAGAAGGCGAATAGGTCTTGTCGCCAGGCGACCTTTAGTCAGGTCATAGCGGCAAAAAGGGGCATAACGCCCCTTTTTGTTAAGGCGAACGCAAGATATTTCAGAGCTTTGCCAGTACGGCTTCTGCATTTGATGCTTCAAATTTCCCGGAAGCCTCGACGCCCAGATACATCACGATGCCATCATCCACAATCATGGCAAAACGTTGGCAGCGTATGCCCATCCCATTGGCGGTAAGATCCCTTTCGAGGCCCAGCTCCCTGGCGTAGTCGGCGCTGCCGTCCGCCATCATCCTGACCTTGCCGGCGGCGTTCTGTTCACGCCCCCAGGCAGCCATGACGAAATGGTCGTTCACGGCCATGCACCATATTTCGTCAACTCCTTTGTCTTTCAGTTGCGGGTAGTGCTCAATGTAGCCAGGCAGATGCTTAAGAGAACAGGTAGGTGTGAATGCTCCCGGCAAACCGAATATGACGATTTTTTTGCCCTTGACCTCATCTTCAACCTTGATCGTTTGTGGATTGATGGGGCAACCATTAGTGGGGTCAAACTCACTACATTCAACCAGAGTGCCTGCTGGCAGTGTGTCTCCAACCTGAATAGTCATCGCTGTACTCCTGATAGGGGGGTTTAATAGCGGTGAGAGAATGGCGTAAATATCGCGGCCAGTCAAAAGCCGGTCGAACTGATTTTCAGTCGAAATCTGCGCGGTTATCAGGCCGATGGCTCTAGTCTTCGCGGTGAAACTCACCCTCCAGCGTGGTGTGAGGGTCAGAGTTTGCGCTCCCGGTTCGGATGTTGAGGTTGCGGCTCACTAGATACTCGGTCAACCAGGCCCGTGACGAGGGCATCAGGCAGATTAAAGCGGCGATGTCGCTGATAAAGCCGGGAATAATCAAAAGTACCGCGGCCAAGCCCATGATGCCGCTGTCTATAATCTCGTGTGCCGGTAATTGACCCTGTGCCATGGCCTGCTGGACCCGAACAAGGGCTGTGGTGCCCTGTGCGCGGATGAGGGCAATGCCGGCGAGTGCTGAGGCGATGATCAGCGTCAGACACAGGAAAAAGCCGAGGCTGCCGGCCAGTTTGATGATCAGGTAGATTTCAAGGAAGGGCAGGCTGATCAGGGAGATCAAAAGCAGGCGTCCGATGTTCATTCAGTGCTCACACGGTTAGAATCAGCAAAATTTTATGACCTTGTGCCATGCCTGCCGATTACTGTCTAGTTCTTTGTACCTGTCCTGATCTGCTTACAGCCCACAACCTTGCCGAATCGTTGCTGGCGGATAGGCGGGCAGCCTGTGTCAATATCCTTCAAGGCGTCAGTTCGATGTACCTCTGGCAGGGTAAAGTAGAATCAGCAAGCGAGGTATTGTTGCTGATCAAGACCCGCACTGACATATATTCTGAACTGGAAGCCTTCATCGCCAGGATCCATCCTTACGACGTACCTGAAATTGTTGCGCTGCCATTTGTTGCTGGCTCACTCCCTTATCTCAACTGGATCAGTTCATCACTGGAGCCTACGCCTAAACATGAGACGTAAAACCCCATGCCACTCCTCGCTAAGCTATGCGATAGCCTTATTGGTCGTTTGGTGCTTAAGCTTGAGCGATGCCCTGGCTATCGACAGTAGCACATTGCTGTCCGATGAGCAGGCCTTCAAATCCTCCTACCGGGTGGAGCAGGATGCGATAACGTTTAGTTGGGATATTGCTGACGGTTATCATCTTTATCGCAAACGTATCAAATTTGCCTCGCGCACCCCGGGTGTTGAAGTGGGTCAGCCCGAGTTTCCTCCAGGCGAGACGGTGCACGATGCGGCCATGGGTGACATGGATATCTACCATGGCCACATCGACGTCAGGGTGCCGTTGAGTCGGTCAGCGAGTGGGTCCGAAAACGTCACTCTGGAGGTTTCGTCGCAGGGCTGTGCCGAAGCCGGCGTCTGCTATCCGCCCCAGAAGAAGACGGTAAAATTCCAATGGCGCCAACCCGGCGCGACAGTCCCGGCCCCTGTTCAAGCGGTCAAGGCAGGTCTTGGCGATGTGTTCAAGGCATTGGGTTTGAAGCCAGGAAGTGGACGCCAGGATGGGCTTTTACCACCCGATGAGGCTTTCCGGTTTTTCGCCGACGTGCGTGATGGCAGCACACTTCGGGTCAGTTTCCAGGTGGCTGAGGGTTATTACCTTTACCGGGAGAAATTTGGGTTTACCTTACCGAGCGCCGATGGTGCGAAGCTGGCTGCATACGACATTCCACACGGTGAGCCCAAGCATGATCCGGAGTTTGGCTCGGTCGAGGTCTTCCATCAGGACGTAGGTTTTGTGCTTCCGCTGGCGCGAACCCGTACAGCGCCCATGAGCCTTGAATTGCGGGCAGACTTTCAGGGTTGTGCAGAGCGTGGGGTATGTTACCCGCCGATGCAAAAGACCGTGACGCTGGAATTGCCCGAGGCGATGAATTCAGGCGGCTCGCTCACCGCGCAGGTCAGGGCTGATAAACCGGTGGGTGAGTGTGAAGCCGGTCCCGCAACCGGGTTTGTCGAAACAGCGCCACAGCCGGAGCATTGCCAAATTGCCGCCGCCCTCAAGACGGATTCGATCTGGCTGACAGCCGCCAGCTTTCTCGGCATGGGCCTGTTATTGGCTTTTACACCCTGCATTTTCCCGATGATACCCATTCTCTCCGGTATCATCGTAGGCCACGGGCATCGGCTGACTACGGGGCGGGCATTTTTGCTGTCCTTGAGTTACGTGGTCTGCTCGGCGCTGGCCTACACAGTGTTTGGCGTACTGGCGGGGCTATTCGGCAGCAATTTGCAGGCGGTATTTCAGGAGCCGGCTATCATCATCGCCTTCAGTGCGCTGTTTGTAGTGCTGGCGCTATCCATGTTTGGCCTGTTCACCCTGCAGGTGCCCGCTTTCCTGCAATCGAAGATTGCTGAAGTCAGCCATAAACAGCATGGCGGAACCCTCCTGGGTGCGGGGGCTATGGGGATGTTGTCGGCCTTGATTGTGGGCCCCTGTGTTGCTGCTCCCTTGGCGGGCGCGTTGATCTACATCGGACAGACTGGCGATGCTTGGCTGGGCGGCATCGCCTTGTTCTCCCTGGGGATGGGGATGGGATTACCGCTGTTGGCTATTGGTGCCTCTGCCGGCAAGTTTTTGCCCCGGGCCGGTGAGTGGATGAACGCCGTTAAGGCCGCATTTGGAGTGGGATTGCTGGCTATCGCGATCTGGCTGCTGGAGCGACTGTTGCCGCCAGCCATGACCTTGCTGTTATGGGCGCTGTTGCTGATGATTTCTGCCGTCTACCTAGGGGCGCTGGACGCTCTTCCGTCCTCGGTAACGGGGTGGCGTAAATTATGGAAAGGCAGTGGCATCGCGATGCTGACATACGGCATCCTGCTGCTGATCGGCGTGGCATCCAACAGCACTGACCCACTACAGCCCCTGAGGGGTTTGCGGCTCACCCAGGACGGCAAAGCGCCGGTCGCAACGGGGCTTGATTTCAAGCGGATCGAATCGGTACCCGCGCTAAAACAGGCGCTGGCTGGAGCGGCCGCCCGTGGGCAGGTTGTCATGCTCGATTTCTATGCCGACTGGTGTGTGTCCTGCAAGGAAATGGAACGCTATACCTTCACTGACCCAAGGGTCATTGCCGCCCTCAGCAATGTGCTGTTATTGAAGGCAGACGTCACTGAAAATAACGAGGCCAGTGCCGAACTGCTGCAGGCTTTCAACCTGATCGGGCCGCCGGCAACCCTGTTCTTTGGGGGCAATGCTGAAGAACAGCGCGGCTATCGCGTCATCGGCTATATGGAAGCTGATGATTTTGTTGCCCATATTCAGAAGGTGCTCCGCTGATGAAAAAGATCATGATTTTCGCGCTGATAGGCGTGCTGGCCTTGGTGGCTGGCGTAATGACCCGATATTGGCTGGTGGCGCCATCGGGCCCCAAGGTTCAGGAGCCGGTGCTGGTGGATCTTGATGGCCGCTCGCACCCTCTCTCGGAATGGCAGGGGAAGGTGTTGGTGCTCAATTTTTGGGCAACCTGGTGTCCGCCTTGTCGCGATGAAATGCCTGCATTTGCCCAACTGCAGAACGAGTTAGGTGACAAGGGACTGCAGTTCGTCGGGATTGCCATTGATGAACCGGCCGAAGTGCGGGCTTTTCTCCAGCGGCATCCGGTCAATTACCCCGTTCTGGTAGGTGATGACACCACTCCGGCATGGGCCGACAGCCTGGGTAACGAAATGTCGGCGCTGCCATTTTCCGTCGTGTTTGGCCGCGATGGCAAAATTCTCCATTCGCAGATTGGTGTGTTCAAACGCGAGCAGGTGCTTGATATCGTTGGCCCTGCGCTGGCGCGGTGAAACCGGCAACCGGTCATGTGCGACAACGGTGTCGAAAATCGTCATTTCATGGACAAAAAGGGGAGGTTTCGGCAGAATACGCCAGCTTTTATTGGGTTTCAGAGCAAAAACAGTCCGCCATGGCCAACATCCTCGTACTGAATGGTCCCAACCTGAATATGTTGGGCGTGCGTGAGCCCGGCCTCTACGGTTCCGAAACCCTCGGGGATATTGAGGAGAGCCTGCTGGCCCAGGCCGGAGAACATGTGATCACCTGCTTCCAGAGCAATGCTGAGCATGAACTCATAGAGCGCATTCATGCCGCCTACGGGGAAGCAGTAGATTTCATCCTGATCAATCCCGGTGCCTATACGCATACCAGCGTTGCTATTCGCGATGCTTTTCTGGCGACCCGGATTCCGTTCATTGAGGTGCACCTCTCCAATGTCCATGCGCGGGAGCCCTTCCGGAAACACTCCTACTTGTCCGATATCGCCAAAGGCGTTATCTGCGGTTTTGGTGCCCTCGGTTACGAGATGGCGCTCCAGGCCGCCCTACATACGATAACTAAAACAACAGGCAGCTAAATCGATGGATATCAGAAAAATCAAGAAACTGATCGATATGATCAGTGAGTCCGACATCGCCGAAATCGAAATTCATGAGGGCGAGGAGTCCGTCCGTATCAGCCGTCAAAGCGCTGTTGCGCCTGCACCCCAGTATATGATGCCGATGTCGGCAGGCGCAGTAGTCCAGCAGACGTCCGCGCAGCCTGCTGTCGCCGAATCTGCCAAGAGCGCAGAGGCTGATGCGCTCACGGGGCATGTATTGCGTTCGCCGATGGTGGGGACTTTTTACCGCTCATCCACCCCCGGTGCCAAGTCGTTTGTCGAACTGGGGCAGCGAGTAAAAGAGGGCGAAACGCTTTGCATCATTGAGGCCATGAAAATCCTCAACCAGATCGAAGCTGACAAGAGCGGAAAAATTACCAAGATCCTGGTGGAGAACGCCCAGCCCGTGGAATACAACCAGCCCCTGTTCGTCATTGAATAAGGCCGCACGTCACGCCAACCGCACACCATCAGGTTCACACAATGATCGGTAAAGTACTGATTGCCAATAGGGGTGAGATCGCCCTTCGTATTCTCCGCGCCTGCCGTGAACTCGGTATTAGGTCAGTCGCCGTTCATTCGGAGGCAGATCGCGACCTCAAGCATGTTCGCCTGGCCGATGAGTCGGTTTGCATAGGGCCGGCACCCTCCAAGGAAAGCTATCTGAATGTCCCGGCGATTATCAGCGCTGCTGAAGTAACCGATTCCGAAGCGATACATCCTGGCTATGGTTTCCTTTCCGAAAATGCCGACTTCGCTGAAAAAGTGATGAAGAGCGGATTCATTTTTATAGGTCCCAGGCCCGAAACCATCCGTATCATGGGTGACAAGGTTGCAGCCATTGAGGCCATGAAAAGTGCCGGCATACCCTGCCTGCCGGGCTCGGATGGGCCGCTGGGGGATGATAATGATCAAAATCTTGCCATCGCACGCCGGATCGGATTCCCCATCATCATCAAGGCCGCCGGTGGTGGTGGTGGCCGTGGTATGCGGGTGGTTCACACCGAGGCCAACTTGCACAGTGCGATTGCCCTGACCAAGGGTGAGGCCGCCGCTGCGTTTGGCAACGACATGGTCTACATGGAGAAATTTCTGGAAGACCCGCGCCACATTGAGTTCCAGGTTATTGCCGATAGTCATGGCAATGTGGTGCATCTGGGTGAGCGGGACTGCTCCACCCAGCGCCGTCATCAAAAAGTCGTGGAAGAAGCGCCCGCACCGGGCATCAGCCAGGTCAAGCGCGAGCAGATGGGTGAGCGCTGTGTTAAGGCCTGTCAGGATATCGGCTATCTGGGCGCTGGAACCTTCGAGTTCCTTTACCAGGACGGTGAGTTTTACTTCATTGAAATGAACACCCGGGTTCAGGTTGAGCACCCGGTGACCGAAATGGTCACCGGCTTCGATATCGTCAAGGAGCAACTGCTCGTCGCCTCGGGTGAACCCCTATCGTTCAAGCAGTCGCAAATCCACATGAATGGTCATGCGATCGAATGCCGCATCAATGCCGAGGATGCCAGGACGTTTATGCCCAGTCCGGGGCTGATCGAGCAGTTCCATATGCCGGGCGGTCCCGGTATCCGGGTCGAAACCCATATCTATAACGGTTACCGGGTGCCACCCTACTACGATTCCATGATTGGCAAACTGATTGCTCACGGTGAGACCCGGGAGAGCGCGATCGCCAGAATGCGCACTGCACTGAATGAGATGGTGATTGGCGGCATCAACAGCAATATCCCGCTGTTACTTGACATCATTAATGATCAGGCCTTCCAGACGGGTAGCCAGAACATTCACTATCTTGAACATAAGCTGGGATTGAAGCACTGATGTGGCGGCAACTGGCGGCGACAGTGGATGAGTCGCTGGCCGAATCGCTCTCTGATTTTTTCATGGATCTCGGTGCCCTTTCAGTGGGCCTTGAAGACGCTGCCGACCAACCCCTGTTTGAACCCAAGCCGGGGGAAACGCCCTTGTGGCGTCACACTCGGGTAATCGCGCTGTTTATGGATAGCGTGGATCCTGAGCAGGTGGAGGCTGCGGTAGCCTCACGTCTGGGTAAACGCCTGTGCGGTTGGGCGTCCACCATACTCGAAGATCAGGTCTGGGAGCGGGCTTGGCTCGAGCATTTCAAACCCATGTGTTTCGGTCGGAAATTGTGGATTTGTCCGACTGGCTTCGAGCCGCCGGAGCCCACTGCGGTTAATGTGCTGCTGGATCCCGGGCTGGCTTTCGGCACCGGCACTCATCCCACCACCGCGCTGTGTCTGGGGTGGCTCGACAGTCTTGATCTCTCGGGCAACATGGTGATCGATTATGGGTGTGGTTCAGGTATCCTGGCGGTCGCAGCATTGAAGTTGGGGGCTAACTCGGCTTATGGTGTGGACATTGATCCCCAGGCATTGACGGCCAGTGCCGAGAATGCCCAGAAAAACGGTGTCGCTGCAGGGCTCACCCTCGGCTACCCTGCCGATCTGCCCGACTCGCCGGCAGATGTGGTCGTTGCCAATATACTTGCGGGGCCCTTGGTAGCGTTGAGCGCTGATATTGTCGGGCGGGTGAAGCCGGGCGGGCTACTTGCGCTGTCCGGCATACTGGCCGAGCAGGCAGAGCAGGTGCGTCGTGCCTACGATGCATGGATACAGTTTGAGCCGGTTCTTCTTAGGGAGGATTGGGCACTGCTGACCGGCGTCAGGCGCCACCCCTGACAGTCCGCGCGGGCTTACTGGCCCCCGGTCAGGCGGCTCAGTAACCACGTCCGGATATCGTCGATTTCCTCCAGACAGACCGAATGACCCATTGGGTAATCGCGCCAGCAAACCTCGTAGCCCTCTTTTTCCAACGTCACCGCGGCATCTCGCCCCCGTTGGAAGGGAACAATGGCGTCTTCAGTGCCGTGAGCGATAAATATCGGCAGGCGGCGTCGGGCGGGCGGTAGTGCTTCCGGTATCCCCAAGTAGCAGGACAGCGCGACAACGCCACCGACCTTTTCAACGTGCCGGGTGCCGGTTTGAATCGCAATGACGCCCCCCTGAGAAAAGCCGGCCAGTATGATGCGTTCCGGGGCTACCCCCTTGGCCAGTTCATCGTCAATCAGGCGCTCGATGGCGTTTGTCGAATCCCGGATGCCCTCGGCATCAGGTGTCCTGACCAAGTCGGTTGAACGAATGTCGTACCAGGCGCGCATGATGAGACCCTGGTTGATGGTGACCGGAATTTTGGGGGCATGCGGAAGAATGAAGCGGACGCCAAGGGCTTTGGGCAGAGCAAGTTCGGCGGCGATTGAGGCAAAATCATGGCCATCAGCCCCTAGGCCGTGTAGCCAGATGATGCTTGAACGATGGTTGCCAGTGGCTTCAATTATGAACGCGGGCAAAGGCGATGCAGACATGGGCTTTCCAAAAAGTGGTGAGGCAAGGATCCGCCGTTTTGGCTGGGGCTATTCTGACTTGGCGCTGTCCTGCGGTGATTTGAAATCCAGTTCCGGCGGCAGACTCAGGACTGATCGCGAGTTATCCAGCATATCTCTTGGCGGGTCACTCCTGCTTCTGCTGCTCCCGGATTTTCGGGTACGCCGCTGGTTATCCGCAGCCGTCTCACGGTCTTCGCTCCACTGCCTCAGGGCTTCTTTTTGCCGTGCGGCATCATCCGGATTGGGTTGCGGTGCACGCAGGTTCAGGGCTTCGCAATTTGGACCGCTGGCGCGCTCGGTGAACGCGGTTCGGCCATTGTCGATGCAGCGGAACACCGTTTCCGCCCTGATCGGGCCCGTCCGTAATATGAGCCAGCCAATCAGGGTAAGCAGAGCGGCCATTTTCATTACGGCAGTATCCACAACAGCCGTTTTGGGTTAGGTCGATGACAGAGAACGGACAGTTTCCAGCACCGCTGCAGCGTGCCCCGCGACGCTGAGTTTGCGCCACTCTGCCGCGATTACCCCCTGAGGGTCGATCAGGAAGGTGCTGCGCTCAATGCCGCGCACCTGCTTGCCATACATGTTTTTCATCTTGATGACGTCATAGGCGGTACAGAGGACTTCATCGCTATCGGATAGCAGTTCAAATGGGAACGCCTGCTTGCATTTGAAGTTTTCGTGCGACTTCAGGCTGTCGCGTGATACACCGAGGATGTCAGTGTTGAGTGTCTGAAATTGCGAGTAGAGATCACGAAAATCCTGACCTTCCTGGGTACAGCCGGGCGTGCTGTCTTTGGGGTAGAAATACAGCACCAGGTAGCGGCCTGCAAAATCGGCCAGGCTGATGATTTTGCCCGATGTGGCGGGGAGACTGAAATCAGGGGCAGGATGGGTGGGGGCGACCGCGATCATGGCTTTTGTCTCCAGTAGGACGTCGGGTTGGATGCTTGGTTCGGCTCGAACTGCTGTGTGTTGAGCGTGCTCGGTACACGCCCCTTATGTCTGAATTTCAGCCGGAAATTCGCCATTCTGGCAAAATCTCAACGCTTGACCGGTTCGAGTATGGCGTCGAGGTTCATCTGATCGCAGAAATCGAGAAACTCGTCCCGAAGCGACACGATTCGGGTGCCGGCCGGAATCTTGACAATCATGTGCGCCAGGAACAGCGGAGATCCGGTGAAGGGTGCTGGGGAGCGGCTGGTAGACAGATCAAGAATCGCAACGCCGCGCACGGTCAGAAAATCACTCAGGTCATGAATGTTGTTGATCTGGTCAGTGGCAAAAATATCGACGGCATAGGGCAGGCTATTGTCATCTTCCTGTTCGTTCGTTTCTTTTTCCTTGGCTCGCAAGAGATGCGTCTTGAGGTTGTAGCGGTTAGCCAGGGCCTCCACCGCATTTTCGAGTCGGGCAATGTGATTCCAGTTGCCCTCGACCTGAAGATGACCGGCAAAATCAGGGCCCAGTTCAGTCATCCGGCTCTCAAGGATAGTGCAATGAGCATCCTTGATGGCGCGGGTCAGTTCCACGATCAGATCAGGGCGATTTTCGCCCAGTACGGTAATGACAAGTTGCATGGAGGGGTGGTAGCGGGGCTCGTGTCAACAAAACCAAAGTTTACCACCAACCTGCTTGCCGTTTGCCATTTTGGCTGCTGAGGTCAGCACGCCGGATGGCGTTGGGCGGCAAGGTGCCGCAGTTGTCATTCATTGTGGCGCCACGTTAACATGTGGTTTTTGACAGGCTGAGAAAAGTTGGATGATTCAAGGTAGTATCGTTGCGCTGGTGACGCCGATGCAGGCGGATGGCACCCTGGATCGGGTGGCGCTGCACCGGCTGATCGAGTTCCATATAGAACAGGGTACCGACGGCATCGTTGCGGTGGGCACCACCGGCGAATCAGCCACACTGGATGAGACAGAACACTGCGAAGTCATCCGTCTGACTGTCGAGCAGGTGGCGGGTCGTGTTCCGGTCATTGCCGGTACGGGCGCCAATTCGACTGCCGAAGCCATCGAACTCACCCGCCACGCCAAATCCCTGGGCGCGGATGCCTGTTTGCTGGTCACGCCCTACTACAACAAACCCACCCAGGAGGGTTTGTATCGCCACTATCGGGCGGTGGCGGAGGCTGTGGAAATCCCGCAGATTCTTTACAACGTGCCGGGACGTACCGCCTGTGACATGCTGCCGCCAACCATAGAGCGGCTGGCCACCGTACCCAACATCATCGGCGTAAAGGAAGCGACCGGCGATCTGGATCGTGCCCGCGAGATCATCCGCCGCTGTGGGCCTGATTTTCGGCTTTACTCCGGTGATGATGCCACGGCCTGCGCGTTCTGCCTGCTCGGTGGTCATGGCGTGATTTCGGTCACCGCCAACGTAGCGCCGCGTCTGATGCATCAGATGTGCGATGCGGCAATTCAGGGTGACAGGCCCCGCGCTGAAGCGGCGGATGCCATGCTAACAGGCCTGCATCGTGATCTGTTCATAGAGTCCAATCCCATTCCTGTGAAATGGGCGCTTGCCGAAATGGGACTGATCGAGCCCGCCATTCGCTTGCCCCTGACCTGGCTGTCTGAAAGCTATCATGATGCGGTGCGCGACGCCATGCGCCAGGCCGGCATTTTTTGAAGAGACTTTCCATGCACCGTTTCGCCCGCAGTCGACTCCTGACACTCGCCAGCGCCATTACTCTGGTCGCGCTCCATGGGTGTAGCGTTGTCAGTGGCTGGTTTCCCGACAAGCACAAGCAGTACCAGTACAGCACCGAAATTGCAGCGCTTGAGATTCCGCCCGACATGACGGCTTCGACCATTGATGGGGTCAATACGGCCAATCGTGCGGCCTGGCAGTCGCCGGCGAGTGCCGAGGATGCAGCAGACAGTTCCAGGACGGACAACGAATATGCGATGCCGCCCAGCGAGATGAAGCCTGAATCAGCCGATGCCATTAGGGCCAGCAAGGGTCATGCTCCGCCTGTGTTGGCGCAGAGTTCCCAGGATGTGCCGCTGATTGAGGTGCAGGCACCCTTTGATATTACCTGGGCGGAGGTCAACAAGGCCCTGGGTCGGCTCAAGCTGGAAATCACCGACCAGAACCGTTCCGATGGCGTGTACTTTGTCCAGTACGGCGGTAAGGTCAAGCCCTATGAAGATCGTGGATTCTTTGGTGATGTGCAGGAGATGTTTAGCGGGTCGCCCGATCCCACTCAGGAATTTCAGGTCAAGCTTGAACAGAAGGGAAGTGCAACATCCATTTTTGTGCTGAACATGGACGGCAAGCCTCAGCATGAGGGGCTCGGTCTGGAGTTGCTCAAGCATATCAACGACACCTTGCAGACCACCGGCCACTCTGACAAGGACGACAAGCCCGCGCCCTGATTCTTTACTAGCTGTGAGTGCCCGGAGTCACGGTCTTGCAGTCCGATGCGGTATTTTTACAGTCGCCCCGCCAGGGCGGCATCGCAATTTCTCCCTCACAGGTTGAATGATGATCCTCACATTAATCGGCCCTCCTGCCTTATCGGCGTTTCGTAGCAGTCGACTGCTGGCGGAACTGCAATCGGTAGCAGCCTCCATCAGCGCTGTCAGTGCTGTTTACGTTCACTTTATCGAAGCTGCCCGTGAGCTTGATTTCCAGGAGCAGGAGCGATTGGCGCTGGTGCTGGATTATGGCCCCAAGGTGGAGGCGTTCGAGCCGGCAGGTCTATCCCGCTGGGTCGTACCTCGCCTCGGCACGCTCTCGCCCTGGTCCAGCAAAGCCACCGATATTGCCCGCCGTTGCCGGCTTGACGCCATTCTGCGGATCGAACGGGGTATCCTCTATGTGATTCAGGGCGCTGAAGGACTCAGCGCCTCTCACCTGCTCAGCGTCGATGCCCTCTTGCATGACCGGATGACGCACACCGTGCTGGCTACCGGCGATGCCCGAAAACTGTTCCAGCATCACCCCCCCGGCCGTCTGGCAACGGTGCCGGTGATCAGTCAGGGCCGTCCGGCACTGGTCGTGGCCAACAAGAGTCTCGGGCTCGCACTCTCCGATGACGAGCTTGACTACCTGACTGACAGTTTTGGCGCACTGGGGCGCGATCCCACGGATGTCGAGTTGATGATGTTTGCTCAGGCCAACTCCGAGCATTGCCGCCACAAGATCTTCAACGCACGCTGGACTATTGACGGCGAGGCGCAGGACCTGTCGCTGTTTGCCATGATCCGCAACACCAGCACGCTGTCACCCAGCGGCATCCTGTCGGCCTACAACGACAATGCCTCGGTGGTTGAGGGCCCGGTTACCCGCGTATTTTTACGTGATCCTGATAGCCTGGAATACGGCTATCAGGAGGAAGCCGCTCATCTGCTGATGAAAGTCGAAACCCACAACCACCCGACCGCCATCTCCCCCTTTCCGGGGGCGGCGACCGGTTCCGGTGGTGAAATTCGCGACGAAGCCGCCACCGGTCGGGGTTCGCATACCAAGGCAGGCCTGACGGGATTCTCCGTTTCCAACCTTCGCATACCCGATTTTATCCAGCCCTGGGAACAGGATCACGGCAAGCCGGGCCGCATAGCTTCAGCGTTGGACATCATGCTCGCCGGTCCCCTCGGCGGTGCCGCCTTCAACACTGAATTTGGCCGGCCCAATATCAGCGGTTATTTTCGTACCTTCGAGCAGATGGCCTCTGACGGCACCGAGTTACGCGGCTACCACAAGCCCATCATGCTGGCCGGCGGCATGGGTGCTATCCGTCCCCAGCAGCTGGGCAAGAACCCAATCCCGCCAGGCGCGCCCATCGTGGTACTGGGTGGCCCGGCGATGCTGATTGGTTTGGGCGGTGGCGCAGCCTCCTCGGTTGCCTCGGGCGAAAGCGCCGAGGATCTCGATTTCGCGTCGGTCCAACGCGACAACCCTGAAATGCAGCGGCGCTGCCAGGAAGTCATCAATCGCTGCAACGCTTTGGGCGATGACACACCCATTCTGTCGATTCA
>JBKCCF010000025.1:0-5487 GCA_046305255.1 Methylococcaceae bacterium
ATAAATCGGTCATCAAGGCGAAATTCAGGATGAAACAAACCAGAAATGACCCGAATTTGGCTCGGAAATCGCCGAAATATGGGTGCTGACCTTGCTATCTAAGCGCGGCTCGACAAAATGGGCATTTAATCGAGGTGCCCATTTGGGGGATGCATACAATTGATGGCTGAAGGAGAACTTAAAAGGGCGCTGGACCAGCGCCGCAAGACCCGCGACATTGCCAGCCTCCGCGATCATGTCGTCATTTGCGGTTTTAACCATATCGGCCAGGTGTTGGCCAGTCAGTTAAAACAGGCCGAACAGCCCTTTGTGATTGTCGAGGACAGCAGTCAGGCGTTGACGATGGCTCAAGAGGCGGGCTACCGGGTCTGCCAGGGTCAGGCTACCGATGAGCAAACACTGTTGCTGGCCAGGGTTGATCAGGCCAAATATCTCGCCACCGTGCTGCCGGGTGACGCTGACAATCTCTTCATTACCCTGACCGCTCGGGGTCTCAACAGTGGGTTGATCATTCTGTCCCGCGGCGATGTGCCCTCCACTGAAAAAAAACTTCGCCAGGCTGGCGCAGACCATGTGATCCTGCCGGCGGGTATCAGCGGCATGCAGATGGCCAATCTCATCACCCGGCCAACCGCAGTGGATTTTCTGGAGCAGACTACCGAACGCAAACGACTGAACGAATTATTGGCGCACGTCGAACTACAGGTGGACGAACTGACCATTGCCGAGGGATCGGGGCTCGACGGCCTGACGATTGCGGATATCAAGGTGACCGGCGAGGATGTATTCATGGTCATCGCCCTCAGGAGAGCGGACGGCACTACACTGAACAGACCCGCTGCAACCGAGACGCTGAAGGCGGGGGATGCCCTCGTCGTTCTTGGCCGCACGGGGGATATGCCGTTATTTGCCCGCCGCTATGGCGTCGCCCATACGTCACGCTATCGCGCAGGGGCAAGAGGTTAGCCCTCTGATGACAAGGGCGTGCCGCAATAGACCCGGGGACTGACTCAATGGATGTGCATATCCCGGTTGTTGGCAACATCTGTCCTTTTCATAAGATATCTGTCCTGGTCGCCTGTCATGTGTGCACCATCATTGCTGATGTAGAGCAGTGTTGAGGCGTCCTTGATGGCCAGCCTGCGCTGGGGTGCATCGGTATTGGGGTTGAGCATTACCATGCTCTGATTCTCGCTCCACTCATACTTTCCTTTCTCGTAGCTTTCTCTGTTGCGACTTTTGGCCGGTTGGATAACCAGCAGGTAATTATTTTTAGCGTTTAGGGATAGCGTCATTTTTACTCCGCCGCAATCTTCTTCATGGCACGGAAGATAGCCGTAGAATACCCCCCTGAATTTGCCTGCAGTCTCACTGCCTTGATCATGGTCGGCGTGATTCATGGCGCCTTGATGCCTCAGTTCACGCGCTTTCAGTGCCTTTTCCTGAATCTCCATATCACTTTCCGCCCATGCCACGGGGCCCAATGTCAGTAGCGAGCAGAAAACACCGATGGCCAGTTTGGCCTGCTTTTTTTTATCCAACAGATTCATGAAAGATGACTCCTACACCAAAATGATTTCACAATAGTACCTGCGCTCATGTGCGCCCCATCTGCCCAATCCCACCACGGCCCGGCGTCAATCCTGTCGTTACAGTTTCACTTCCCCACCCAATGATGTGGATAGGGGGGTGATTGCTTGCTTTTCGATGCTGTCAAGCGGGCAGATAACCTGTCAGCATGTGTGGTCACTCAACGATCGCCGTCTTTTCTCTTCTGAGCAGGCCGACGAGTTTTGCTTACGGTCTGAGGCGGTCTCAGGGCGTAAGCAATAATGGCTGCCGTTGCCGAAACATTCAGCGACTGCACGTTACCGGATCCCGGCAAGGTCAGCAGGGCATCGCATGCGGCGAGTGTTGCCCTGGGTAACCCTGCTTCCTCGTTACCCAGGACCAGAGCAACCGGCCGCCGCTCTTCCAGCACGGCATCAAGCATTAGTCCCTGTCGGGTCAATGCCGTTCCCACCACCCGGTAGTGGGGTTTGATCAGTCTTAAGGCCTCGGGCAGGGCCTTGACCCGGTAAACCGTCAGCGCCTCCAGTCCGCCTTCTGCCACCCGATAAGCCGAATCAGACAGCCCGCATTGTTCCGGGTGATCGGATATCAGAAGACGCCTGAATCCGAAAAACGCCAGCGTTCTCGCAATAGCGCCCAGATTGTGGGTGTTTCCTATCCCATCCAGAATCACCAGGGGCTCCCGATCTACCGCCCACTGCCGGGTCTGGCAGGCATTGAAGGGGAGTACCGCTTTCGGCCTGGCCACAGCAACGATACCCCCGTGAAGGACGGTACCCGCTATTTTGGTTAGTTCGGCAGGATCAAGTTTTCGATAGGGTCGCCGCATTTCCGCCATCTGAGAGCAGAAATGGCCCACTTCGTTCACCATCCGGTCGTCATAAAACAGGCGCAGGGCCCGATCCGGCGCATGAGTGAACAAGGCGCTGACGGCGGGCAAGCCCGAAATGCGCAGGCCCTTCTCCCGGCTGTTTAACGCATCCTGATCACCCTGGCGTTCCTGATGAGCCGGATGTTTTGTAGCAATGTTGAGGGGGTTGCGGGCATCGCGGGGATATCGGGGAGCTTTCACGGGTATCGACCCTCATGGGTTAAACTCGCAATTTTACACAGACCGGTCGCCGGGCTAGCCAGTATCCGTATCTTTTGCTGACGGCCCACCCCGCCACCACCCTGACGCCATGTCCCGCCTGATACTGTTCAATAAACCCTACGGGGTGCTCTCGCAGTTCACCGACCCTGAGGCGGGCCGCCCGACCCTGGCCGATTACCTCACGTTACCGGGTATCCGGCCTGCAGGCAGGCTGGATTACGACAGCGAGGGTCTGTTGCTGCTGACGGATGATGGCCGTTTGCAGGCGCACATCGCCAACCCCAGACACAAAATGGCCAAAGTCTACTGGGCGCAGGTCGAGGGTGAACCTGACAGTGCGGCGCTGGCTCAGCTGGAAACCGGCCTCCTGCTGAAAGATGGCCCGACCCGGCCGGCCAAGGCTCGCCTCATCGACGAACCCGCACGCCTCTGGCCCAGAATGCCAGCCATTCGCTACAGGGCGGCAATTCCCACGCGCTGGATTGAACTCACGCTGAAGGAAGGCCGTAACCGGCAGGTTAGGCGGATGACGGCTGCCGTAGGCTATCCCACCTTGAGGCTGATCCGGTATGCGGTTGGCGACTGGACACTGGACGATCTCGCGCCGGGTAAATCCCGTTCGGCAGAACCGCCGCAGTTGCCCGCAAACAGGGCGGCCCGGCCAGATTCAAAAGGGCCGACTGTGTCAGGGCGTGGCCGCCGCGACCGTGGGTAAACCGGCGTCGCGGAACCCTCGCAGTCCTGGGGCACCGCGATGTATTCCAGTCTCCCATCGCCCGCTCCGGCGCTTTGCATTGTTGGACTGACGGCCACGGTGCCCGTTGTGGGGTTGACCCTGATGCACTGGACGAGACATTCCGCCGGCGGTGGCAACACAATGAAATCATGCGGATTGCCTTGGCTTCGTTTGCGACGCATATTAGGGGCCGCGAGACGCGGCAAAGACCGCCTGAAGCGACAACCCCCCGCTCTTGATAGACCGAAGAGGAGAGACCCATGAATAACACCATCGGCAGAACCATGATAGTGGTGCTGGCCATTACCGGCCTTGCGGCCTGTCAGTCGTTGCCCCTGCAAACCATCAGCAACGCCCCCATACACATGAGCAAAAGTACTGTCGGGCTGGGCGACGTGGAAAAAGCCATCATCAGGGCCGGTACCAACCTGGGCTGGCAGATGCGCACGATCAAACCGGGGCTGATTGATGCGACCTTGTATTCGGAAGAACACGTGGTGCAGGTTGCGATCCCCTTCAGCACCACGCTTTACAGCATCAAGTACCTTAACAGCCAGAACATGAATTACTCGGCCAAGGCGGGCAAGCCCGAGGAAATCTACGAGGACTACAACACCTGGGTGCAGGAACTGGACAAGGCCATTCGCCGCGAACTCCTGGTGCCCTGAGTCACTCAACCGTCGGCGCCGGACGGAATCCGGTGACCCATCCGGGGCAGGCCCAGCCGAAGTCCCGGCGCGGTCAGCAGGGTACTGGCGACGGCCATCAGCACCAGCATGGTGAACACTTCGCGGGGGATGATGCCGAGGTCATAGCCAAGGTTGACCACAATCAGCTCCATCAGCGCGCGGGTGTTCATCATGAGGGCGATGTTAGTCGCCTCCGCCCGCGACAGCCCGGCCAGCCGTGATGCCAAATAGCAGCCGACCAGCTTGCCCAGCACCGCCAGCACGATCAGCAGACCACACCAGCCCCAGAGCGTAGTGCTGCCGAGACCGCCGACATCGGTTCGCAGCCCGGTATAGGTGAAGAAAATGGGCAGGAAAAACACGTTCACCAGCGCCGACATTTTCCTCTGCCAGGCTTCGACGAATGCCGTCTGGTCATGTAGCAGCATACCCGCGACAAAGCCGCCGAAGATGGCGAAAATGCCAAGCTGACTGGTCAGGAGCGCCGATCCAAAAATGGCGATGAGTACGATCGCCAGCAGATCCTGCGGTAGCGCTTCGTCCTCCCTGTGCCAGCGGCGGAGCAGCCGGAGCAGGAGCGGCCTGACCAGCAGCCAGGACAGTGCCAGATAGGCCAGCAGACAGCCCAGCGTACCTGCGATCACCTGCCAGGACAGCTGTTGGGTCGCAACCGCCGACACCAGCGCCAGCAACACCCAGCCGATGGCATCGTTGGCGGCAGCGGCGGCGATGGTGATAACCCCGATCCGGCTGCGGGTCAGTCCGAACTCCATCATGATGCGGCCCAGTATCGGCACGGCGGTGATCGCCAGCGCTATCCCCAAAAACAGGGCGTAGGCCAAAGGATTGATGCCGCCCGCCAGCGTCTTCGCCGTCAGTTCACCAAAGCCGAAACCCAGCCCGAATGGTAGGGCGATGCTGGCCAACGTGATCAACAGCACCGCCTGTCGGTTCTGGCGGGCGCGTAACTGGCTGAAATCGAACGCCAGCCCAACCTGAAACATCAACAGGATCAGGCCGATCTGGCTCATGATGGTTAGCGGCGTGGCATCTACCGAGCGGAATACCCAACGAAAGCTTTCAGGTGCCAGTGCCCCACATAGCGAAGGCCCCAGCAACAGGCCGGCGACGATCTCGCCCACTGCCCGTGGCTGGCCCCACTGTCGGGCGATATAACCCGCGAGCCGCGCAGCCGCGATGATGATGCCGATCTGCAATAAGGTGAAGGAAAGCAGGTGCTCGGTGCCCTGCACGCTGGTGGGTACGGCGATCATCAGGCCCCGCTCAGGAGTATTCTGCCCGCAGTGGCCGCCGGGTCAGGCTGCGCCACAGCCCTTGCAGGTAGAGGCCGCGGCTGGCCAGCCGCCACGCCACCATGCGGGTGATACGGGCAATAT
>JBKCCF010000026.1:0-2617 GCA_046305255.1 Methylococcaceae bacterium
TGGGTCTTAGGCTGGGCGGTCTTCTGCTCGGATTTATCGGACCGCCCGGGAGGCGTGTGTGATCACTGGGGGGGGGAAGCGGGGCAAACTTGACCCACACGAAAAGCGTACGCTCATGATTCAGTGATTGACTCACACCAAACTATACCCTTATCATTCGCGGTTTTCCGAATTCCCTTCTCCGTTGGAGACACACATCATGTATGCGGTAATACACACTGGCGGCAAGCAATACCGGGTCAAGCCGGGTGAAATCTTGAAGATCGAGACCTTGGTCGCTGAGGCTGGCCAGGAAGTAGAGTTTGACAAGGTTCTGCTAATCCAGACAGATGACGGCATTAAAGTTGGCAAACCCTACCTCGATGGGGGCAAGGTCACGGCTACAGTGACCACTCACGGGCGCCACCCCAAGGTCAAGATCCTCAAGTTCCGTCGCCGCAAGCATCACATGAAGCAAGCAGGCCACAGGCAGAATTTCACCGAAGTAAAAATTACCGGCATTACGGCCTAACACCCCACCTAAAGAGGCACACCATGGCTCATAAAAAAGCGGGCGGCAGCTCACGTAACGGTCGCGACTCCAACGCCCAACGTCTCGGCGTCAAGCGTTTTGGCGGCGAATTGGTATCGGCAGGCAGCATTATCGTGCGTCAACGCGGGACAACCTTCCATCCAGGTGAGAACGTAGGGTTAGGCAAGGACTATACCCTCTTCGCCAAAGCTGACGGTCATGTGGCCTTCAAGGCCAAGGGCCCATTAGGGCGCAAGTATGTCAGCATTATCCCCGCTGAAGGCGCTTGAACATAAGCTCACCTAATTATCTACGGGATTAAAAAAAGCCTCGTCACAGACGGGGCTTTTTTGTCAGGGAACCCATGAAATTCGTTGATGAGGCTGAAATTCGGATTGAAGCTGGCGACGGCGGCAATGGCTGTGTCGGGTTCAGACGTGAAAAATACATTCCATTCGGTGGCCCGGATGGGGGCGATGGCGGGGATGGGGGCAGTGTTTTTCTGGTTGCCACCGAAAACCTGAACACTCTGGTTGATTTTAGATTTCACACAGTATTCCGCGCCGAGCGCGGCCAGAATGGCGCAGGCGGAAACTGCACTGGTAGAGCGGGACAGGATTGCATCGTTCGCGTACCCGTCGGCACACTTGTTTCTGACGCCGAGACCGGCGAGATCCTGGGAGACCTCACGAAACAAGGCCAGCAGTTAATGGTTGCCCGGGGCGGATGGCATGGGCTCGGCAACACTCGATTCAAGAGCAGCACCAATCGCGCGCCTCGCCAAGCCAGCCCAGGCAAGCCAGGAGAAAAGCGCCGCCTGCACCTCGAACTAAAAGTGATCGCAGATGTGGGACTGCTGGGACTTCCCAACGCCGGAAAGTCCAGCCTTATCCGCGCCATATCCTCTGCCAGACCAAAGGTAGCCGATTACCCATTCACCACACTCCGACCGAACCTGGGCGTAGTTCGCGTTAATGACGAACGAAGCTTTGTTATGGCCGACATACCGGGGCTGATTGAGGGCGCCGCTGAGGGCGCGGGCCTCGGGATGCAGTTCCTCAAACACCTCTCACGGACTCGCCTGTTACTCCACGTCATTGATATCGGCGGGCATGACGGCGAGGAGCAACCCGCTGCTTCAGCCCAGAAAGTGATCGGTGAACTTGCCAAGTGGGGGGAAAACCTTGATCAAAAGCCGCGCTGGCTGGCACTTAATAAAATAGATAACCTGCTGGATGATGAGATCGAACGCCAGTCAATACAGATTATTGAAACCCTGAACTGGAACGGCCCGGTCTTCACAATATCCGCACTCAGCGGATCAGGACTCAAAGAACTCACCTACAGCATTATGGATTTTCTGGAACAGCAGAAGACTGAAGATGCAGAACAGGACTGACTTCTCACGCGCCCGACGAATAGTCGTCAAAATCGGCAGCGCACTCCTCACCGGAGGTGGCCGCGGCCTCGACACCATTGGCATCGCCGACTGGGTACAACAGATCGCTCGCATCAGACAGCAAGGCGTAGAAATTATGCTAGTGTCGTCGGGCTCAGTGGCAGAAGGCATGTGTCGACTGGGCTGGAAAACTCGACCACATGCATTGCATGAGCTCCAGGCCGCTGCCTCGGTCGGCCAAATGGGGCTGGTTCGCACCTATGAGTCCTTGTTCCTTCAACACGGACTAAAAACCGCCCAAATCCTGCTGACTCATGACGATTTCTCTAATAGACAGCGCTACCTGAATGCCCGAAGCACGCTATTAACGCTCCTGGAACTCGGCGTGATTCCTGTCATCAACGAAAACGATACGGTTGCCACAGATGAAATCCGCTTTGGCGACAATGACACGCTAGGTGCACTGGTCGCCAACCTGACCGATGCCGACCTTCTCATCATCCTGACCGACCAGAATGGACTCTACGAGAGTGACCCGAGCATCAACCCCGGAGCAAAACTGGTTGGTTATGCCAGAATCAATGACCCAAGCCTTAGCGAGATGGTAGGCGAAAGCCGAAGTGGATTAGGGCGAGGGGGCATGATCACCAAACTACGCGCCGCGCGACTGGCCTCACGCTCCGGTGCCGCGACGGTCATCGCAGCCG
>JBKCCF010000027.1:0-17795 GCA_046305255.1 Methylococcaceae bacterium
TGAGGAGTTCAGGGTGTCACAGTTCGCTCAGCAACTGAAGACCCCGTTTCCGGTCTCGGCCAAGCGGCTGGAGGAGGCATGGCGGCAGAGGGGGCGCCGTGAGTGATCGCCTTGCCTTTGAATGTGATTAAATTCGGTCACAACACGTGGTTAACAGGTTTCCAGGGGAGTAAGCATGCAGATTGGTACCGCACTGACGCCGGGGGCAACCCGGGTGATGTTTCTGGGGAGCGGAGAATTGGGCAAGGAAGTGGTGATCTGCCTGCAGCGATATGGGGTCGAGGTCATCGCTGTCGACCGCTATGAAAATGCGCCCGCGCAGCAGGTGGCTCATCGTGCGTACGTGATTGACATGACCGACCCGGACGCACTGCGTCAGGTCATTGCGCTCGAGCGGCCCCATTTCGTTGTTCCAGAGATCGAGGCCATCGCGACCGAGGCACTGGACGAGATTGAGCGGAGCGGCGCTGCGAAGGTTATCCCTAATGCGCGGGCTGTGCGGCTGACCATGAATCGGGAGGGTATACGTACACTGGCGGCCGAGACGCTGGGTCTGCCGACATCGCCTTATGAGTTCGCCGATACGCTGCAAGAGTTGCGTGCGGCCGCCGAAAAAATCGGATTTCCCTGTTTCGTGAAGCCGATTATGTCATCGTCTGGAAAGGGTCAGTCGATGGTGCGTTCTCCGGCTGAGGTCGATGCGGCCTGGCATCATGCTCAGGAAGGAGGACGGGTTAAGAATGCCCGCGTCATCATTGAGGGGAAAATCGACTTTGATTTTGAGATCACCCTTTTGACCGTGCGGGCACCGAATGCACAGGGTGAAGTGGTGACGCAGTTCTGCGAACCCATAGGCCACCTGCAGCAACAGGGCGATTACGTTGAGAGTTGGCAGCCGCAACAGATGAGCGCCGCCGCGTTGACCGAGGCTCGTCGCATCGCTCGGGTAGTGGTTGATGATCTGGGTGGCCGCGGGCTGTTCGGTGTAGAGTTGTTCGTCCGGGGGGATCAGGTCTGGTTCAGCGAGGTCAGCCCGCGTCCACACGATACCGGCATGGTCACCATGATGACCCAACTGCAAAGCGAATTCGAACTGCATGCTCGGGCCATTCTGGGATTGCCGGTTTCTCCTGCGCTCCGTCAGGCGGGAGCGAGCGTTGTGATCTATGGTGGTCTGGAGGCCGAGGGCATTGTTTTTGATGGCCTGGAACAGGCGCTGGCGCTGCCCAATGTCGAAATACGCCTTTTCGGTAAGCCGGTATCGCATCCGCGACGTCGCATGGGCGTGGCACTGGCCTTGGATGAAGATACGGGGACGGCCCGACACACTGCCTGCAAGGCCGCCGGGTTGGTGCGGCCGGCGCCGTGCGAGGCGTCAGCGCTTCGGAATTGCCAATCCGACTAAAAGTCAGCACACTAATACTTTCTGATATTGCGGGAACGCAGCATGTCCCTTACGGTTTCATCGCTACGCTATTGCCTCTATTGGTTGTTCATCCTGTCATCGGTGGCCACCGCTGACGTGTATAAGTTCGTTAGTCGCGATGGTCAGGTGGTCTATACCGACAACCCCGGGCATCGTGGCTATAAGCTTGTAATCAAATCCCAGCCACGCAACGATAGGCCGGTCTACATCTCCTTGGGCTCAGGTCGGCGATTCAGTGAAAGTACGACGCCCTACCGCGGTCTGGCACCCGGGTCCAGTGATGCCGGGGCAAGTAACCGTGAACTGTACGAGGCATTTATCGACCAGGCGGCCTACCGGCATGGACTTGATCCCGCCCTGCTGCATGCTGTTATCAAGGCGGAATCTGCTTATAACCCGGGCGCTGTATCCAACAAGGGCGCTATGGGACTCATGCAGTTGATGCCGGGAACGGCTGCCCGCTATGGCGTGCGAGATGCCTATGATCCGGAACAGAACATTTTGGGCGGTGCCCGTTACTTGAGGGATTTGCTGGGGATGTTCGGTTCCGATGTGACGCTAGCGGTGGCGGCCTACAATGCGGGGGAAAATAACGTGATCAAGTACGGCAATCGGGTACCGCCCTTCAATGAGACCCGGGATTATGTTTCCAAGGTGCTTGGTTACTATAATCGGTACAACTGATCAGGGGATATCAAACCCGAATGTTGCCAGCAACCGGCTCAGTTTGATCAAAGGCAGGCCGATCAGTGCGTTCGGATCATCTCCCACGATTTTTTCAATCAGGCTGATGCCGAGCCCCTCCGATTTGAAACTACCCGCACAATCCAGAACGTGCTCACGTTCAACGTAACGCTTGATTTGTGAGGGCGTCAGTGGGCGGAATACGACTCGGCACAGATCAATATCCTCCCGCACTATTCCTGTGTCAGCCTCAACCAGACAGACTGCGGTATGGAACAGAACAGTCTTGCCCGATGATGCCGATAACTGGGCGATGGCTCGATCTCGGGTCAAAGGTTTTGCAAGTTGGATACCGTCCAGCGAGGCGACCTGATCGGAGCCTATGACCAGGCTGCCCGGAGAACGGGCTGCAACTGCCAATGCCTTTTCCCTCGCCAGGCGGGCAGCAAGCAGGGCATCAGGCTCATTTGGAAGGGCTGCCTCATCTACTCCCGGCGCTTGTGTCCTGAAGGGTATCCCGAGCTTTTCAAACAGTATTTGGCGGTAGGTCGAAGTGGATGCGAGAGTTAGGGTTGGGCTCACGGTCTGCTTTGTGGTGAAGTGTTTGGGGAAAGATAGTACCTTTTTGACAGCATAAACCCTTACCTATATCATTGCAGGATTATGCCCGAACGATTACCTTCCCTGTTTGACCCCTTGGAGTTCGCTGAGAAAAAGCGCCACATCACTGGTGCTGTTGGCTTGGCTGGCATGGAGCGGCTAAGGGATCAGGTGATGGTTGCTCAGGGCGAAGCTATGATTGATTTGCAATTTGGTCGTGAGGGCCGGATCCCTATCATTACAGGTCTGGTTAGTGCCGATCTGGTTTTGGAATGTCAGTGTTGCCTGGAGCCCATTCCCTGGTTCGTGAGCGCTGATGTGCGGCTTGGAATAGTGGGGTCGATGGATGAGGCAGATTTATTGCCGTCTTCAATGGAGCCTCTGCTGGTGACATCAGGCGTAGCTGTCGCCTTGATCGATATCGTCCAGGATGAGTTGCTTTTGAGTTTGCCTACTATTCCCCAGCACACTGATTGTGGACTCGAAAAGCCAGACAAGCCATCATCCGGTGAGCGTAATCCATTCGCCAGTCTGGCGCAGTTTAAGATTAAGAAAAATTAATTTTTAGGAGTAAAGCATGGCTGTACAACAAAACCGTAAAACCCGCTCCAAGCGCGATATGCGTCGTTCGCACGATGCTCTTACCGGTCCGACGCTGTCGATCGAGCCGACTACAGGTGAAACTCATCGCCGTCACCATGTCAGTGCTGATGGTTTTTATCGTGGCCGCAAGGTTATTACCGGCAAGGTTGAGGACGTTGGCGAGGAATAGCCGCTGTCTTTTGAATCAGCTAACCCTATGGCCTCTGATGACTGAGTATTCGTATCCCAACTATGAAGCGAAAGCTTACTATTGCGCTTGATGCCATGGGGGGGGATAACGGCCCCTCGGTCATAGTGCCTGCGGCGCTTGATAGTGCTGAGAAGAACCCTGATTTGCACCTTGTGTTGGTGGGCGATGAGGCCAGATTACGTGCGGAGTTAAGAGGGGCAGAGGCGCGGTTCGATGGAAGGGTCACCATTCGCCATGCAACCGAAGTGGTCGAGATGCATGAGACGCCGTCCAAGGCTTTGCGTGGCAAGAAGGACTCATCCATGCGGGTGGCCATTGATATGGTCAAGCAGAATGAGGCTGATGCCTGCGTCAGCGCCGGTAATACTGGTGCACTGATGGCGATAGCTAAATTTGTGCTCAAGACGATACCCGGAATAGATCGTCCCGCCATTACAGCCATGCTTCCATCCAGGACGGGACATACCCATGTGCTTGATCTGGGTGCAAATGTAGATTGCAGCGCTGAACATTTGTGTCAATTTGCAATTATGGGTTACGAATTGGTGCGGGCCGTTGAGGAAAATGACCATCCCCGAGTAGGTTTGCTCAATATCGGTGAAGAGGAAATCAAGGGCAATGAGCAGGTCAAACAGGCTGCCAAGTTGCTAGCAGACACTCACATCAATTTCGTTGGGTTTGTCGAGGGTAACGATATCTTTTCGGGTAATGTCGATATTGTGGTCACCGATGGTTTTGTGGGCAATGTGGCGCTTAAGGCGATAGAAGGATTCGCAAAGTTGCTGGGTCAGTCACTCAAATATGAGTTTGAGAAAAATATATTCACCAAATTCCTTGGTCTTCTAGCATTTCCGGTGCTCCGCGCCTTCAAAAAACGCTTCGATCCGCGCAGATACAATGGCGCAAGTCTGTTGGGATTGCGCGGTATTGTAGTCAAGAGCCATGGTAATGCTGACAGAGTGGCTTTTGCTAACGCCATCAAGATGGCTGTTAAAGAGGTTGAAAAGGGGGTGCCGGCCCGCATTGGGGAGCGTGTCGAGGAGATATTTGCCGAGAGGAGAACCGCGTGACGCGTTATGCCACGCTGCTTGGAACGGGTGGCTACCTTCCTGAAACTATTCTAACTAACGAAGAGCTATCAAGGACGGTTAACACCACGGATGAATGGATTGTCGAGCGGACCGGCATCAGCGAGCGCCGCATAGCTTCCAAGCATGAGACCGCGTCGAGTATGGCAGAAATTGCCGCTCGCCAAGCGCTGGACGCGGCCTGTCTCCAGCCTGACGATATCGATTTGATTATTGTAGGAACAGGGACGCCAGACAGAGTATTTCCCAGCACAGCCTGTCTGCTTCAGCATCGATTGCGGATACGCGAGTGTGCCGCATTCGATGTTCAGGCCGCTTGTTCCGGTTTCATTTTTGCTCTCAGCGTAGCCGACCAATACATCCGTACCGGCAGCGCGGATCGTGTGCTGGTTGTTGGTAGCGAGCTGAACTCGCGGTTGGTGGACTGGACGGACCGATCTACCTGTATTCTGTTCGGGGATGGTGCTGGCGCAGCTGTACTGGGGGTATCGGATGCTCCGGGCGTTCTAAGTACGCATATTCATTCCGATGGCCAATATCAGGATTTGCTCTACGTGCCAAACCCTGTTCATGGCGATGAGGCTGGCCGGTATATCAAGATGCAAGGCAATGAAGTGTTTAAGGTGGCAGTCAACACCCTTGGCCGTATTGTCGATGAAACGCTCCAAGAAAATGGCCTTGAAAAATCCGATATTGATTGGCTAGTACCACATCAGGCCAATATTCGGATTATCGCTGCTACCGCTAAAAAACTCAGGATGCCGATGGAGCAGGTGGTAGTAACAGTTCAAAAGCAAGGGAACACCTCCGCAGCATCAATACCGCTGGCGCTTAACGAGGCGATACGCGATGGACGAATACAACGGGGCCAGACGGTGCTGATGGAAGCTTTCGGTGGGGGGTTTGCCTGGGGTTCAGCGCTATTGCGTTATTGATTAATGGTCTTGGATAGAGTCGAAGGATAGTTTGATGAGTTCTACGGACAAGGGTCTTGCATTTCTGTTTCCAGGTCAGGGATCTCAAGCTAAGGGGATGCTTGCAGAGCTTGCCCAGCATCACCCTGAGGTGAGCCTTAGTTTTGCACAGGCGTCCGATGTTCTAGGTTATGACCTCTGGCGTCTGGTGCAGGAAGGCCCGGAAGATCAGCTTAACAGCACTGAATTTACTCAGCCGGCCATGTTGGCGGCTGGTGTTGCAGTCTGGCGGGTATGGTGCGCTGGTTCCGAAGTTAGACCGGCGCTGATGGCGGGACATAGCCTGGGCGAATATACCGCCTTGGTTTGTGCTGGTGCGCTTGCCTTTGAGGCCGGTCTGAGGTTAGTGGTGGAACGTGCGCGCCTCATGCAGCAGGCGGTACCGGCCAGGGTTGGTGCCATGGCCGCCATATTGGGTCTTGAAGATGGGCAGGTCGTTGATGTATGCAGGAAGGCTTCGAGTGCCACCGAAGTCGTGACTGCTGCTAACTTCAATGCTCCGGGTCAAGTCGTGATAGCTGGCAGTTCTGCCGCGGTAGTTCGCGCTACTGAAATGGCTAAGGCGGCAGGCGCAAAGCGAGCGGTCATGTTGCCGGTCAGTGTGCCCTCCCACTGCCCATTAATGCAGCCAGCCGCTGAGACGTTCAGATCAGTACTCGAAAATATAGCGTTCCAGACGCCAACTACCGCTGTGATTCACAACGTCGATGTGAAAGTGCATTCCGACTTAAATGAAATTCGATACGCGTTAGAGCAGCAGTTGTATGGCTCTGTCCGTTGGGCGGAAACCATAAATTATATGGTAGGGCAGGGGGTAACCCGATTTATTGAATGTGGCCCAGGCCGAGTGTTGGCGGGTCTCAATAAACGGATTGTGACTGGTGCTGCCACGGAGACACTATCTGACACTATTTCACTAGCCAAAGCAGCGAGTCTGGTTTCATGAATTCGAAAATAGCGATTGTGACCGGCGCGAGTCGGGGTATAGGTAAAGCCATAGCGTTGCGTTTGGCAAAAGACGGATTTACTGTCGTCGGAACTGCCACAAGCGAAAATGGTGCCTCCAATATCACCATGTATTTTGAAGAGACTGGGTTGAATGGTGTTGGTCGAGTACTCGATGTATCAGATGCCGCCAGTATTGAAGGTTTTATTACGGGCGTCACAGACGAATTTTCTGTGCCTGCCGTTTTGGTCAACAACGCCGGCATCACCCGGGATAACTTGTTGATGAGAATGAAGGATGATGAATGGGATGATATTATCCAGACCAACCTCAGTTCAGTCTTTAGACTGTGCAGGTGTTGTATGCGAGGTATGATGAAGGCGCGACAGGGCCGCATCGTCAATATCACTTCGGTCGTGGGCGCCACTGGTAACGCGGGCCAAACTAACTATGCGGCGGCCAAGGCCGGTATCATTGGCTTCACCAAATCCCTGGCCAAGGAAGTCGGATCGCGCGGAATTACCGTCAACAGTGTTGCGCCCGGTTTTATCGACACAGATATGACACGAGATCTTCCTGAGGAACTGCGCAAGGGTCTCCTGAACAATATCCCACTAGGCCGACTTGGGCATGTCGATGAGATCGCCGGCGCGGTAAGTTTCTTGTGCTCTGAAGATGCCGGCTACATTACCGGTGAAACTCTGCACGTGAACGGCGGCATGTATATGGCATAATGCCACCGCTGTCTTGGCAGATAACGGGGAGGCAGCGATTCAAGAGCAACTCTCCCCCGCCAAGGGCTACCCTAGGGTAACCCGGGGCCGTGATGACAACAAAACCCTGCATGATAGACATGGGTTTAAAATAAAACTCCCAACTTAAATAATCAGAGAAACACTGAGGAAGACAAAATGAGCGATGTAGCAGAGCGTGTTAAGAAGATCGTGACCGAACAACTGGGCGTGAAAGAAGAGGTGTCTAATGAAGCCTCCTTCGTCGACGACCTCGGTGCAGACTCCCTTGATACGGTCGAACTGGTAATGGCACTGGAGGAGGAATTCGAGTGTGAAATTCCCGACGAAGATGCTGAGAAAATCACGACCGTCCAGCAGGCCATCGACTACATCACCAAGAACGTTTGATTGGCCCATAATTCCTGCCGCCCTGCGAGGTTAAGGCCCAGCAGGGCGTTTCTCGTTAAGTTTACCAACTTTCCGTTAAAGGCAAGGCTTTGAGTAAGAGACGTGTAGTAGTCACCGGACTCGGTGTAGTGTCCCCTGTTGGTTTGTCGGCAGCTGCGGCCTGGGACAGTGTCGTGAATGGCCGCAGCGGAATCGGCCATATAGAAGTTTTTGATGTATCGGAATTCAGTTCCCGCATTGGCGGTAGCGTAAGAAATTTCGATGTCACTGATTACATCAGTGAGAAAGAGTCCAAGAAGATGGATCCTTTCATTCATTATGGTTTGGCAGCGGGTTGCCAGGCATTCGAGCAGGCCGGTATTGAAGTGACCGAGCAAAATGCCGAACGTATCGGCGTCGCCATCGGTGCTGGCATCGGAGGCATCAGTGGGATCGAAATTGGCCACAATGCGTATTTGAAAGGGGGTCCCCGCAAAATTTCGCCCTTCTTCGTGCCTAGCAATATCATCAACATGATTTCGGGCAACCTCTCGATCAAGTATGGTTTGCAGGGTCCAAATTTTGCGATAGCCACAGCCTGCACAACGGGGACTCACAACATAGGAGAAGCAGCCCGTATCATTATGTACGGGGATGCCGATGTGATGATTGCCGGCGGCGCCGAAATGGCTACCTCGCCAACGTCTCTAGGTGGGTTTGCCTCGGCCAAGGCCCTGTCGAAACGCAACGATCAGCCTTTGCTGGCCAGTCGTCCATGGGACAGGGACCGTGATGGGTTTGTGCTAAGCGATGGGGCTGGTGTATTGGTTCTTGAGGAACTTGAACACGCTCGCAGCAGGGGCGCTACGATCTACGCAGAACTGGTTGGATTTGGGATGAGTGCCGACGCCTATCACATGACCCAGCCGCCAGCAGGTGGATCTGGTGCTGCCCTGTGTATGCGCAGTGCTTTACGGGATGCAGGTTTGAATCCAGCCGATATTGATTACATCAATGCCCATGGGACATCTACCCCTGCGGGTGATATTGCCGAAACCATGGCGCTAAAAACCGTGTTCGGGGATCATGCGTATAAGGTTGGTGTGAGTTCAACCAAGTCCATGACAGGTCACATGCTAGGCGCTGCTGGTGGCATTGAAGCCATTTTTTCTGTGCTGGCATTGCGGGATCAAGTCGCTCCACCGACTATCAATCTGGATAATCCAGATCCTGAATGCGACCTTGACTTTATCCCGCATACCGCAAGACCCCTCCGGATGAACTACGTCATGTCAAACTCCTTCGGCTTTGGCGGTACTAACGGTACTGTGATATTCAAGCGGTTCGATTGACTAGCCAGCGTAGGTTCGGGAGCCTTGGATGAGTGCTGCCGTCCTTGTTGATGGTAGATTTGCTACTCAGGTCAAGGCCGCGGACCGAGGGTTTCAGTATGGTGACGGGGTGTTTAGCACCTTGAGCATCCGCAATGGGGTTCCGGTTTTTCTTGACTATCATCTTGACCGTCTGCAAAGAGACTGCGAACGGCTGATGATTCCTGATGCCGGGCGGGCAGCCTTGTTAGCCGATATTGGCGTTCTGATGGCAGTTCGTCCGACGGCTTCCGCGGTATTGAAAATCCAGATTACGCGTGGCGAGGGTGGGCGTGGGTACCGGGTGCCGGATAGCGTGACCCCAAGCCGTATACTGGCCTTGTACCCCACGCCGGATTACCCCGAGCATTATGCTGTTGAAGGAGTCGAGATACGCTACTGTTCGACTCGGCTTGGTATCAATCCTCGACTAGCCGGGATCAAGCACATGAACCGGCTGGAGCAGGTGCTGGCACGGTCAGAGTGGCCTCCGGGGGTGATTGCCGAGGGACTGATGCTGGATGTGGAGGGGCGTGTCACAGAAGGCACGATGAGTAACCTTTTCATCGTCCGGTCGGGTCGAATAATAACCCCCTTCGTCGATCAATGCGGCGTCTTTGGCGTAATGCGCAGAGTCATTCTGGAGTTGGCTACGCAATCCGGATTTTGCATCGAAGAACAGTATCTTCGGCCTGCTGAGCTTGATGCGGCTGATGAAATTTTTTTGACCAACAGTGTCATCGGTATCTGGCCTGTACGTCGCCTCGAATCAAGGGATTATGAAGTCGGACCGATTACCCGGGGGCTTTCAGCGTGGTTGACATCAACAATACAGGAAAACATAAGCCCCGTCGCATAGCGCTGACTTGGATATTAGGGTTGTTGGTAATAATCGGATTTGGGCTTTGGGTTAGAGCCGACTTCCAGCATAGTGTAGATGCCCCGCTAGCTCTAACCAAATCCACCAGTTTCCGAATAGAGCAGGGTGAAGGTGTCATGGCCGTCGGGCGCAGGCTTAAAGCCCGGGGTATTTTGGCAGAACCCTTTTGGTTCGAATGTCTCGCCTACCGACGTGGTGATTGGGCCGCCCTCAAGTACGGCGACTACGACATTCATCGCGGTATGACTGCTCGGAGTCTCCTCGACATGTTTGTCGCGGGCCGAGTAAGACAACAGCCGGTGACACTGATCGAAGGCTGGAGCTTCAGTCAGGTTCGGTCAGCCCTGTTTAAGCATCCCACGCTGAAAAAGCGCCTGGCAGGGCTATCGGATGAAGCGGTTATGGCGCAAATGGGAGCCCCTGGCCTCTCTCCGGAAGGCCGCTTTTTCCCCGATACCTACTTTGTGGGTAAACACACCTCTGACCTGGATATCCTCCACAAGGCTTATGACAAGATGAAGGGTCTACTAGATCAGGAATGGCGTGAACGAGCGCCAGGTTTGCCGCTCACCTCTTCCACCGAAGCGCTCGTGCTTGCATCAATAGTCGAAAAGGAGACCGCTCGGCCAGAGGAGCGTCCGGCCATTGCCGGGGTATTCATTCGTCGCCTGCAAAAGGGCATGCGCCTGCAAACAGACCCCACCGTCATCTTCGGCATGGGTGAACTTTACACGGGTAATATCCGTCGGGAAGACTTGTGTCGCGATACCCCCTATAACACTTACACTCGTAACGGGCTCCCACCTACGCCGATTGCCCTAGCCGGGCGAAAGGCTGTGCATGCAGCTCTCCATCCTGCCGAAGGTAATAGCCTGTATTTTGTCGCCAAAGGTGACGGGACGCATGTGTTTTCTACTACGCTGACTGAGCATGAGCGGGCCGTTAACCAATACCAGAGGCACTGATGGCGCAGGCTTTTTTTATTACGCTTGAAGGAGGTGAGGGAGTTGGTAAAACGACCAATCTAGAGTTCATCCAACAGTATCTCGCTTACCATTGCGTTGATGTATTGAGAACCCGGGAGCCAGGAGGGACTCCACTCGGTGAACAAATCCGGCATTTATTGCTAAATTCGGCGAGCATGGATAGCCACGCTGAATTACTGCTGGTTTTTTCAGCCCGTGCCCAACACGTCAATAGCCTGATAAAGCCGGCTCTTACCGCCGGCCGTTGGGTACTATGCGATCGGTTTACCGATGCAAGCTATGCCTATCAGGGAGGGGGCCGGCAACTTGATTCAAAGGTCATAGGTTTCCTTGAAAACTGGGTTCAGGATGATTTGCAGCCCGACCTCACCTTATTGCTGGATGCTCCGGTTGAAATCGGAATGGCGAGGGCTAAGCAGCGCAACCAGTCCGACCGGTTCGAATTAGAAGTCCCAGCATTCTTTGAGCAGGTAAGGCGGGCGTATCTGGAACGCGCAGCGCAGTATCCTGAGCGAATAAAGGTTATTGACGCAGCCCGGCCCCTTAATGCAGTTCAGGCCGACATTGCTCGGCATCTTGATGGCTTACTGGCTGCTAACCGAACATGAGCATTCCTTCCTCTGAAAATCCCAACGAGTATCCGTGGCTTCGTCAGGCATGGCAGTCCCTGGTATCTTACATGGCGGTCGGTCGGATTCCCCACGCACTTCTGTTGCATGGTCCACATGGCCTTGGCAAGTCAGTGCTGGCCAGAACTTATGCTCGCCGTTTACTGTGTACCATGCCGACAGACTTAGCTTGCGGCACCTGTACTTCCTGTCTGTTGTTTGAGGCTAGTACCCATCCCGATTTCAAATGGATAGCACCTGAGGAGGCTGGCAAGTCCATAAAGATTGATGCTATCCGTCGCCTGATCAATGATCTGTCACTTAAATCACAATATGATGGCTACCGACTCGTAGTGATTGATTCTGCCCACAGCATGAACACAAGTGCAGCCAACGCCCTGCTGAAGACGCTAGAGGAACCTGCCGACCGCACTGTTATCATTCTGCTGTCTGATCGTGCAGCCGATCTCCCGGCAACAATACTCAGCCGCTGCCAAAAGCTGTCCATCCTGCTGCCTGCCCTGGCGGTTACCCGTGCATGGTTGATGTTGCTGCGGCCGGGTTGTGCGGCGGATGCCCTACTCGCAACGGCCGGAGGTTCTCCTTTGGCGGCGTTGGCGATTTGTGATGAGGATGATGCTGCGGTCGGGCGCCGCCTGGCCTTTTTGAGCGATTTTTGTAGTCTGCTGGAAGGTCGGGAAGATCCCGTAACGCTGGCCGAAAAATGGACCGCCCTGAACGTTGATGAGCTGCTTGACTGGCTGACCTCGTGGCTGATTGACCTGATGCGACTGGTTAGCGCTCCCGGTTATAAACTGCTCCGTAATCCCGATTTGGCTGAAGATATGCGTCGCACAGCCGCGCGGCTGGATTCGGGATCTGTGTCGAATTATTGGGCGCAGGTTCTCCAAAGCCGGAGAGCAGTGGCCGGCCAAGCTAATCGCCACTTATTGCTGGAGGGCTTATTGATTCAGGCGAGCGAACTTGGCAGGAGCCAACAACTGCAGATGAACGTATGACCGATCACGTATCTGGACAAGGGATGTTGGCATTAAGTATCCGGGATATAAGCTCGCTCCATGCGGCCTATATGCCGTTCATCAGAAACGGTGGGTTGATGGTTCCGACTACACGGAACTATCAGTTGGGCGACGAGGTATTCCTCCTTTTACACCTGATGGATGAGGCAGAACGCATACCGCTTGTGGGTACTGTCGTGTGGATAACCCCTCGACAGGCGGAAAGCCATCGCCAACAGGGGGTGGGCGTCGAGCTTGACGACCGCGAGGGTAGGGCCGTCAAGCTACGAATAGAATCCTATCTTGCCAATTTCAAGGATGTTAACAGGCCAACGCAGACGCTCTAGCTACGCTGTGGGGCCAGTCAAACCGGTCACCGATAGAGTCGTCTGCGTTATGTCGCGGGACATCCGCGACAGTGTTGTCAGTGTGTCGAAGCAGGAGCCGGAACAGGCGCCGTGGAGGGGGTGCCCGGCGTCGGAACCGACGCATCATTCTGGTCGACATAAATCAGTTTTTCCAGTTTGAATCCCATAGCCTTGGCTTTTTGGATTAACTGTTGCATGACGGTTGGGTCAAGCTTTTTGTCGCGGGACAGAATCCAGAAGAAATTGGGCTTGGGTCCGGTCACCATCGCATACGAGTAATTTTTTTGGTCCAGTTCGATGATGTTGTAACTACCGTAGAACGGGCCGAAGAAGGAAACCTTTAACCGTCCAATATCGGGGGTGTCAATGAATTTAGCCTTGGCCTCAGAGACCTGCCACTTGCCCGATTTCACGTCGAAGCCTTTGTTCAGGACAGTAAGGCTACCGTCGTCCCTTAAGCTATATTCGGCGCTTACATGGCTCATGCCTTTTTCGAAGCCATGGTCCAGGCGGGCGATTTCGTACCAGGTGCCGAGATAGCGGTTAGCGTCAAATCCTTTGACGGCTGTCATGCCTGCGGGTATCTCAAGATTGCCAAACATGAGATATGTTACGGTGCCTGCGAGTAGTATGAGAATGAGTGCGGAAAGAAGTTTCATAGTGTGGTATCCGGTACCTACCGGTTTTGGTGGGCTGAATAAAAAAACAGGACTGAAAACCCGGCGAATAGTCCCATCACGACCAATGATAGAAACGGCGTTATGGTCCAGTTGCCTAGACTTAATTGCCACCCCGCCAGTACTCGAATCAGATGCACAGCAGCCATTAGCCCGCAGAGTGAGCCACCCAGAGACAGGCAGACGCGCGCTTTTAGTAGTGGTTTAGGGTTTTTTCTGGGCTCTGAAAGCATTTGGTGTACAGGCTCGCTCGAAGCTACCTCCCTGGTTTTCAAAAGCCGCTTGTAGGCTTTGTCCTTTTCCCGAACCTTTGCATTTTGTTGACGCTTATAGTGGTCAATCCCTTTGGCTATACCTTGAGCTATCAGTTTGGTTTGTTCTTTGGACTGCCCCGGTTTTTGAATGCTACGGGCCACTGACAGTGCTTCTGCTTGTGTGTGACCACGGGCAGCGGCTGGAATATTGGATTTCGGCATGTGTCAGGTGGATAAGTAGGTTCACCTGCGTATTCTAACCTTAACTCGTCAAAAGATGAGGTCTTGATCCACCAAAAGTTGGAACCAACTGGTGAGTGGAGTTCATATGGTCCACAAAAAACCGGCCCGGCAAGCCTTCAGCGATAGCTGACGGCTAACCAGGCCGAGATACGCGACAGGTCAGAGTTTAGTGGATAGCAGCCGTCTTTCCGATCGGTGTAGCTACATCCTTTTCCTTGGCGGGGGCGCCGCCTTCAGTACCCGTTCCTGCTGCTGGGGTACTGGTCCAGTCTTTGGGAGCAGCTGGAACCCTGCCGTTCATGATGTCGTCAATCTGGAAGCGGTCGATGGTTTCATATTTCATCAAAGCTTCTGCCATGAGGTGCATCTTGTCGAGATTTTCCCTCAACAAACGCTCCGCTCTTTCATAATTCCTATCAATAAAAGAACGTATTTCCTCATCAATCACGTGGGCGGTTTCCTCGGACACTGATTTGGTTTGGGTCACAGAACGTCCCAGGAACACTTCACCCTGTTCCTCACCGTATGCGAGTGGACCAAGTCTTTCAGAGAGTCCCCACCGGGTAACCATGCTGCGTGCAAGCTGGGTGGCACGCTCAATGTCATTTTGGGCACCGGTCGTCACTTTCTCCGTACCGAACACAATTTCTTCTGCCAGTCGGCCGCCATAGAGACTGGAGATCTGACTTTCCAGTTTCTGTTTGCTGGCGCTGTACTGGTCTCGCTCGGGCAGGAACATGGTTATACCAAGCGCCCGTCCTCTCGGAATGATGCTAACTTTGTAGACCGGATCATGCTCAGGTACTAATCGACCCACAATGGCGTGCCCAGCCTCATGGTAGGCCGTGACCAACTTTTCATCTTCACTCATAACTGCGGACTTTCTTTCGGCGCCCATAAGGATCTTGTCCTTGGCCTTTTCAAAGTCCTCCATCTCCACAGTTCGCTTGTTCTTGCGTGCAGCGAACAATGCGGCTTCATTCACCAGATTGGCGAGGTCGGCTCCTGAAAACCCAGGAGTGCCGCGTGCCAGCCAGTCGGATTCCACATTGTCACCGACTGGGACACGCTTCATGTGTACCGCAAGAATCTGCTGGCGTCCGCGCACATCAGGTAAGCCCACAGTGATCTGCCGGTCGAAACGACCTGGACGAAGCAACGCCTTGTCCAGAACATCGGCGCGGTTGGTAGCCGCTATTATGATGATGCCTTCATTGCCGCTGAAGCCGTCCATTTCAACCAGAAGCTGGTTAAGGGTCTGTTCACGCTCATCATGACCGCCGCCCAGTCCTGCTCCACGTTGACGCCCTACCGCATCAATTTCATCAATGAAAATAATGCAGGGTGCGCGTTTCTTAGCCTCTTCAAACATGTTGCGAACACGTGATGCGCCGACACCCACAAACATTTCAACGAAGTCTGAGCCGGATATTGAGAAGAATGGCACCTTGGCCTCGCCGGCGATCGCCCGTGCCAGCAACGTTTTACCGGTACCAGGTGGGCCTACCATCAGTGCCCCCCTCGGAATCAGACCGCCCAGTTTTTGGAACTTGGTTGGATCACGGAGGAAATCCACCATCTCTTGAACATCCTCCTTGGCTTCATCGCAACCTGCCACGTCGTTGAAAGTAACCTTGACTTTATCTTCTTCAATCAACTTTGCCTTGCTCTTGCCGAAGTTCATGGCGCCACCACCGGCACCGCCCTGCATCCGCCGCATGAAGAAAACCCACACACCAATGAGTAGCAGCATCGGGAAGGTGGCCATGAACAGCTGCATCAGAAATGAAGGTCTTTCCGGAGGAATAACCTTGATGTCAACATGATTCTTGAGTAGATCGTCGATTAGATGCGGGTCGCCGGGATTGTAGGTGGTAAATCTTTCACCATCGGTTTTCATGCCACTAATGACCTGACCATCCATGTTCAGCTGCCGAATCGTGCCCTGATTGATGGAAGATAGGAATTCAGTGTAGGTCATTGCCGGGTCAAGCTTGGCTTTCGGGCTGAAATAATTGAACATCGATAACAGCGCAAACGCGACGATGACCCACAGGAGGATATTTTTCGTCATGTCTTTCATGTGTCTTCCTCTTCTAGTTGATCTGAATGTTTTGATATAGGACTTTAACTCGGCAGGCCTATTGTTTAAGCGACTGCCGTCTCCCCCGTATACAACCTAAATCTGATTTCCGAGTTTTACTCGAAATCGTTAGTAAACCCTCCCTCGCAGGCGTGAGTATAGGTTGTATATCCTTTGACCATAATTTCCAACTTAATCTGTCATCATGTCCATATGATGTCGGTCATTAAGGCATCTAATGGTCGGTCTGTCAAACTGTTGTCCAGGTATGATGGTTCCCGTACCATACGTGTCTGACTGGACCATGTTTGAATCGTTCAATGGAGGAGAAGGTGAACTCAGAGCGGGGACATTCGACGTTTGCCATTGGTGCCGTATCCCGGTTGACGGGTATACCCATGGATACCTTGAGGATGTGGGAGCGACGATATCAGGTCGTAACCCCGCAGCGATCGTCTCTTAACCGCCGCTTCTACACCCGGGATGACGTGGCAAGATTGTTACTGATCAAGCAACTGGTCGAGCAGGGGCATCCAGTCGGTAGCATTGTTCATCTGCCAGAGTCGGATTTGCGAGATCGGCTACAGGCCCATCACGACCTTTGCGACACCGGCGCCGGCACTGGACGTACTGCGTCCGAGCCAGCCAAATGCTACTCGGTGCTGGTTTATGGTGATGCCTTGCCCGTTCAGTTCACGGAGTGGAAGGCGGAAATGCCGATGATCACAGTTCTGGCTGGCTATTCCAGCTATGCCGAGTTTGAACGTGATGCCTTGTCCAGCCAGCCTGACATCCTGTTCATGGAGTTTCCGGCCTTGCAGTCTGACGCCTCGGTAAAGATATGCGATCTCATCCATCGGGGCGGTTTTAGTCATGTGGTAGTGATCTATGCGTTTGCTGCCCGACCTGTTCTTGAGCAACTCCAAAAGTTGGGTGTGGTCACGCTCAGGGCGCCGGTGACACCAGCCCTGCTGAACGACCAGTGTCATCTAATGGCAGCCGTAGTGCATAGGGGCCCGGTTAAAACTACTTATGCCTTGCCCGCTTCCTTGGCAGGAGGTCGACGCTTTGCGGGTGCCAAGTTGGCTCGGCTGGCACAGGAGAGCAGCCACGTGACCTGCGAATGTCCCCAACATCTAGCTGATATCTTGGCCAGAGTAGGCGCTTTCGAGCAATACAGCGCCGAGTGTCAAAATCGTAACGAAAAGGATGCGCTGGTACATGCCCGATTGCACCACGCGGCCAGCTGGGCCAGAGCCATACTGGAGGATGCCCTTGAGCATTTGCTGAGGTGTGAGAACCTGCCAGATCATACCTTGGCAGAATCGATATCCTACGAGTCAGTTTGAGGTGGGTCGTCAACCGCAGAGCCCAACGGGTTAAGCGGCGATCCTATTTGATGATGGTAGGGGGTGTCAGAATTTCTGTGTGTGAGGCGTGAGGAGACTTTTCCACGTTGACGGGAGCCGAAGGTCCATACAGACCGTAGGCAGGCGGTGCGGTGGGAAAGTCGGTGGTCATTTTATCCGCGCGTCGTCTCAAAGCGCTCGGCGTAGAGGATGGCAAACTGATTCATGGCCTCCTTCCAGTCCTTGGCCGCCCGGCCCCATTCAGCGGTGATGTTGCGTAAGGCGAGCCAGATCAGCTTGGCGGCGGCATCGTCGCTCGGGAAATG
>JBKCCF010000028.1:0-16312 GCA_046305255.1 Methylococcaceae bacterium
GCACCCCGCCGGCCTCCCCGACCCTGCCGACAGCAGCAGTGCCGGTCAAGCCACCATCTCCGCCAGTAGCCGCCTCACCTGACGGGAAGGCGGCCAAGGATCGCGTCCAGACCCTTTACATACCGCGCAAAACCCCAGCCGCACCGTGAGCCCGCCGGATCAGCCCACCTGTCCGATCGCCATAAGCCCATACGAGCGCATCGTAATGGCCCACGGCGGCGGCGGGTTGTTGATGCAACAGTTGCTGGAGACCCAGGTGCAACCCCGCTTCGCTAACCCCTATCTGGCCGCGCGGCAGGATAGTGCCGTACTGACACTGGATGGCCACCGCTACGCTTTCACCACCGATGCCTATGTCGTCAATCCGATCGTCTTCCCCGGCGGCGACATTGGCAAGCTGGCAGTGTGCGGGACGTTGAACGACCTGGCGATGGTGGGGGCACGCCCCCTGTTCCTGAGCGCCGCGCTGGTCATCGAGGAGGGGCTGCCGATGCCTGATCTGCAGAGGGTTCTGGATTCAATGGCCGAGGCCGCACGGGCGGCGGGGGCGCTGATCGTGACCGGCGATACCAAGGTCGTTGAACGCGGCAAGGGTGATGGGCTGTATATCACGACTGCGGGGCTGGGCGTGCTGGGCACGGGCCCCGAGATTGGCCCCGGCGCCCTGCGGGCAGGCGATGTGGTGCTGATCAGCGGCGACATTGGCCGCCACGGCATGGCAATCATGGCTCAACGCGAGGGACTGGGGCTGGAAACCACTCTGACCAGCGATTGTGCGGATCTTTCGGGGTTGGTACAGGCGCTACTGGCGGCGGATATCGAACTGCATTGCCTGCGCGACCTGACCCGTGGCGGGCTGGCCAGTGCACTGATCGAAATTTCGATGACCGCGCAACTGGATATCCGGCTGGATGAGACGGCGATTCCGGTTGAACCCGCAGTACGGGGTATCTGCGAATTGCTGGGCTTTGATCCTCTGTACGTGGCTAACGAGGGCTGCTGTGCCCTGTTCGTGCCCGCCACAGAGGCCGACCGGGCATTGGCCGTGCTGCACAGCCATCCCCTGGGGCGCGCGGCGGCGCGGGTGGGTGAGGTCACTATGGCAACACGGACGCAAGGCGAGGTTCATCTGCGAACCGCCTACGGTACTGAACGGGTGCTGATACTGCCGAGTGGCGAGCAACTGCCGCGCATTTGCTGAATCAGCCAGCCGATAGGCGCCCGGGGCGGGCGCCCTGTCATTAGAAATCCAGCCAGGGATCGAACAGGGGCAGGTCATTCTTCTCTGCCCGGGGTATTTTGTAGTCTTTCAACCAGGCCTTGAGCGTAGCAGGGTCCTTGAGCGCCTGCAGGCTACCTTCGGCATCAGCGATCTCCCGCTTGACAATGGCGATATCTTCGTTAAGCCGATGCAGCGGCATTTCGGGCCTGATCGGCCGATAGGGGGGAAGCTGCAACTGCCTGCGCATGCGCCGCTCAATCGCCTCAATTTCAGCCGCCATCTGGCTGGATTGTGCACGCAAAATCTTGTTGTAGCGCTTGATGCGCTCTTCAGCCATGGAGGCGAGATGTTCGGGATCAATCTGCTCCAGAGCCAGTTGCAATTCGAGCAACTGCAGTAAGTCGTTATTTTCGTAGGCTACGTTAACCCGCTGCATCAACTCGGTTTTTCGCTCACGCTCCGCAGAGTCGGGTTCCCGATCGGGATGCATGACCGTCACCAGCTTGCGGTAGATGTCCTGCAGCGCCTTGCTGACATGACGCGCCTCGGCTTCTTCACGCTCGGCCTTTTCCTGTTGTTTGGCGGTTTTGGGGCGGCGTTGTGCCCGCTTTTCCCTCGCTTCCTGGTTCGCCCTTTCCCGCTCATCAAGCAACTTGTTGATGTGTTCGCTGAGCTTTTCCGGGCTATCAAGCCCTTCTTCGTCCTCAAGATTGAGGTTCAGCACCGATGACATCATACTTTTCATGGCTTCGCTGGCCAGCCTTGCGTCATCCGCCGCCGCCTGATCGAAGCTTATGTCGTTACAGCGGTCATAGACTGGCTTGAGTTCGTCCATGCCGTAAGACTGGATCAGCTCGTAACTCAGGCTTCGGATCAGATCAGCGAGTTTTTCCCTGTCGCGTTTCTTGAACAACGGATTTTCGGTCGCCTTGTCGAACAGGTGGATCATCTCTGCCTTGTGCTGATTCAGCTTCGTGATCAGTGGCAGGTAGCTCTGACTGATTTTGTTCTGATAGACAGGTTCGGTGTCCAGCCAGACCGCCAAAAGCGCCTTTTGCTTGTCGATCTTGCGAATCAGGTTCCTGAACTGGGTATGGCTGCGGGTGGCCGGCTTCTCGTGACTGACAAGGCCGGTGACGACGAGTTTGGAGAGGCTGTTATCCATGAATAACCCCGAAACTGGAATATGCAAAGGTAGGCGATGCTGCCCTATTTATAATGCCGGATCATGCGGCGACGTTTGCGAACCTGACGTTCGGTGAGTTCGTTGCGTTTGCCCTTGAACGGGTTTTCAGTGCCTTTGAATACCAGCTTGATGGGCGTGCCGCTGATATCCAGTGCATCCCGGAAGTGATTGATCAAAAACCGCTTGTAGCTTCCCGGCACGTCATCGACCTGATTGCCGTGAATGATGATGGTGGGCGGATTGGAGCCGCCCTGATGGGCGAACTTGAGTTTGATCCTGCGCCCCTGTACCAGCGGCGGTTGATGGACCGTAACCGCATCCTGCAGGATGCGGGTCAGCCGTGAAGTGCCCATATCGGTCATGGACGCGTCGTAGACCTCCTGAACCGCGTCGAACAGGTGGCCCACGCCGGTGCCGTGCAGGGCAGAAATAAAGTACTTGGAGGCGAAGTCGATGAAGGTCAGTTTGAGATCCAGCCGGCGCCGGGTTTCGTCCCGCTCATCCGGGCTCATGCCATCCCACTTGTTGAGCCCGACCACCAGACCGCGACCGATTTCCAGCACCATGCCCAGCAGATTGGCATCCTGGTCGGTGACACCCTCACGGGCGTCAATCAGGTAGATCACCACGTGGGCCTTTTCAATCGCCTGCATCGCCTTGATGACGCTGAATTTTTCGATGGTTTCAGCGATACGTCCCCGACGTCGTATGCCCGCGGTGTCAATCAGCGTGAAACGCTTGCCGTGGCGCTCAAACGGGATCGCCACACTGTCGCGGGTGGTGCCCGGCTGATCGAATACGACCACACGTTCCTCTCCCAGCAGGCGGTTAACCAGGGTTGATTTACCGACATTGGGCCGTCCCACCACGGCAATACGGATGCCTTCGCCATCCTCTTCTGCCAGCGGCTCCGGTTTGGGCAGGCGGGCCTCAATCACATCCAGCAGGTCGCCTATGCCCTGGGCATGGGCGGCTGAGATGGCATGCGGTTCGCCCACACCCATGGCGTGGAACTCGCCGGTGGCCGCCATGAGGCTGGCCTGATCGATTTTATTGGCGGCCAGCACGACCGGCTTGCCGGTCCGGCGCAGGCGCTCGGCAATGGCCTCATCGCCTACGGTCAGCCCATCGCGGGCATCGACGATGAACAGGATGATGTCCGCTTCCTCCAGTGCGATCTGCACCTGCCGCATCGCCTGTTCATCAATACCGGCGTCGGTTTCGACGATGCCGCCGGTATCCACCACGAAGAAGTCGCGCTCACCGCGTTTGACCCTGCCGTACTGACGGTCGCGGGTGAGACCGGGGTAGTCGGCAACCAGCGCATCCCGGGTCCGGGTCAGGAAGTTGAAGAGGGTGGATTTTCCGACATTCGGGCGTCCGACAAGGGCAATAACAGGCAGCATGATCAGTCCATTCCTACGGCAGACAGCACGCCGCCAGTGGTGTACACGTAAATGACGTCGTTGTAGATCACGGGCGCCGCCAGTATGGGGGTATCGTCGATCTCAAGCCGACCCAACAGTCTGCCGTCATCCGTTGACAGGACATGCAGATAGCCCTCGAAGTCGCCAACGACCAGCCGGTTCTTGACCGGTACCGGGATTGTCAGCCGCCGCTGGTGCAGGTCTGACTGCTTCCACATGTCGGCACCATTGCTGATGTCGAGTTGCCAGACATCACTGTTGGTATCGCTAATGAACAATGAACGGCGGCCCGCACTCAGACCATGACTGGAGTAGACCGAGGACTGCGTCCACAGCAGTTCACCCTCCTGCAGGTTGAGCGCCGAAACGCCTGCCTGAAAACCGCTGACGTAGACCGTGTCATTGCGGATCAGCGGGTCGGCATTGAGTTCGACCAGTCGCTCGACCTCGGAGCGCCCATGCGGTGTGGCAACCGTGGTCTCCCAGACGGGCTTGCCGTCAAGCAGCCCCAGTGCAATCAGTTTTCCACCGCCGAAGCCATCCAGCACCAGATCGTCGGTGAGTGCGGGTGAGCCCAGACCGCGCACCGAAAGCGGCGGAATGCTGCGCTCATGGGTCCAGCGCACACCGCCGTTGGCAAGATCAAGCCCGGCCAGGCGACCATCGCTGGTGCGGACTATGACCATGTTTTTCCTGACCCGGGGTAGCGACAACACTTCGCTGGTGAGGATGGCTTTCCATTGCAGGCTGCCATCGGCCAGGCTGAGTGCGATGAGTTCGGCGTTGCTGGTGCCAAACAGCAGCTTGTCGCCCGCCACCACGGGCCCGGAGGATAGTTCGAGTTCGGTTTCAACTGACCACAACCTATCTCCGGTCAGCCGGTTCAAGGCTTCAACCTCACCTTTGCGGGCGCCGACGTAGACACTGCTGTCGGTAACCGCTGGCACCAGGTTAACGATCTGGTCGTTGTAGCCTTTGCCGACTGAAACATGCCAGAGCGTGTTCAACTGAACGGTGGACTCAAGGGGTTCCAGTTCCTTGGGCGGTTCGGAGTTATCGGTTCCGCTGATAAGACCTTGCACCGACGTTGCAAGGTCCTTGACAGCATTGAACTGGGAGCATCCACTCAGGAGCATCACCGTCAGCAACAGGAGCGAAACACGCATCAATTGCTGGCCGGCAGGTCGTTGATTTTGAGCTCCAGCAGAGGCGAACTTTCGCCTGCTGCCCTGGCCTTTTCATAAGCTTTGCGGGCGTCCTCTGGCCGCTTGGCAGCGGCCAGTAAATCACCGCGCAACTCAGCATAGAGACCCGCCATTTTGCCGAGGGTGTTGTCACTTAAAGCATCCAGCATTTTCAGGGCAGGATCGATCTCACCCAGCGCCAGCATGACCCGTCCCAAACGCAGGCGCGCGAGGCTTTTCATGGCGTCGTCACTGCTCTTGGCCACGGCCTCCTCCAGTATTTTGCGGGCACCGGCAAGGTCACCGGCATCCACTTTCAGCTTGGCGAGAAACAGTCGCGCATATTCGGCGTAGGTGGTTGATGAGTACTGCTGCAACAGACGATCCGCCAGTTTGGTGGCTGATTCGGTCTGCTTGGCCTCAGTGGCCTTGGTCAGCTGCGCATAGACGGCGGAGGCCTGGGTGTTGGTGTCGGCCTTGTTGCTCTGATACATTTTCCAGCCCGCGATAATGGCAAGGCCCAGCAGCAGGCCGCTGAAAATCGACTGGCGGTTTTCTTTCCACCAGCGTTGGGCGGCCTCAAGGCGTTCTTCATCAGACGAATAGGTTTCCATGCGCTCCTCGTTGCTTCAGGTCAAACTGTGTAAAAAATCGATCAGTTCGGCTTCGGTCAGGGTTTTCTGACCGGCGTCGTGACGGAGCGACTTGACGCTGATCTTCTGGTCGCGGGCCTCGTCATCCCCCATCACCAACGCCACAGCGGCGCCACTTTTGTCGGCGCGCTTGAACTGGCTCTTAAAACTGCCGCCACCGCAATTCATTTGCAGGCGCAGGTTGGGCAAAGCATCCCGCAGGCGCTCGGCAACCGCAGTGGCCCTGGCTTCGGCCAGTTCACCCACTGCGATGAGATAGGCCGTGGGCGCGGCGGCAGCATCAAAGCGCTCCGGCGTGTCAAGCAGATCGATCAGTCGCTCCATACCCAGGGCAAAACCCACTGCGGTGGAGTTCTTTCCGCCCAGCTGCTCAATCAGCCCATCGTAACGTCCCCCGGCACAAACGGTACCCTGAGCCCCCAGTTCACTGGTGACCCATTCGAACACGGTCCTCGAATAATAATCCAGACCCCGAACAAGGCGGGGATTGACCTGATAGGCGACACCGGCATCGTCGAGCCGCTGGCGCAGAGCGTGGAAATGGGCCCGCGAAAGCGCGTTGAGGGCTTCGGTCAGGACGGGCGCTGCAGCGATGATCTCCCGCAGATCGGGGTTCTTGCTGTCGAGGATACGTAGCGGGTTGGTCTCCAGCCGACGGCGGCTGTCCTCGTCAAGGCGGTCGTAGTGGTTACGGAAATAATCGACCAGCTCAGCACGATAGGCGATGCGCTCCTCGGTGGTACCCAGCGAGTTGATCTGCAGTTCGAGCTTGTGGTCTATGCCCAGTGCGCGCCACAGGCGCCGGCAGAGCAGAATCAATTCCGCATCAATGTCGGGCCCGGCCATGCCGTAGGCCTCGACTCCGAGCTGATGAAACTGGCGGTAGCGGCCTTTTTGCGGTCGCTCGTGCCGGAACATGGCGCCGGTATACCAGAGGCGCTGAGTCTGGTTGTGCAGCAGGCTGTGCTCAAGGCACGCCCTGAGGCAGCCCGCCGTGCCTTCCGGCCGCAGCGTGAGGGAGTCACCGTTGCGATCGTCAAAGGTGTACATTTCTTTTTCGACGATATCGGTGACTTCACCGATGGAGCGCTTGAAGAGTTCTGTTTTCTCGACAATCGGGAGCCTGATCTCACGGTAACCATAGCCGCCCATGACGCGGCGCAGCACACTTTCCACATAGTGCCAGCGCGGCGTGTACTCCGGCAAAATGTCATGCATACCCCGGATTGCCTGGATCGTTTCAACCATCTGTCGTATCTACCTGTTTCTTTAGGCCTGGTCCGCACGCGGAACGAGCTGTTTTTAATTGCCGAGCCGTTGCCTCTCGCGCATGACGTCGGGTGAATCGGGAAACCTGGTCCGCAAGGTCTGCATGTATTCGCTGGCGGACTGCGGGTTGCCCAGCGCCCTTTCAATTTCCATTCCCAGCGTCAGCGACTCAGGGGTAGCGCCTGCTGCGCTGATGTAGCGCTGCAGAAAGCCTCGGGCAGCTATCGGCTGACCCGTCTCGCGGCTGAGTTTTGCCATTTCCAGCAAGGCCGGCGGAAATGTCGGGTTGGCGGCCAGTGCCGCGCGTAAATACCGTTCAGCTTCGGTCAGTTTTCCGACGCTGTGGGCGCAGACGCCGGCGTTGCTGAGCGGTATCCATTGCTGACCATAGAGCCTGGTGCCGGTCACTATTGTAAATTGTTCGAAAGCCTCGGCGGTACGCCCTGTGCTACAGAGAAGCCGACCGTAGTTGTTGCGGGCAGCGTAGTTGTCCGGCTTGATCGACAGCGCCTTCTTGAAATGGCTGTCGGCCTGCGAGACATTGTTCAACTGCTGATACAGTACGCCCAGTGCGTTATAGGCCTCGCTGTTATCGTCCTCAAGCTCAATGGCTTTGCTGAGATCCTGCAGAGCAATCTCGTACTGCCCACCCTCCATGTATTGCACACCTTTATCGACGTAAATTTTCGAGGCCTCCTGGTCGGACAAGCCGTCGGCGGGCTTGCTGTTCTGATCCAGCGGCGGCAGCGATGAACAGGCGGTTGCTAGCACAATCAACCCGGGCGCCAGCAGATGCCTCGGGTTCATGACCCTGCTGCCTCCAGCCGGAGGGTGCGGCGGGTGCGATCCTTGACCTTGCCGACCAACTGGCCACAGGCCGCGTCGATGTCGTCACCCCGGGTTTTGCGGGTGGTGGTGATGAGGCCACCAGCCTGCAGCAATTCGCTGAACTGACGGATGGTATCGCGGCTGGAGCACCGATAATCCGACCCCGGAAAGGGATTGAACGGAATCAGGTTTACCTTGGACGGCACATGGCTGAGCACCCGAATCAGGGCCTTGGCATGGGCGGGGGTATCGTTGATGCCGTCCAGCATGACGTACTCGATGGTGACCTTGCGGCGGGCATCCTGGCCGATGTAGCGCTTGCAGGCCTCCATCAATTCCCTGATGGGGTATTTGCGATTGATGGGCACCAGTTCGTCGCGCAACGCGTCGGTCGGCGCATGCAGGGAGACGGCAAGACTGACATCGCTGACTTCGGCCAGTCGGTCCAGTGCCGGGACGATGCCTGACGTACTGAGCGTGACGCGGCGCTTGGACAGGCCGTAGGCATGATCATCCAGCATCAGATTGATGGCAGCCACGACATTGTTGAAATTGAGCAGTGGTTCACCCATGCCCATCAATACCACATTGGTGACAGCACCGATGCCGAGTTCACGTTGCGCGACCCAGAGCTGGCCGATGATCTCGGCCGCGCTCAGATTACGGTTGAAGCCCTGCTTGGCGGTCGAGCAGAAGGTGCACTCCAGCGCACAGCCCACCTGGGAGGAGACGCAGAGCGTGCCGCGGCCCTCCTCGGGGATGAAGACGGTCTCGACCCGGTTCTGGGCGTCGGTCTGAAGCACCCATTTACAGGTGCCGTCGGTCGAAATCTGCTCGTGCACGATTTCAGGTGGCCGGATTTCGCAGGTTTCCTGCAGCCGACCACGCAGGGTCTTGCTGAGGTTGGTCATTACCTCGAAGTCACTGACCCCCCGCTGATGGATCCATTGCAACAACTGGTCGGCACGAAACGGTTTCTCGCCGTGCTCGACACAGAAGGCCATCATGGCCTCGCGGTCGAGCCCGAGCAGGTTGATGGCTTCGCCGCGATCAGCGGGTTCTGGCACAGAGTTCATCAGGCTGGAAGAAGTAGGCAATTTCCTGAGCCGCTGTTTCGGCACCATCTGAGCCGTGTACTGCGTTTTCATCAATGCTTTCAGCGAAGTCGGCGCGGATGGTACCGGGGGCCGCATCCTTCGGATTGGTGGCGCCCATGACTTCGCGGTTCTTGGCGATGGCGTTGTCGCCTTCCAGCACCTGAATCATGACCGGGCCGGAAATCATGAAGCCAACCAGATCATTGAAGAAGGGGCGTTCACGGTGTACGGCATAGAATCCCTCGGCCTGCTCGCGCGACAGATGCGTCATTTTGGCGGCAACGATCTTGAGACCCGCCTGCTCGAAACGGCTGTAGATTTCGCCAATCACGTTCTTGGAAACAGCGTCCGGCTTGATGATGGAAATGGTGCGTTCGATCGCCATAATGACTCCTGGGATAGGGTTATGTGGAAGGACATTCGCGCCGTCGGCGGCGGGCCCTAAAAAAGAAACCCGCCTGCATGGGCGGGTCAGCTGGCCGGATTTTACAGTAAACGGCTCAGCGTGGTAAGGCAGCAGGATTTGGCGCACAGGGGCGGCAGGCTGTCATACCGCGAAACTCTCGCCGCAACCACACATCGCCTTGATGTTCGGATTGTCGAATTTGAAGGCCTCACTGATACCTTCGCGACGGAAATCCACCTGGATGCCTGCCAGATAGGGCAGATCATCCTTGTTGATGACCACCTTCACGCCATGCTGCACAAAAACCTCATCGCTGTCCTCAGCGCTATCGGCGTAATCAACCACGTAGGCAAAGCCGGTGCAGCCGGATTTTTTGACCCCCAGCCGGAGCCCCAGTCCGGCTCCGCGTTTTTCGAGTTGCCTGGCCACCTGGGCGGCGGCTCTTTCGGTAATGATGATGGACATAGTGACCTCGTGGGTTAATCGAACCGGGCCGGATGCCGGGCCGGCGCGGGTATTCAGTGAATCAGTGTCAAAAGGGTGTCGGCAAAACGATCAACCTCGTCGACCGTATTACCGCGACCGAGGCTTACCCTGACGGCCCCCCGGGCGGTATCGTCATTGATACCCATGGCGGTCAGGACCGGGCTGGGCTCGCCCCCCCCACTGGCACAGGCCGATCCGCTGGAGAGGGCAAAACCCTGCCGGTCCAGCGTCATGACCAGGGTTTCACCCTCATAGCCGGGCAGACTGAACTGTACCGTATTGGGTAGACGTTCAGCGTTCGCCGCAAAAACCGTAAGGCCGGGAATGGCTGCTAGACGCGCCTCAAGTCGCTGCCGAAGGTTCAGGTTGTGCTGGCGGCGACTGTCGAGTTCTACCCGCGCCAGTTCTGCCGCCTTGCCGAAACCGACGATGCCGGCAACATTCTCGGTGCCTCCACGTAAGCCCTGCTCCTGACCGCCGCCATGCAACAAGGGCTCAATGGGGATTGCCCGATCGACAATCAAGGCGCCGACGCCCTTGGGCCCATAGATCTTGTGGGACGAAATCGTCATTGAGTCTGCACCGCAGGCATCAAAATCGACCGGAACCTTGCCTGCGGCCTGGACAGCATCAATGTGGCAGCGGCCGCCAAGAGCGCGAATTTTCATGGCAAATGCGGCGGTGTCGTGCAATACGCCCGTTTCGTTATTTGCCAGCATCAGCGTGCCAATGCCAACAGCACGCCCGTCCACCTCATCGAGGTGAGCCATGATCGGCCGGCCATCGGTCGCAGCGGGCAGGGTTTCGACCGTCCAGCCGTGCCGAACCAGAAAGCCGAGCGGGCCGGTGATTGAGGGGTGCTCGGTCGCTCCGGTGACGATCAGCCCCGGCCTCATCGCTAACGCCATGCCTTTCAGCGCCAGATTGTTGGCCTCGGTGCCACCGCTGGTAAAAATCACCTGCGCGGCCGTCGCGCCGACCAGGGCAGCGACCTGCTCCCTTGCCGCATCCATCGCCCCTCGACTGAGTCGACCGAGGCGGTAAAGACCGGAGGCATTACCATAATAAGGGCCAAGGAAGGCCTGCATCGACGCCAGCACCCGATCATCCAGCGGGGTAGTGGCATTGTGGTCGAAGTAGATCATCTGAGCCGGATTAAACCCGCAGTCCCCGCTTCAGCGGAATGTCGGCGGTAACACCCGAAGCCATTTGATCCTGGCGCTCGGCCACCATACGGACACTTTTGCGCTGCAAAACATCCTGCAGGCTGATGCCGGCGAGGTGCAGCCGAATCTGCTCGCTAAGCCCCATCCAAAGGTCGTGCGTCAGACAGGGCTGGGAATTCTGGCAGTTAGCCTTGCCGCCGCAGCGGGTTGAATCAATGGTTTCATCAACGGCAGAGATGATTTCGGCGATGGTAATTTCATGGGTGCCGCGGCTGAGTTGGTAGCCACCGCCGGGGCCTCTCACGCCTTCAACCATCCCGGAGCGGCGCAGACGGGAAAACAGTTGCTCAAGGTAGGACAGGGAGATTTCCTGGCGTTTGGCAATATCCGTTAGGGTAACCGGCCTTTTTTCGCCATGGTAGGCAAGGTCGAGCATCGCTGTTACGGCGTAGCGCCCTTTGGTCGTTAAACGCACGGGAAGTCTCCTGGAAGAAGTATGCAACCTTCTGATTGAGGGTCACATATCCTACCAAAATAGTCAATTTATAGGCGGGCGATTCCACTACCCGGGTACCCTCCCCCCGCGGGAGGACGCCCACGTCTTCGATGCCCTTTGATAGTCGCATTTCAACGTACTTTTAACCGCAAGCGTCTTCTGTCCTAATCAGCGCCATGCCCACGAAGAATGTGGACGCCTTCGGCTCGCAAGCCGTAACCAGGGAGGTCGGTGATGAATCTGTCAAGGGTGATTGGGCTTTTGGTAATTCAGTGCCTGTTCTTTTCAGGGTGCCAAATTTTCAGGGACACATCTGTCTCTACCACTCGAGCGAGTGTTGATGCCAAAGCCCGTGCGGCTCTTCGCACTCTTTACGCGACGATGCCCGCTGCACAGCAGTTGTCGAAGGATGCGAAAGCGATTCTTGTTTTCCCGGGAGTCCTGAAAGCCGGATTTATAGGGGGCGCGCAGTATGGCACCGGGGCGCTAATGCAAAGGGGCAAAACCATGGGGTATTACAATCTCGTTGCCGGTTCCTATGGTTTGCAGGCGGGCGTGCAGTCGTTCGATTACGCCATGTTCTTTATGAAAGATAGCGCGCTGAACTACCTGGACCAGAGCAGTGGCTGGGAGGTGGGGGTGGGGCCGAGCGTGGTAGTGGTTGACACCGGACTTGCAAAATCGCTGACCACGACCACCGCCAGGAGCGACGTTTATGCCTTCATTTTGGGCCAACCGGGGCTTATGGGGGGGTTGGGTATTCAGGGATCGAAGATCACCAGAATCACCCTTGAAAACTGATCATTTCGTCGGTTGCTGTCGGATGCCTGGCCCCCCCCTGTAAACGTATGCGCCAGGATTCACCCCTCCGCATAAAGCGCCAGCACAAGACCTGCGCCCCCTTTCGCTCGGGGCTGAGACCCTATACCCCCCAACCCTCCGAACGACCATGACGAGCACACTACATATTGCCGGCATTCAAACCCGACGGTCGCTGCATGGCCTGCTGGTACTGACCATGCTCGCCACACTCGGGTGTTCCGGCCCTTACCGACGCGATGCCGTTCCGCTTGCCATTCAGTCCAAGGCGGAAGTATCGGGGATGCCTGGTGTGCGGTACTCACCGGCCGTCCCCGAAGATGTCAAGCGTCTTGCTGCGGAGGGCGTTGCGTCCTTTTACCGCGAGAAAGCGGCCTTCGTTGCACAGGGCGGCAAGGGTCAATTACCGCCGGCAACGTATCTGGCCTTGTCAGGGGGCGGGGATAAAGGCGCCTTCGGTGCCGGGCTGCTCGTAGGCTGGTCGGCTGCAGGTGACAGGCCTTCTTTCAAACTGGTGACCGGTGTCAGCACCGGTGCCTTGATAGCGCCTTTTGCGTTTCTGGGCCCGAACTATGACAAGCAACTCAAAGACATCTACACCGGGGTGTCACAGGACGATATTTTGGTGCCACGGAACCTTACGGCGGCCGTGTGGGATGACGCAATGGCCGATAACAGACCCTTGTGGAAATTACTTGAGAAGTATATCGACCAGAATATGCTGGAGGCGATCGCCGAACAATATAAAAAGGGGAGGCTGCTTCTCGTGGCAACGACCAACCTGGATGCGCAACTTCCGGTGATCTGGAATCTCACCAAAATTGCGGCAAGCGGTCACCCTAACGCGCTGGAGCTGGTTCGTAGCCTGATGATTGCCTCGGCCGCTATTCCGGGTGCTTTTCCGCCGGTCTTGATTGATGTCGAAGCCAACCGGCGCCACTATCAGGAAATGCATGTCGATGGAGGGGCCTCTACTCAGGTTTTTCTCTACCCACCGACCCTTGAGGTCGCCAAACTGCTTAAAGAGCGGCAGGAGCAACGCGAAAAAAAACTCTACATCATCCGCAATGCCCGACTGGATCAGGAATGGGCACAGGTCAACCGAAGGACACTGCCGATTGTTCAGCGGGCGATCTCCTCCTTGATCCAGTCACAGGGACTCGGGGATCTCTACCGCATGTATCTGACAACGAAACAGGATCAGATTGATTACAACCTCGCCTTCATCGGACCGTCTTTCAAAGTGGCCCACACCGAAGATTTTGAAAGGGGCTTCATGCAGGCCCTGTTTGACTTCGGCTACACACTGGCCCGAAAGGGCTATCCATGGATGAAAACGCCGCCTGGATTTAATCCTGAGGGCCAAAGGTGAAGACTTGACCGGGCGGCCGGGCCATATCTGGCTGAGGCGTGTTGCAGTCTGTTGCCCGCACGTGAGCGCACCCAACAGGGATGTGGCCACGCGAGGATTGGCGGCCGGCTGAAAGGCCACCGTCCCCCGAGTGGGTGGCTGTGCACCTTTACCGCCCAAAAGAAGGACCAAATAAACCGTCATTATGGTTTTTATAGACCATGATGGTTGCAATGAACCTGAACGATTGATTAAATCATCCCCTGATCAATGCGTAACGGAGACACCATCCGCATGAAACACACAGGGGCCTGGACTTACTTTCGCCAACTCGACCATGACATTCCAGCCGGAATTGTTGTTTTTCTGGTCGCCCTACCGCTCTGCCTCGGGGTAGCGCTGGCCTCGGGCGCGCCACTAATGGCCGGCATGATTGCCGGCATCGTGGGTGGCATCGTGGTGTCCTGGGCCAGCGGATCCCAGCTCAGCGTCTCCGGTCCGGCGGCAGGGCTTACCATGATTGTTCTGCAAGGCATTGAGAGTGTCGGTGGCTATCCGGCTTTTTTGCTGGCTGTGGTGTTGGCAGGTGTGATGCAACTGATCCTCGGCTACTTGCGAGCGGGTTTGATCGGTGCCTATTTCCCCTCCGCCGTCATTAAGGGCATGCTGACCGCGATCGGGCTCATCCTCATCATGAAGCAGCTGCCACACGCGGTGGGTTATGGCGCAGACCTGATGGGAGAAGAAACCTATTTCCCTGAAACGCCGGGCAATACCTGGTCCGAACTGGTCCGGTCGCTTGGCGTTATTTCACCCGGCGCGGCTTTGGTGAGCAGCGGCGCCGTGCTCATCATGCTGATCTGGGAAACCCCTGCAATAAAAGCGAGCACGGTATTCAGCAGGGTGCCGGGACCTCTCGTCGCAGTTGTCTGGGGCGTGTTATTCAACGTTGCCAGCGAAGGCACTGCGCTGGCAATTGCCGACCATCATCTGGTCAGCCTGCCGGAACTTGAAAACACCCGCGACATTCTTGAACACATGGTGTCACCGGATTTTTCCCAGTATGCCAACCCTGATGTATTGCGCCTCGCGGTAACCCTGGCCATCATCGCCAGCCTTGAAACCCTGCTCAGCCTTGAAGCCGCCGACAAGCTTGATCCCCTGCGACGGGTAGCCCCCACCAACCGTGAGCTCAAGGCGCAGGGGCTTGGCAACATTCTTAGCGGGCTGTTGGGCGGCATCCCCATCACTGCGGTGATTGTTCGAACATCGGCCAATGTCAATGCCGGCGGGAAAACCAAGGTAGCGGCCTTCGTGCATGGGGTGCTCCTGCTGCTCAGTATTCTGTTTGTCGCGCACTGGCTCAATTACATTCCACTCGCCGCACTTGCCGCCATATTGCTCATCACCGGTTACAAACTGGCAAACCCTACCCTCGTTGTCGAGATGTACCGCCGCGGCCATGATCAGATCATCCCCTTCCTGATCACCGTTGCCGCAATACTGGCCACTGATCTGTTGAAGGGCATCGCCGTTGGCATGGTCTGTGGTATTTTTTTCGTCATGAAGGCCAACTTTCATGCTGCGATTTCGCTGACACGCAAGGGTTCCCACTACCTGCTGCGCCTGAGAAAGGATGTATCGTTTCTCAACAAGGCCTTGCTGCGCGAACTATTAAGCCAGATCGAAACGGGTGGACAGGTGATTATTGATGGTGGCCGGGCCGAATTCATTGACCAGGACATTTTGGGCACTTTGCGCGATTTTCTTCTGTCAGCACCTGAGCGTGGTATCGTGGTAGACATTCACCACATTCCGGCCCTGACGCTTCATGCGGCTTCAGGCAAACCGCTGCCGACCGAGACCTGATGGCAAACGCTGGCCCACGGCGCTGCTCGACTGGCCCCAAGCGGTTCCAACCCGTAACCCCACCCACGACGACCTCGACCACTTTCGAAACACACCACCCGGCATGGCGGGTCCCTCGCCACAGTCAGCCCGCGGCAATACCCCAAGCATCAACCGACCATCACCATGGCTCCAGACCTACCGACAGACCCAACACAGCTCCAGCGAATCTGCGTATTTTGCGGCGCCAGCGTTGGGCAGCGAGCGGACTACGCCCAAACCGCCACCGCCTTGGGCACATTAATCGCAACACAGGGACTGGAACTGGTTTACGGCGGCGGCAATGTCGGTCTGATGGGCCTAGTCGCGAATGCCTGCCTGACGGCGGGCGGTCAGGTGACGGGGGTGATTCCCGAGGCACTGGTCGGCCGCGAGTTCGAAGGCGAACGAATTGATCACGCCGCCGTCAGCCGTCTTGAAATCGTCGACTCCATGCATACCCGCAAGGCTCGTATGGCGGCCCTGGCCGATGGTTTTATCGCATTGCCCGGTGGATTTGGCACCTTCGAAGAGCTATTTGAAATACTGACCTGGGGGCAACTGGGCTTCCACCGCAAACCAATAGGTGTACTGGATGTTGCCGGCTATTTCGCACCACTGCTGACGCTGTGCGATCACGCTGTGGCTGAAGGCTTTCTCAGGCCGGACAACCGCAGCATGCTGCTGGCGGACACCTCTCCAGCTCGCCTCCTTGCCCGCATGAGGGCCTACCAACCGCCGGACATCAGGGTCTGGCTCAGCACGGAACGGGCACTATGAGCACTCAATTTGATCTTTGCGTTATCGGTGGGGGAGCGGCGGGGTTGGTCGTCGC
>JBKCCF010000029.1:0-22818 GCA_046305255.1 Methylococcaceae bacterium
CATCATAGGCAACCACAGTGTCAAAGACCGAAGGGTGTTGATCGGTATCAAATTGCAATAGCAGTTTTTTCATCGGGCTGGAGTTTGGTTTGCGTCAGGCAGAGTGGGTGGGATGGCTTCGGCGCGCTGGAAATTTTTGAATTCTACGGTGGTGCGGCAAAATCCTGACTGGGAAATTAACCCACCGGCCAGCGTCTGGCAAATCCTGCGATGCAGTCAGGACCTTGCTTTATAATTTCGAGCCCTTAATCTAAAGGCGGTAAAAGGAGCTAAAAGGCATGATTAAAGACCAATCCGTTGAGCAATTCCTTGATGAACTTGCCAGTAAGTCGGCTACCCCAGGAGGCGGGAGTGCGGCTGCCATCATGGGGGCTATGGCGGGTGCACTGGTTTCAATGGTCTGCAATCTCACGATAGGCAAGAAAAATCACGAAGCGGTTGAGGACGAGATGGCTCAAACCCTGCTCCGTGCCGAGGCACTTCGGGAGCAATTGCTCGACATGGTGCGTGCCGATGTTGCTGCCTTCGACGCTGTCATGGCCGGTTACGGTATGCCCAAGCAGACAGACGATGAAAAATGGGTCAGAAGCACCGTGATACAGGAGGCATTGAAAGCGGCTACCGATGTCCCGTTGAATTGTGCACAGACCTGTGCCGAAGTTATAGAACTGAGTGGGATAGTTGCGGCGAAGGGCAACCGTAATGTCGTCAGCGATGCGGGCGTCGCCGTGATGGCGGCCTATGCGGCATTGCGAAGCGCAGCGCTTAATGTGCATGTCAATGTGCGTGTCATCAAGGATCCGTCTTTTGTGGGATCCCGACTGGAGCGGCTTGAGCGTATCACGCAGGGCATCGCTGAGCGGACGGAGGAGATTTACCACGTTGTGAAGGAGCGACTGTGAATCATCAGCATGATCGGAAAAATGGGGCACGATTCGCTCGGCTATGGCTGATGGATTCAAGTTGGTATCATTCCTGAGCCATCCGGTTTGGCGCCTGTTGGTGCTACTGATTTAAGTCACAGCGATTCACTGCTGCACGCGTCCAACTCACTATGATTTCGTGGTTTCCATCGCCTATGTCTTCTGTTATTCGATCTGCTGTTTTTGGGTTGCTGGCTGCTCTGCCGACACAGGGTTTTGCGATTGAAACATTCGCTGTGCCGCTGGATTTGACGCGCCATTGGGTGGGCTACGCCGCCATTGCCGTGTTTTTTTCGGCGTACATTCTGGCGATGCTCGAAGAGTCCACCATGCTGCGCAAGTCCAAACCCATGGTCTTTGCCGCCAGCTTGATCTGGGTGCTGATTTCGATCATCTACGTGCGTGGCGACATGGGGGAGCAGTCGGGCCATGCCTTCAGGGCCAGCCTGGAGGTTTATGCCGAGCTGTTTCTGTTTATCCTGGTCTCCATGACCTACCTCAATGCCATGGAGCAGCGTGGGGTGTTTGACAGTTTGCGGGTTTGGCTCTTAAGTCGTGGTTTTGGCTACAGAAAGCTGTTCTGGATCACGGGTATTTTGTCCTTTTTTATGTCGTCGGTGTGCAATAACCTCACCACGGCTCTGCTGATGGGGGCCGTGTTACTGGCGATGGCGAAGAATAATCGCCGCTTCATTAGCATCGCGTGCGTCAATATCGTGGTAGCGACCAACGCCGGGGGGTCCTTCAGCCCTTTCGGCGACATCACCACCTTGCTGGTCTGGCAAAAGGGCGTAGTGCCGTTTACTGATTTCTTTACCCTGTTCCTGCCCGCCGCCGTCAACTTTGTATTGCCAGCCAGCATCATGCATTTTTGGATACCGAAGCAACGTCCGGCAGCAGCAGGTCATGCCGAACCCATGCGCCGGGGGGCGCTGGGTATTATTTTTCTTTTCCTGCTGACTATCGTCACTGCGGTCTGTTTCGAAAACTTTCTCGAACTGCCGCCCGCTGCCGGGATGCTGGCCGGGTTGAGCTATCTAAGTTTTTATTTCTTCTATCTATTTCGTTCACGCAGGGGGCCTAGTCTGGACGATCTTGACCCAAAAGCCGATGTGCCCACAGCTCGTGACCTCGTTGATATTCCGGCAGAACCTGCCGGCGACAGCACTTATTTCGATGTCTTTCACAATGTCTCCAGACTGGAGTGGGATACTCTGCTGTTTTTCTACGGGGTAATGGTCAGTGTGGGTGGCCTCAGTTTTATCGGCTACCTCACTGTGGCATCCAATGCGCTCTACACCGATCTGGATCCAACGATCGCCAATGTTCTGATCGGTGTTGTATCGGCCTTTATTGATAATGGCACCATCATGTACGCTGTACTCACCATGGCGCCTGATATTTCTGAGGGTCAATGGCTGCTGGTTACCCTGACTGCTGGCGTTGGGGGCAGTTTACTGGCGATAGGCTCTGCAGCCGGGGTAGGGCTGCTGGGTCAGACCAAGGGTCTTTACACTTTCATGGCCCATCTAAAATGGGCACCCGTCATTGCATTGGGTTATGCCGGAAGTATCGCTACTCATTTTTTCATCAATGCCCGATTCTTTTGACGCCGGCCTCCTGAAATTCCAGGCCCCTAGCTACTCCATCACTGTGCTGTGATCCGGTTACTTTCGCTCGCCCGCATCTTCGGTTTGATGCTGATGGTCTTCAGCATGACCTATTCTCTGCCGATTTTGACGGCACTGATCTTTGAGGATGGCAGCCTCATGATTTTTGCTCAGGCCATGTTGCTGACCTTTGGTGTGGGTTTGGTGCTGTGGGTGCTGAACAGGCCTTTTCAGGAGGAGCTGAAAGCGAGGGATGGCTTCATTCTGGTGGTGCTGGCCTGGCTGGGTATGGCGGCCTTCGCGACTTTTCCGCTGATGTCGTCGATTGAGGGGCTATCCTTTACCGATGCCTACTTCGAAACTATGTCGGGCCTTTCGACTACCGGCTCAACGGTGCTGACCAACCTTGATTATTTGCCAGCTGCCATCAATTTATGGCGCCATGAACTCAACTGGCTGGGAGGTATGGGCATCATCGTGCTGGCGGTGGCCATTCTGCCTGTCCTCGGGATCGGTGGGCGCCAGCTCTTTGTTGCGGAAACACCCGGTCCAATCAAAGACAGCAAATTGACACCCCGTATCACGGAAACTGCCAAAAATCTCTGGATTATCTATAGCCTGATTACGGTGGCCTGCATCATTTCGCTGTGGCTTGCCGGTATGGACTGGCTGGACGCAGTCTGTCATGCCTTTGCAACCATGGGCCTTGGTGGATTTTCGACCCACGACGCGAGTGTCGGCTATTTTAATTCTCCGGAAATTGAAGTCGTCCTGATTGTTTTTATGTTGCTGGCAGGCATGAACTTCTCCACCCATTTCATGGCTTTCCAGGAAAGAAGCCTGGCATCCTATCGCAATGATATTGAGGCCGGTCCCTTTCTGGTGCTGACCCTTGGCAGTTGTCTAGGGCTGGGGTTGTATCTATGGCACTATGGTACCTATCCGGATTTCCCGACGGCACTGCGCCATGCCAGCTTCAATCTGGTCTCCATAGGAACCGATTGCGGCTTTGCTAGTGCTGACTTCAACGAATGGCCAATTTTCGCCCCGCTCTGGATGCTGTTCCTGAGTTCCATCACTGCCTGTACCGGTTCAACCGGGGGTGGTATCAAGATGATGCGAACGCTGATTTTGCTTAAGCAGAGCCAATTGCAGATGTTCCTCCTGGTTCACCCGGCATCGGTAAACCCCTTGAAACTGGGCGGTATGGTTCTGAGTTCCCCGATCATACTGTCGGTGCTGGGATTCATCTTCGTCTATTTCATGAGTATCGTGATACTCACCCTTCTGCTGGTGATTAGTGGGTTGGATTTCATTTCGGCCTTTAGCGGCATCATCGCCAGCATCAACAATGCGGGCCCAGGGCTGGGTGAGGTGGGGCCTGCTTCCAATTATTCGGGGCTTTCCGATTTTCAGACCTGGATCTGCACGCTGGCGATGTTTCTCGGCCGTATTGAGGTCTTCACGGCCCTGATCCTGTTCACCCCCGCGTTCTGGCGAAAATGACGGCGGCCCGTAATCGTCCGTCTGCCTCAAGCGACTGTTCCCATTAATGACGGAACCCATGTCCCTGGACCAACACACTGCTTCTTGGCCTCACAGCCTTCGCCTGGTCCTGGTGATCTGTGTTTCTGCATTGCTGCATGTCGCAGTCTGGCAGTTGAGAGCTTATCTTGACCTAAGGCCGGACAGCCTGCCGCAACCGATTCCAACGATGGAGGTGACGCTTACGGCCGCCCCCGCATCTGCGGCTCTTTCGTCTGCCGTAGCGCCCCCGGCCCCCGACAGTAAGTCGGAGATTCAGCCCAAACCAAAACCTGCCTTGGAAAAGCAGAAATCGGCTGCAAAACCTAAACCGAAACCCAAGCCCCAGGCCAAGCCCGAGGCTGAAGTTGTCAGGCCACCCTTGCTCGAACCAGAGCCCCGTCCCGCGCCTAAAGTTTCAACCAAAGAACCTCTGTCATCGACCGATTCCAGCGCTTTGGTCAATGCAGCCAATGCGAAGCCCGACGCAGGACAAACCAGGGGATCCGCCAGAATTGTGGAGACGGCCAAGGCCGAAGGTAGCGGCAGCCAGGCCTATGAGGGTCCCAAGGTGAATGCCGCCTATCTCCATAATCCCAGACCCGACTACCCGGAAATGGCCAAACGCAGACAATGGGAGGGCAAGGTTATCTTGCGTGTACAGGTTCTTGCCAGCGGCCGGGCAGGGCAGGTCACTGTTGCCGGTTCCAGCGGGCATGAGATTCTTGACGAGGCCGCCCTTGAATCCGTTCGCAACTGGCACTTTGTCCCAGCCAGGCGCGGCGATCAACCTGTCGACAGTGTCGTCAATGTCCCCATCAACTTTAATCTGAATTAACGTCACAACGAGGCCTTATCTCATGCCAGCGTTTGCTTCGAGTCACATCGTCTCTATTACCCTTTGGATACTGATCGGCTTCTCCGTAATTGCATGGGCCATTATTATCCTCAAGACCTTCGAGCACTGGCGGATGCAGCGGGCGAATCGGGCGTATGGTGCAGCGTTCTGGGGCGCCCCTAGCCTCGCTGCCGCAGCTGAACTTAGTACTTTGCCCGGGCCTCTGGCCAGGATTGCCAAGACGGGCTTCGATGTCTTGCGTGATACCCACAGTGAAAACGCTCCCAGTCTGCAATCCAGCGGCGGTCGTCAGGATATCCTCGAGCGCAGCTTGCGTCAGCGCATCCAGCAGGAGCGGCATGGCGTGGAACAAGGTCTCACCCTGTTGGCGAGCATTGGCAGTACGGCACCCTTCATAGGGCTTTTCGGCACGGTATGGGGAATCATGCACGCGCTGCAGGATATTAGTGCGGCAGGGTCGGCCAGTCTCAATGTCGTGGCAGGGCCTATCGGTGAGGCCCTGATCGCGACGGCTATTGGTATTGCTTCGGCTATTCCCGCAGTTCTTGCCTACAACTATTTCCTCCGTCGGGTAAAATTGACCGAAGCTGATCTTGAGAATTTTGCGACTGATTTTCTGCATTTGGCCATGAAAACCGGCTTTTCTCTGACCAAAGGAGACTGAAATGGGCTTCGGCAATAAAAACGATCAGGAGGCCATGAGTGAAATAAATGTCACGCCGCTGGTCGATGTGATGCTGGTGCTGCTCGTCGTTTTTATTGTGACAGCACCGCTATTGACTCAATCGGTAGGTGTGAACTTGCCAAAGACCGTAGCCGCTGCCCCCGCTCCTGCGTCCCCTGTGACGCTGGTAAGTGTGGATAAGCTCGGCGACACTTATCTCAACAAAGAGAAGCTCACTGGGGAACAACTCGCGGAGAAGTTCGCCGCCCTGCGAGCGCAGGGGGAGGATGTAACCGTGCAGTTCGAGATTGATGAAAGTGTCAGCTACGGCAAGGCCGCAGCGGTTATGGCAATCGCCCAGCATGCGGGCATCACTAAGGTTTCTCTGCAAACCAGGCCCTGACTCATGGGGTGCTATTTCGCTATCTATAGTACCTAAGCGACATCAGCAGGGATTTGCGGCGTCTATCCTGAAAGACTCAGGTATCGTATTTCACGTGCTTGAAACGAGGGTCGTCAGGTGTGCCTTCCAGCGTACCTTCGCCACTGGCTCCGGGTTGCCACTGAATGACATCCTCAATCTTGCGGGCCAAGGCAAAGTCCTTTTCGGTGATTCCTTTTGCCGAATGAGTGGCCAGTTTCACTATCACGAAAGCATAGGATACGGTGAGGTCGGGATGGTGCCAGGCGGCTTCAGCCAGGTGGCCTACCGTGTTCACCACCATCAGGCTGGATTTCCAGCCGCTGGTGCGAAACTTTCTTCTGATCCAGCCGTTTTCGAAGTACCAGTGCGGTAGTTCGCTCTGCAGGCGTTCAACGATTTGATCCTCGGTGTATACAGCGGTGCGTTCGGTCATATCGGTACTCCTCGGAGGTAAGGTGGATGTGGTCGTCGCGCTTTGGCTTTGGCTGACCCATTGGGGCGCTGGGTATGCTACAAGATGTCCACGCTATTCGACAGAGAGTTTACGGTTTGTTTATCATGGCAACGGGTGTCCCGGATAGGGAATGCCGACCGGTCGCGATGGTCAGTATGTCTGCCGGATACATCCTGAATCAAAAACAGACCTTACAGAACCCAGGGTCAGCGGGAAGTTTGATGAAATGCCGTTGTTTTGGTGTGGATTCACCCACTTACTTGCAGATTCCCGGTGGCGGCTCTGGTTACACTGTTGGTTTCAAATAAATGGAAGGATCTATGCAATTACCACTCGAAATCACCTTTAGGGGCTTACCACACTCAGATGCAGTGGAGGCGCGAGTGCGGGAAAAAGCCGCCAAATTGGAGAAGTTTTACGACCATATCACCAGTTGTCGGGTGGCTGTGGAGGCAGAGCATCACCATCAGCATCAGGGTAATCTCTACAAGGTCAGAATCGACCTGAGTGTTCCTAACAAGCATCTGGTGGTCAGCAAAGATCATCATGACAAGCAATCGCACGAGGATGTTTATGTCGCCTTGCGGGACGCTTTTGCCGCTGCCACGCGTCAGTTGGAGGAGTATGTTCGCATCCAGCGCGGAGAGGTCAAGCAACACCGCTCGCCATCGGTAGAAGACTGACGCGGTATCCGCTTCTCTGGCGGGGCATGACTCAAAGGTATGCCCCGTTCAGTGAGTATCTTCCCAATCAGTATCAGGGGCTTAGTTTGGTTGGCGTGGGGTTTCCTGCTGCACGATGATCAGGGTTGCGGATGCACGGTCGTGCCAGCTACGCCCTTGCCTGTCGATCAGTATCCAGAAAAAACCAAGCCCTGCCGCTGCCAAGGACAGTATCCCGACCAAGCAGCGGGTGAATACCTGACCCCAGCTGGGGGGGCTTGAGTCATAGGTTACCAGCTTGATGTGCCAGGCTTTCATGCCTAGCGTTTGACCGCCATGACGCCAGAACCAGCCAAAGAAAAGGATGCAGACTAAAACCAGGTAGCCGCTAAACCATGGATCGTGGGCGTCAAACGCTCTGCCGCCCCTTAGCATCAAGGCCAGCAGAGTGGCGCAGCTGAGGGGGCCTATGAGCAACAGGGCGTCATAGGCAAGTGCTGCCATACGTCTGATCAGGCTGGCAGTATGGAGGTGCTCTGATGGCGTCATAGGTGAACGTTTGTCTCGGCAGTCTGTGTCGATACCGAGGTTGCGATCAGTGTCCTGGGTCGGACTGCTGGGCGAAAAGAGCACCAAAATACATCGACAGATAAACCAGAATGGTCACCAGCAGGGCTGTCAGAATGACTGGCGGTCGTAGCAACGGCAGGAACAGCAGTAGCGCATAGATGGCAACGAAAGCGCTGGTGTGTACCGGGTGAGATAACATCTCGTCAAAATTGATCTTGAACATGATTTTTCCTGATGACGTGAGCCTTCTTGTGGTCTTGTCCCATACCCCTTTTCAATGAGGTTTCCGTTCTTGCCGGCGCGCCGCGTAAAGTGAAGTGTATTCAACGCAAAATCTTAGCATAAGTCCCCCCGGCATCCTCTCGGCAAATGGGCTCTTTGGCCGGTTTCAATCGTGGATACTGATCCTCGTTTCTGTCATGGCTCCGCTGTTATCGGCCGCAGATTCCGATTTTCCACCTGCGTCGATCTCAGCAGAGGGCTGGCGTCTGCAGTGTTCCCCCGGTGTTCGCTGCAGCCTGACGCAGTCTGAAGGGGGTATGCGGCTAGATTACGATTATCCCGCCAACATGGGCATCATCTCGCTTGTGAAAACGGTCGATTTAAACCTGCCGGAAAGCTATGAGCTTGCGATTGAGATGCGTGCCGAAGCGACCGATGCAGATATTGAGCTCAAGATGAGTGAGATATCAGGCCAGAGTACATGGGCATGGCGCCACTATCAGGCGCATTGGCCGACCCACTGGGCAGTCCAGATCGTGCCGTCGCAGTCGCTGGAGTGGGTGGCTGGCTCAAGCAGAGCAACACCGCGGCACATTGATAACATCGAGTGGTCATTTACGCCGTTACGAGCCGGCAGGGGAGTGATCTGGTTGCGCGATCTTGCGGTTAAGCGTCGCCATTCAGCTGCAGCGGTCCCTGGAAAAATTCAGGTTGAGGCCAGTGGTTTTGCGCCCGGTCACAGACCCTCCGCAGTCATGGATGGCGACCCCGCTACCGCGTGGCGTAGTAGCCCCATGGATCGTGCACCCTCCCTGCAGGTTGATTTGGGTGTTGATGCTGATATCAGCGGTATCCAGATTGAGTGGTGTGGCCGTGAGGCATCCCAGCGTTATCGGTTGGAAGTGTCCACTGACGGCCATGACTGGCAGGGCCTTCGCACCATTCAACAAGGTCATGTTGGACATGCCGCAATAGACTTGCCGGATACAGTGACGCGCTATCTTAGGTTTCGTCTGTTGACTGGCGACGCCGGATCCGCTTCCTGCATCAGGAACCTGAAAGTGTTGACTGTAGCCGAGGCGGGTACACCCAATCATTTTTTTCGGACTGTGGCACAAGCCGATAAGGCGGGGCGTTATCCCAAATATTTTCTGGGGCGACAGAGCTACTTTACCGTTGTTGGAGGGGGTGTCAGCCAGCGCGAAGCTCTGCTAAATGAAGATGGGGCGCTGGAGATAGATCGCGGTGGATTTAGCATTGAACCCTTTATCTATCAGGCCGGTAAACTGGTGACCTGGTATGAAGCAAAAGTCAGTCAAAGCCTGCCCCCACATGGCTTGCCGTTACCCTCGGTGACTTGGCAGCACGGTTCTATGAGCCTCGAAATCATGGCCTATGCGGGCGAAGGTGATGATCTGCACGTCCGTTACCGATTACAGAATCAGGGCAGGCAGCCGGAAAAAATTAGTCTGTTCCTGGCTTTGCGCCCGTTTCAGGTTAACCCGCCGTGGCAGTCCCTTAACATGCTCGGTGGTTTTTCCGAGTTGAGGACGCTGGGAAAGGAGCGAGACGGTATCACGGTCAACGAGCACTGGCGTGTTATACCCGAGACTGTGCCAAACCGAATGGGCTTCGGCCGTTTCCATGAGGGAAGCATCGTCGACTTTCTGGCTCTGGGCCATGTGCCGCCAGCCCAGACGGTAGAGGATGAGGCGGGCTATGCGGAAGGTGTACTGGCCTATGATGCGGTTATCCCACCCTTGGGTACATCAGAAGTTTCCCTGATTCTGCCGGGTCATGGTGCGGAGTCTGCCGGCGACGATACTACGCGGAATGGCGACAAACGTCCGAACGCCTTGTTATTGGCAAGGCGTTATTGGCAGAACCGCCTGAGTGGTCCTGAATTCATGGGGCCTGCTGCTGCCCAGACACTGATTGATGCGGTCCACAGTAATCTCGCCTACATCCTGATTCACAGTGATCCGCCTGCCTTCTACCCTGGATCGCGAACCTATGAGCGCTGCTGGATACGCGATGCCGCTATGATCTCATCAGCCCTGCTGGGTCTCGGCTATCAGGATGAGGTGCGCGATTTCATCCGATGGTATGCCGGTTTTCAGCAGGCGGATGGCAAGATTCCCTGTTGTGTCTCCCGGCGCGGGCCCGAGGATGTAGCCGAGAATGATAGCCCTGGTGAGTTCATCTTCATTTTGGCTGAATACTACCGTTATGCACGTGATCCGACGTTGGTGAGGGAATTGTGGTCCCAGGTGGTCAAGACCGTCGCTTACATCGAGGGGCTTATGCGGCAGCGTATGACTTTGGACTATCAATCGGGTGAGAAATCAAAATTTTACGGTTTGGTGCCCGAATCCATAAGCCACGAAGGTTATTCAAGCCACCCGGTCCATGCATTTTGGGATGATTTCTGGGTTTTGCGGGGACTGAAGGATGCTGCTGAACTGGCGTTGATCATGGCCGACGAGCCCAACTCGCGTAAATTCAGTACCTTGCGGGATACTTTTCGCACTCGACTCTATACAGCTATTGAAAAGACCATCAAGGACAAAAAACTCGCTTATTTGCCCGCCTCAGTCGAACTGGGTGATTTTGACGTCAATGCCACTGCCATCGCGATTAACGTCGCCGCCGAGGAAAACAAGGTGCCGGCGGGCCCTCTGGCGAGGACCTTCGATGAGTATGCAGAGTATGTGGAAAAGCGGCAGAGCGGTGCTGTGTCATGGGATGCTTACACGCCCTATGAAATTCGCTCGGTCGAGGCATTTGTGAGGTTAGGGCGAAGTAGTGATGCTCATAAGCTGCTGGCATTCCTGATGTCCGGCCAACGGCCCAAGGGCTGGCATCAGTGGGCTGAAGTGGTATGGCGCGATCCTGCAGCACCAAGGTTTGTAGGTGATATGCCTCATGCCTGGATCGGGGCGGAATTCATTCGTGCCGTGCGCTCGCTGTATGTATTTGAATCTGAGCAGGATCACGCACTGGTGGTGGGAGTGGTTGAGTACTGGGCAAGTAATAGGGGTAAAGCACTTGCCGACCTGGTTCGGTGACCTGACTTATAGCGTGCAGCAAGTGGGCCGCAACCAGCTGAGGTTTGAATTGGATGGGCAAATGCCGAGGCCTCCATCAAAGATTATTTTGAAGCCACCGTTACGGCATCCAATCAAAAGCATGACGGTGAATGGCCGGCCGAGTGCACGGTTTAGTGGACGGGAGGCTACCATCGTCGAGACTGCTGCTACCGTAGTTGTCGACTACTGACGTAGCGTCCCTGGTTTGTGTTTTATGGAAAAAGTTAACATCAACAAGGGCCTGAAATGTTTTCGCTTGGATTCTTCAGCATAGATACTGACGGAAGTTGTAAGGGTTATGGCTGGCGCGGCTCAACATTCTTCACAGCAATCGCGTGACAGTGCTATCATTCCCAACGTAATAGAGGGGTTTTCGCTCGATTTTTAAGTGAGCCCTTCATATCGCGAATGTGGCGAAATTGGTAGACGCGCTGGATTTAGGTTCCAGTGGGGTGACCCTTGGGAGTTCGATTCTCCCCATTCGCACCAATCTCTGGAGGGCCTTGGATAGTGGCTTTTCCTTGCGTTAGCGACTCTAATTAACTGCGACCGGACGCTTTATATTGGTTGTTTGGCACTGGTTGACGCTCATTCCGACTCTAGCTTTTCAATCTCTATATACTAATTTCTCCCTTGACTGTATGGAGTGCCGAGATGACCGTGTGCACCTCCTGATGTAGAATGAGGGATGAAACGAGGGTCGGCTTGGGCTGCGTACCCCATGGTATCCCGGTCCAGCTTCGAAGGATTCAAAGAACTGCTCGCCTCGTTCGCGTGCTTAACACCTACTCACGTTGGCATTATGGGCGTCATGGCTGTTATGACGCGAATTCTTCTGAGACTTTCCCGACTTTTCGCCTGACTTACGACTTCGGTGTAATATCGCATCGGGGTAACTCTTTGTTTTTATAACCGCCTGAGGTGACTGCGACATGCAAGTGTCTGTTGAAACAACGTCCGAACTAAGCCGAAAAATGACCATCAGCATTCCCGAAGCAAAGGTGGCTGCACAAGTCGAGTCTCGCCTTCAATCATTGGCCGCGAAGGCAAAAATTGACGGTTTCCGGCCGGGCAAGGTACCTCAATCAGTCGTGAGGAAACGTTACGCCCAGCAGGTACGTGAAGAAGTACTGTCTGACCTGATTCAGTCCAGTTTTTATGAAGCCCTGCGCGACGAAAAAATCAGACCGGCCGGGGCACCCGAGATAAAGGCTCATAAGGCAGACGAGGGTGAAGGTCTTGAGTATGAGGCGAACTTCGAGGTTATGCCTGATTTCGTGCCCATGCCCCTTGAAACTCTAGACGTGAAGCGATTCGTCTGCACTGTTGGTGATGAGGATATCGACGGGATGGTTACTCGTCTCCGTGAGCAGCGGATTCGTTGGAATTCTGTCAACAGGCCATCTGAATCAGGTGATCGGGTGGTTATTTCATTTGAGGGCTGGTTGGGTGAGGAGAGTTTTACCAACGGTCGGTCTGAAGGTTTTCAGGTCGTCTTGGGTTCTGCTCAGATGATCCCAGGTTTTGAAGATAAATTAACGGGGGTCGAGGTTGGGAGCACACTCAATTTCGAACTTGATTTTCCCGAGGACTATCCGGGAGAAAAAATGGCGGGCCAGACAGGACGTTTTGAAGTTGAAGTCACCGCGATTGAAGAAAGCATCATTCCCGAGCTTGATGAAGCGTTCCTGTCAGCGTTCGGTATTGAAGGGGGTGATGTAGAAGCGTTCCGGGCGGATATTCGTGCCAATATGGAACGAGAAATGAATCGGGCGCTAAGATCCAGAACCAAGAGTTCGGTGATGGATCAGCTCTTTGAGCGTAATACGTTTAATCTACCTGGTTCTCTCATTCAGGATGAACTAAATGAGATCATCAAGCCGTATCAGGAAGCGGCCCGCAAGCGTAAGCAACCTCTTGACGAGCAGGCATTGCGTGATCAGATGCAACCCATGGCTCGCCGTCGTGTGTCGTTGGCACTGATTCTCGGCAAATTGATTGATGCTTACAGCGTTAACGTTGACAAGGCGCGTGTGAAGCTAGCCGTTGAGGATCTCGCGTCCAGTTACGAAGACTCGGCAGAAGTGGTTCGTTGGTACTACGCTGATCCTGCCCGTTTGCGCGAGGTTGAAAACATGGTGGTCGAAGACCAGATCGTGGATTTGGTTCTTGAAAAAGCCAAGACTGTCGAGGAGCCCATATCTTTCCAGTCCTTAATGCTGGCTGCTACCGGCGGGCGCTAGGGAACTATTCAGATGTCATTTACCAGGAACGGGAACTCCATGTTTAACAGTCATATGCCAAGAGATAACGCGACTCGTGCGACCGGTCTGGTGCCCATGGTTGTCGAGCAGTCCGCCCGTGGCGAGCGGGCCTACGACATTTACTCCCGTTTGCTCAAGGAGCGGGTAATTTTTCTGGTGGGTCAGGTTGAGGACTACATGGCCAACCTCATCATCGCTCAACTCCTCTTTCTTGAGTCTGAAAATCCCGATAAGGATATTCATCTGTATATCAATTCTCCGGGGGGTGTGGTCACATCTGGACTCGCCATCTATGACACCATGCAGTTCATAAAGCCTGATGTCAGTACGCTGTGCATTGGTCAGGCTGCCAGTATGGGCGCTTTGTTGCTTGCGGGTGGTGCTGCGGGAAAGAGGTACTCTCTGCCACATTCGCGAGTCATGATTCATCAACCATTGGGTGGTTTTCAGGGGCAGGCTAGCGATATTGACATCCATGCACGTGAAATTTTGGCGGTACGCGAGCGGCTCAACCGAATCCTTGCGGACCATACCGGACAGCCGATTGAGAGAATTCAGACCGATACCGATCGGGACAACTTCATGAGCGGAGAAGATGCTGCAAATTATGGTTTGATTGATAAGGTACTTGATCGTCGGGTGACTTGATGGCGAGATGGCCTCAGGTTCGCGTTCAAATCAGGACATTTTTTGAGGGGTATGAACATGAGTGAAGACAAGCGGGGTAAGGATACGACTGGCAAGCTGCTTTACTGCTCGTTCTGTGGAAAAAGCCAGCATGAAGTAAGAAAGCTGATTGCAGGTCCTTCGGTGTTTGTCTGTGACGAGTGTGTCGAATTATGTAATGACATCATTCGAGAAGAGCTTCAGGAAAACGTGGCAGTAGGTGTCGACAAGCTACCGAAGCCTAAAGAAATCAAGACAGTTCTGGACGAATATGTGATAGGTCAGGAAAAGGCTAAACGGACGTTGTCTGTTGCCGTCTACAACCACTACAAGCGTCTGCGCGCCCAAGGTGGAGCACGCAAGAATGATGTGGAACTGGCAAAAAGCAATATCCTCCTGATCGGTCCCACCGGGTCCGGCAAGACCCTGATGGCCGAGACGCTAGCTCGTCTGCTAGATGTTCCGTTTACCATCGCCGATGCCACAACACTGACTGAAGCCGGCTATGTAGGTGAGGATGTCGAAAACATCATTCAGAAAATACTGCAAAAGTGCGATTACGATGTTGAAAAGGCGGAGTCAGGTATCGTCTACATTGATGAGATTGACAAGATTTCCAGAAAATCAGACAACCCTTCGATTACCCGTGACGTCTCAGGGGAGGGTGTGCAACAGGCCTTGCTGAAATTGATTGAGGGCACTGTTGCCTCGGTTCCTCCGCAAGGTGGGCGCAAACATCCTCAGCAGGAGTTCCTGCAGGTCAATACGGCTAATATTCTGTTTATTTGCGGAGGGGCCTTTGCAGGTTTGGACAAGGTCATTCAGGCCCGCTCTGAGAAGGGTGGTATTGGCTTTTCCGCAGAAGTCAAAAGTAAAGACGATAGTCGCAATGTCGGCGAAGTCTTGAGTGAAGTAGAGGCTGAAGACCTTATCAAATATGGCTTGATACCGGAATTTGTCGGCCGTCTGCCAGTTTTGGCCACCCTTGAGGAACTCAACGAAGATGCTTTGGTAAGGATTCTTAATGAGCCCAAGAATGCTCTGGTCAAGCAGTACAAGAAGCTGTTCGAAATGGAAGGGTGCGAGCTGGAGTTCCGAGAAGAGGCCCTCCGGGTGATAGCACGCAAGGCGATGGAACGCAAGACGGGGGCCCGAGGACTTCGGACGATTCTTGAGCATACGCTGCTAGATACCATGTACGAGTTGCCGTCAGCTGAAAATATCAGCAAGGTTGTTATTGATGACAAGGTAATTAACGGTGAGACTGAGCCTTTCATTGTCTACGAAACGGAGGAAAAACAGCGGGTAGCCGCAGACTAGACCAAAATCAGGTGATTTCTTGACCCAAAAGCCCGCTAGTGCGGGCTTTCTTGCTTCTATATGGGCGTAGGCACTTGTTTTAACCGGAACATGCCCCTACTGTAATCAACATATTCTTCAATTTATCTCACTGTCATGGTTTCCATATGGACAACAACACTCCAGACCTTTTGAAGCAGGAAAAACTCATTCCCGTGCTTCCCCTGCGCGATGTGGTCGTGTACCCCCACATGGTTATTCCTCTGTTTGTGGGCAGGGAGAAATCCATATCCGCGTTGGATAGCGCCATGAGGGAAAGCAAGCAGGTTCTCTTGGTGGCCCAGCGTGAGGCTGAAGTTGATGACCCCGGATTTGATGATCTTTATCGCGTAGGTACTTTATCCAACATTCTACAGCTATTGAAGTTACCGGATGGTACGGTGAAGGTGCTGGTCGAAGGGGCGGAGCGTAGTAGAGTTCTTGATTTCCGTCTAGATGATGATGGGTTGCTGGCATCGGTATCGCCTCTAACCGACGAACCCATCATGGATGAGCAGGAAATGGATGTTCTGGTTCGCACCGTTATTAGTACCTTCGATCAGTACGTGAAGCTGAACAAGCGTATTCCACCTGAAGTACTGAACTCACTGGCTGGTATTGATGATCCCAGCCGTCTGGCAGATACGATTGCCGCGCATATGACCATCAAGATCGATGATAAGCAATCGGTGCTTGAGGCCCCCCAGATCAGCGCTCGTATTGAGCGCCTGATGACCCTGATGGAGGGTGAGGTCGATATGCTCGAGATGGAAAAACGCATACGGGGCCGCGTTAAGCAGCAAATGGAGAAGAATCAGCGGGAGTACTATCTGAATGAGCAAATGAAGGCCATTCAGAAAGAATTAGGCGATATGGAAGATGCGCCTAATGAAATGGAGGAAATGGCACGAAAGATACAGAAGTCGGGTATGCCGGAAGATGCCAAAACCAAGGCAGAGGCTGAACTTAATAAACTCAAGCAAATGTCCCCCATGTCGGCAGAAGCAACCGTCGTGCGTAACTACATCGACTGGATGGTTGGTATGCCGTGGAAAAAACGTTCCAAGGTTAATAATGATCTGTCCCATGCAGAAGAAATTCTTGAGGCAGAGCATTATGGACTGGATAAGGTAAAGGAAAGGATTTTGGAGTATCTAGCGGTTCAGCAACGGGTGAAAAAACTCAAGGGGCCTATACTCTGCCTGGTGGGTCCCCCCGGTGTCGGCAAGACTTCCCTAGGGCAATCCATTGCGAGGGCAACCAATCGTAAGTATGTTCGAATGGCGCTGGGTGGCGTGAGGGACGAAGCTGAAATTAGGGGGCATCGGCGTACTTACATCGGATCTATGCCGGGCAAGGTGTTACAGAACCTGTCTAAGGTCAAAACCCGCAATCCCATGTTCATGCTTGATGAAATCGACAAGATGGCTATGGACTTCCGTGGAGATCCCGCCTCTGCTCTCCTGGAGGTGCTGGACCCTGAGCAGAACCATACGTTTAATGATCACTATCTTGAAGTCGATTTCGATCTTTCCGAAATTATGTTCGTTGCAACGGCCAATACACTCAATATACCCCCGGCACTGCTGGATCGGATGGAAGTGATCCGGTTGGCAGGTTATACGGAAGACGAAAAGATTAATATCGCTTTGCGATACCTGGTGCCGAAGCAGATCAAGAATAATGGACTTAAGGACAATGAAATCCAAATTAGCGAGAACGCTGTACGCGACATTATTCGCTACTACACTCGGGAGGCCGGTGTCAGAAGCCTGGAGCGCGAAATTGCCAAGATATGTAGAAAAGTCGTTAAAAGTTTGCTGTTGAAACCTGTGTCAAAGCGGGTCAACGTCAGCCACAAAAATCTGGATGACTATCTCGGTGTACGCCGTTTCCGATATGGTCAGGCAGAGGAAAATGATCAAGTGGGGCAGGTAACGGGGCTTGCGTGGACCGAGGTGGGCGGTGAGTTGCTAACCATAGAAGCCGTAATCATGCCCGGAACCGGCAAGCAAACGTATACCGGGAAGCTAGGTGAAGTGATGCAGGAGTCAATCCAAACCGCCGTCACCGTCGCTAGAACGCGGTCGGAATCTTTGGGAATAGACGCCAGTTTTTACCAAAAACAGGACGTACATATCCATGTACCTGAGGGGGCAACCCCTAAAGATGGGCCCAGCGCTGGAATCGGCATGTGCACTGCACTGATCTCCGCACTGTCTGGTATACCGGTAAACTCCACTGTCGCGATGACAGGAGAGATTACCCTACGTGGTGAAGTTCTGCCTATTGGAGGACTCAAGGAAAAACTACTGGCAGCGCACCGCGGCGGAATAAAAACTGTGCTAATACCGCATGAAAATCAGCGGGATCTCGCCGAAATTCCAAAGAATATCAAGCAAGATCTGACCATTATTCCTGTACGTTGGATTGATGATGTCCTGGGTCATGCCCTGCGGTACTTGCCCGAGCCAACAATAAAAACCGCAACCGCCGAGGCTGGAGTTGCCCTACCAGGCCCAACTAAGGGATTTGTTGCGCATTGATGTTGGGCCTTGTTTGGGGTGCCGTTGATGCCGAACCTTTTGTGAAATGGCGATATGGCCCTTGAAGCCAATAAACATGCGGCTTGACACCCGTTTTGGTGTGCTGATAAATTCGTCGGGTGACTTTGAGTGAAAGAAAACGTACCAAGGCTGGCGTGAGTCACGAGAAATTAACCTCAACCGAACTTTAGGGGGATTCGATGAATAAAGCGGAATTGGTCGAAGCAATTGCCGACGCGACGGAACTTAGCAAGGCCGATAGTGCGAAGGCGCTTGATGGTTTCGTGCATGCTGTGACAGAGGCTCTCAAGGCAGGGGACACGGTTTCTCTTGTCGGGTTTGGCTCGTTCCAGGTGAAGGAGAGAGCTGAGCGTCAGGGCCGCAATCCGCAGACTGGCGATACCATTACAATTGCTGCCGCGAAAATTCCTTCATTTAAAGTTGGTAAAGCACTTAAAGATGCTGTAAACTAGTCAGCTTTCCAGGGTGCTTAGCTCAGCTGGGAGAGCATCGCCCTTACAAGGCGAGGGTCGTAGGTTCGATCCCTACAGCACCCACCATTTTGGAGCGGTAGTTCAGTTGGTTAGAATACCGGCCTGTCACGCCGGGGGTCGCGGGTTCGAGCCCCGTCCGCTCCGCCAATAATGTGGATGAAAAAACCCTGCTTTATAAGCAGGGTTTTTTTTTGTCACCATTCAGGGAGCCTAATCAAGGCTCCGATATCAGTTTATTGACTTTTATCGTCACAGGGTTACAGGTATGCTCCAAACGATTCGTGATCGTGCACAAGGTGTTTTTGCATGGGTAATGTTGATTGCTGTTGGAATCCCGTTCGCTCTATGGGGAATTCAAAACTACATTGATACCGGCACCGAGACTCCCGCCGCAGTGGTGGGTGATCGTGAAATCATGGACAAGGACGTAACGCGTGCCTATGAGCAAAGCCTCAGCAGCCTTGTAGGGATCGCCGATTTTGATGAAAAAAAGATGAAGCACGAGGCACTGGAGCACCTCATCAAGGAGGAAGTTATCGCTCAAACGGCAGAAAAAAAAGCACTCACTGCTGATGACGATCAGGTCAGGGCCTTGATCCAGACCCTTCCGTACTTTCAAACTGATGGAAAGTTTGACAAAGAAAAATACAAGATCATGCTGTCGGCTCAGGGTATGAGCGCAAATCAATTTGCTGCCCAGATTCGCAAGGCATTGGTCATGGAGCAGGTGCAGCACAGTTTGCTGGATACGGCCTTTGTGACTAAAGATCAGTTGGGCACGCTGCTGAGACTCAAAAAACAGGAACGCGATGTTGAATACGCAACCGTCTCTCTAAAAGCGTCGACCAGAGTCATTTCTGATGCTGAGATAGAAAGCTACTACCAAGCGCGTCGGGCTGATTTCAGGAACGAAGAGAAGGTCTCCATCGACTACCTGAGTGTCAGTCTCGACGATATTGCCAAAACTGTTCAAGTGACCGACGAGGATCTACACAAGCTTTATGATGAGCAAAAAGCAAATTTTGGCAGCCCCGAGCGCAGGAAATTGAGCCACATTCTAATCACCCTTGACGACAAGACTGACTTGGCCGACAACGGCGCCCTTGCCAAAATCACTAACATCAAGCAGCGGCTTGCAAACGGAGAAGACTTTGCGAAACTGGCCTCCGAGGCATCGGCCGACAGTGTTTCTGCTAAAAAAGGTGGCGAACTTGGTTATCTAGACAAAGATGCCCAGGAAGAAAGTTTCTCAAAGGCAGCGATGTCACTTAAGCTTGGTGAGGTTTCTGAGCCCATAAAAACGTCTTTTGGCTATCATCTGATCAAACTGACTGAACTGCTACCCGCTACCACAAAGTCTTTTGATGAGGTTAAGTCGCAACTGCTGAAAACTGCACAGCAAAATGCGGCTGAGAGCCGCTTTTATGATATCGGACAGAAGTTGACCGAGCAGGCCTACGAGCATCCAGATAGTCTCGAACCTGCCGCCAATCAACTCGGATTGACGATACAGAGCACCGGGGTTTTCACCCGAGATGCCGGCGAAGGGATTGCGATGGAGGAATCCGTTAGGAAGGCGGCGTTTACTGAAGAAGTTCTTCAGGGGCGAAACAGCGACCCGATAGAGATGAGCGACAATAAAGCTCTGGTGTTGCGGATCAAGGATCACCAGCCAGCATCCGATAAACCGCTGGAGGAAGTCAAGGCTCGTATTATCGCCCTTCTCCGCGATCAGGACGCGCGTGCCGCGGCAGCAAAGACCACTGAGGCACTGCTGGCAGAGGTTCGAGCGGGCAAGCAGTTGACCGAAGTTGCAAAGAATATGAACCTGCCCGTCGTCAAGGTGGACTCAGTTCGTCGTGATAACGACAAACTTCCTAGTGAACTTGTCGTGGCCTTGTTCAAGGCATCTAGGCCAACCGCAGATAAGCCTAGCTTTACCGATGTGATACTGGAAAATGGCGATCAACTGGTAATTGCTGTGACGGCGATTAAAGATGGGGTGGCCGATGCCAAGGACACTCAGGAGCAGGCATCAGCCAGCCAGTTTGTTGTGCGTAGCGAAGGACAGAGAGAATTCGGTTCTTTTGTAGATCAACTGAGACAACTTGCCGACGTGACTGTCAGAGCACAGGACTGAGTCTGGCGGAAGGCTGGCTGTTGTAAGGCGGCAATCAGCTAACGGTTTCTTTGGTAGAGCAGCTAACTAAGCCTCTATTCCGGTACACAGCCAGTCTCTTCTCTCGGAGGCGGGGCCTTGCTGTCCAGCCATGCAAAGAAAACCGTGTAGGCGACTGCCAGTAAGGTCGTACCCAGAAAAATTCCGACAAAGCCCCAGGCCAGAAGACCCCCGACCACCCCGACCATGATCAGCAAAAAAGGCAGTGGACTGGATAACCCGATAAAGTAGGGCTTGACGAAGTTGTCCATGATATTGATAGCAAGCCCCCAGACCACAGTAAAGCTGGCCCAGTTATCACTTCCTTGATGGACAAGCCAGCCGGCGACCGGAATCCATACGATGCTGGTACCAATCTGCATTACCGCACCTAAAAAACATAGCAAGCCTAACAGGGGCGCTGCGGTAATTCCAGCAATTGCAAAACCTATCCCCGACAGTATGGCCTGTATCATGGCGGTTCCGATTACGCCCAATGACACGCCGCGAATCGTGTTGGCTGCGATCTGGGTGGCTTTCAGCGCATCTTCGCCGCCAATCCGCAGTGCCAAGCGTTGGGTGACTAACGCTGCCTTGTCACCATATGAGTAAAGCATCCCCGCCATCAGCACGGCAAGAATGATGTTAAGTGCACTCAGGGCCAATCCCGCCCCACCTTGTAACAGCCATTTTCCCAGAGTGGTCAGTAGTGGACGGATTTTTGCAGGGTCCACCAGCGATTGCAGTCTGCCTCCACGCCAGTCGGCATCCAGTTTCTCGCCCACCCATGGCAGGTGCCCCAGCCATTCCGGTGGCTCTCCCTTAAGCCAGGCCATAAACCGAACCAACCAGTCATCAACGAGCGGAAGATGGCTGCCGACCGCGTCAAAAGCCAGAATCGCTGGCACCACGAAGACCAACAACATTAATGTCGTAAGCAAACCCGAGGCCAAGCCCTTTCGGTCACCCAACGCGGTGGCGAGCGACAGGTAATAGGGCCAGGTGGAAAGTACCAAGATAGTCGCCCATATGAAGGGCGGTATGAACGGGCTCACGATTTGCATGCAAGCATATCCAAGCATGCCAACCACCAGCACCAGCAGTAATCGCTCAATCATCGATTTATCATTGATCAAGTGACTGAAGTTCATGGTGAGGGTTCCTATGTGTGTATCTGTTTTAACCATCGGCGGTTAGCAGGCTAACTGGCACTGTGCAGCTTGGCTAGCCGGCTTTTTATTCCATGATGACAGGCGCGTCAGTAGCGCTAGCGTTGGGAAGATGACAAACATTTCACCCAGGGTAATCCTACTAAACGTGGGATGCCGATCAGGGCGTAAGGCCAGTATAGCCCGAGCCTATACCAAATTGAGCGCCTTCCAATTTGTGATGTTTGACTTTTTGGCCTGATGGCTTGTACTGGAACCCGTGTTGCCCCGCAGCCGGTATCCATTTTCTGTTCTGACTGATCGGGGCTGCTATTTATGGTTGTCAGATTAGAGAGCGCAGTTCATGCCCTTTGATAAGGGGTGCTTTTAGGTTGGATCAATCTCCAGTGTCACCTCTGCGCTATCGTGACCGCCCAGATTATCCTGCCAAAGCACACTGATACGATCGCCCGGGTTCGCGTTCTGCAGTCTGATCGACAGGTAGGGATTTCGTGATATAGCAGTGCTCAGGGCGCCTTTGACTACCAGCTTTCCATTATGATGAACCTGCATGGTGGTGATGAAATGGGCTGGAACCAGTGTGCCGGTAGCGTTGTCCCTGCGGCGACCGGTCTCCATGGGGTGTTCTATAAGAATGCGTAGCAGGATAGCTGTCCCCTGATATTTGCTACGTATTTTGATGCTGGACATAGATGAAACAAACCGAAAGTGAGCAGGGACGACCCAGAGTGCAGGACATGCCATCGCGTGTCATATGATTTCACAAAACCGGAGCATCAGATGAGTGAAACGGGTTTTACGGCCACCGGTCGCCGCAGGGTTTTGCGATTTTTAGCGGGGATGGTTGCGTTGATGGGTTTTGGTACACAACTATCGGCCGCGCAAAGGAAAAAGTCGGTAGAGTCTCCACTGCCTGCAGACGGGTTGCAGCAAACGCTTGCTACTGCGCTTGGCGGCCAGCACTGGAAACCTAGTTCATCCGTGACAATCGAGTTGCCACAGATTGCAGAAAATGGTGCGATCGTTCCGATTACCATAGCGAGCCTGTTACCCGGGACTCGCCGAATTCTGCTGTTTGCAGAGCATAATCCCAAGCCTCTTCTCGCTGAATTTGAGTTTGCATCGGGCGCTGACCCTTGGGTTTCTCTGCGCGTCAAACTCAATCAAAGTGGGCCGATACTG